>CAYTTF010000008.1:20205-31434 GCA_964440665.1 uncultured Myxococcales bacterium | reverse complement strand
CTGTCTACACACGGATTTTCAGTCCGTTGCTCTACCAGTTGAGCTACCTGGGCGTCTTTCGAGTCCGCCGTACTTACGCCATTCGAGGTCTTCTCGTCAACGACCGGCCACGCCGACCGCTCCGCACGCCTAGTTGGTGACCAGGCCCATCGTCACGTTGCTCTGGAAATTGGCGTCTCCGGGCCTGCCGAGATCCGAGAAGATGATGAACGCCTCTCCGCCCAGCTTCGCGTCGGCCGTCTTGGGCGAGATCGTCAAGTGGAGCGTGTCGCCGTTCTGCCCGGTGTTCTTGTCGAGCGTCAGGCCCAGGTAGGGCTTGGTCCCGACCAGCGCTTGGTCGTAGTCGTAGATGCGGACCGTCCACGGTCCCCCGGTCGGGGCGGTGCTGAAAAGATTGATGGCGATGGTCTTGCTTTGTCCGATCGGGATGTTGACACCCTGGGTGGTAAAACCGGTGCCCCCAGGAGGGACATAGGTGATCGAGTCGAACGCGGGGAAGCTGTTGAAGTAGGGCTGGCTGCTCGTGTGGGGGACGCAAGGGTTCTGCACGAGCGCGGCCGCCGCGTTCGACCAGCTGCGCTGGACCATGTAGGTGGAACCCGGCGGGAGGTAGTTCGCGTCGTCGTTGAATTCGCACATGTCCGCCACCTCGCCCCCCGACAAGAGAGTCCAGACGATGTCGGCGTTGTCCTCTTCTCGGTAGCCCGGCTGCACGTTGGGAAACGGATCGGTTGCCGTCTCGACCAGCTCGTGGCTGATGTCGACGGTGCGCTCCTGGAGATCGGTGATGCCCGACCCGTCGAAGCCGGGGCAGGCGCAGCTCACCGCGTAGGGCACCACGGTCCCGCCCGAGGTCAGGTCGGTGTGATAGCCGTCGTATTCCGTGCAGCAGGAGCCGTCCATGGAGCTTTCGATCGTGGTCGAGGGAAACGCGAACAGGTAGATCGTGCTCGGATCGGCGGGGCCCCAGATCGGATTCGCACCGGTGGTGTTGGCCGCCAGCGTGGCGCGAAGCGTGGCATCGGTCATCGTGGCCGGCGGGGCTGTGGTGAGCGTGATGGTCGGCAGGATCGTGAGCGGGCCAACGCCGTACTCGGAGGTGGTCTCGCCCCAATAGCTACTGTGGGTCAGCTCCTGGAGGAAGGCCTCGACGTCGACGGCGCCGGTGTCGCTCGAGTAGATGATGAGCTGCACCTTGGGCGTCCGCAGGATCGAGCGGTTGAGATCAACGACCTCGGGAAGCGCGGGATGGGCGGCCGGGACGAAAGCGCCGGCGGCGCCGCCGGAACCGGTCGCCGCGCCGTCGGGTGGATTCTGTCCGGCGCCCGCCGTTCCACTCGAGCCACCTTGCGGCATCGCGGCGTCGTTTCCAGTACCCAGGCCCGAACCGCCGCCGCACGCGTTTGCAAGCAACGCGGCCAGGGCAAGCCAACGTCCTTGGACTCCAATCGGGGGGCGAGTCACAACTGACAAGGATACCCCTCGGCGAGCACCCGAGGAAGGACTGGCACGCCAAAGGCCCGGAACGTCACCGGCGCGTCATGGCGACCGGGCTGCGTCGGGATCGCATCGGGACACCCTGCCTTGGCTACGGCGTGGGCGTCGAACCACCCCGCTCCACGCTGACCGCCGCGTCGTCGATGTAGATGACCGACTCGGCCGGTGAAAGGTTCTCGCTGACGCTGCAGGGGGTGAAATAGACCGTTTGATTGAACCCGCTCGGCCGGTGAAGATCGTAGAGGAGCTGGCCGTCGAGCCAGAGCATGAACCGCCCCGTGTCATCGGCGGCATTGCGAAAAAAGGTTTCGATCTCGAACCAGCTTCCGATGGGAACCGGGACCGCCGGATCGGGCGTCGCCGCGCGGAGGAATTGCGGGCGGTGGTCGAAGACGGTCAGAATCATGTCGCCCCCGGGGAGGCTCCGGAGGTCCACGTCCAGGAACAGAGAGATGACCGTCGGATCCCCCGGAACCGGCGCCCGGATCTGCATGATGGTCCAGTCGTCGGTCGTCTGGTAAGCACGCGGCAGGTAATACCAGGCGCTGTAATAGGCCTCCTCGGGGTAGTTGTCGGCGCGCCACAACCCGACCGTCTCGTAGTCGGTCGTGGCGGCGTTGCTCAGCTTCACCGAGTACTGGCCGCTGTGCGCGAAATCGGTCGATACGGCGACGGAGGTGTCGGGCATGTCCGCGACCGAGCCGCCCTTGTCGTCGAGCGACCACTCGCTCAGATCTCCGGTTTCGTGCTGCGCCGACCAGAGGAGCTCGCTGCCGAGATCCAGCCGCCGCGCGCAGCCCGGCGCACACGAAACCACGACGACCGCAACCCGGACGAGCCTGACAGGCCAGCCGACCACGATTCGTCTCATACTAGTCGATCGGCCATCGCGCAATCGGTAGTGTGGTGGAATGTCGCGCGTGCGGTCGGTGCCGGGGCCGGGGCCGATGATCCTCCCGTTGCTGTGGCTTGCCAGCGGTTGCGGCGCCGGTGCGACGACCGTGTCGCCGTTCGGCGCCAGCAACCTGGCGCTGAGCTTCGACGGTGTGACGTCGTATGCGACCGCCGCCAATGGTGGCTTTCCAATGGCAGGCGCGGTTCAGACGGTCGAGATGTGGGTCAACTATCCCGCGCCCACCGCCACCACCACCGCCGACTTCCTGGTGATGCGGCTCGACCTCAGCAGCGGCGTTCAGATCGGCATCCACGACGGCGCGGTGGCGGTCTGGCGAACCTCCTTCGATCGCGCGCTGGCCGGGGCCCCCACCCTGCCGCCGGCCGATACCTGGCACCACATCGCCTGGAGCTTCGATCTGACGGTCAACACGCTCTACGTCGACGGCGCCATTGCCGACGCCGAGATGACACGCACCGATGTCCGGACGCCGACCTCGGTCTGGCTGGGAACGTTCGATGGAACGAGCGAGCTCTTCGCGGGACAGCTGGACGAGATCCGCGTCTGGAACCTGGTCCGCTCGGCGAGCGAAATCCAGACCGACATGGACCACAGCGCGCCCGGGCCCGTGCCCGGATTGGTCGCCTACTGGACCTTCGACGACACCGCCAGCGGTGGCCGGGCCTTGGACGCCTCCGGCTTGGGCAACGACGTCACGCTCGGCGACGGCGTCGCGGCGAACATGCCGACCCGCGTCCCCTCCGGCGCGCCCGACGGCCAGTAGCCGAGTGAGCATCGATCGGCCTCGCCTCGCGCTCAGAGCGACGCGGAGAGGCCCAGCGTGGCGCCGAGCCAGAGCGCCGGCATGGAACCCAGGGAGCCCTGCGGCGACGTCGCGATCTCGTAGGGACGGGGGAAGCCCAGGGCGTGAACACCCAAGAACGGAACGGCGCGCGACGAAGGACGCCCGAGCCGCACCAAAAGGCCGAGGCGCGCCCCGAGGTCGAGCCGCGTCCCCTGCTGCGGCATCAATGTATTGAGCCCTTCGGCGTGGAAGATCGCCGCCGCGATCGCCGCCTCACCGTCGAGCTCCCACGCGCCGAGCGGCCACGGCACGCGCAGGCCGAGATCCAGAGGGATCCGGGTCTGCCGGCCCTGGAGCCCGTCCCGCGCAAAGCTCGCCCGCGGCTCCAGCCCCAGACCGAGGACGCCCGCCAGCGTGCCGAAATGGCGCGCGATTCGCAGCTCGCCGCCCACCGCGATGATCGGCGGGGCGTCGAAGAGCGGGGGCGCCACGTCCAGAACCGCGCCCAGCTCCAGCCGGAACCGCCGCGGCGGAGGCTCGATCACCGGCGCGACGGGTGGCAAGGGAGGCAACGACGGGAGCGGCGGCGTTGGTTGAACGTCGATCACCAGCTCGGGCGGCAGCAAAGTCAAGACGATGAACACCGCCGCGAATCGGGCGCGTTGTTCGCAGTCGTGACCGACGTCCCGAAAAACACGCTCGCGAAGCACGCTCTCCGCCACCACCTTGACGCGGTAGCGGTCGCCCAGGTCGGAGACCTCGACCGCGGCGGAGCGCGGCAACGAATCGAGGCCGCCATGCGGGATCAGCGCCGTCACCTCCGAAGAGATCACTTCGAGGCTGGGACAGGCGCCGCTGGCCGAGATCAGCGGCGCGGCGGGGGCGACCGGATCCGCGGATCCCGTGGGCTGCGCCTCGGCCCCTGCGGAGCAAACGATCGACAAAACGAATAACGCGGCGCAAAAGACGACGCGATGAAGGGGCCGAATCATGTCGCGCGACGCACCATAACGTTCTGACCGTCCCCTTACTGGTATAGAGTCATGAGCTCGGCGATGGCTTTCAAGCAGGACCCCATTCAAACAAACGTCTGGGCGGCCGGTCAAATCGACCTCTCGGAGCCGCCACCTCGGACGTTCGTTGCCGGCGATTTCAATGCCGTCTACGGGGCGTGGTTCGGCCACGTTGCGCGCTGGATTCGAGCCCTCGGAGCGCCCGCGTCCGACCACGACGACCTCGCGCAAGAGGTCTTCCTCATCGTCCACCGGCGCCTCCACGATTTCGACGGAAGAAATCTGGCCGGCTGGCTGTATCGGATCACCGCAAATCAGGTGCGGGATTTTCGCCGCCTGCGGTGGATCAAGAACGTCTTCAAGCACGGCATACCTCTTTCGCATCGCATGGCCTCGCCCGGACCGACGCCGGTGATGGCGCTGGAGACGCGGGAGCGCCGGGTCCTGCTCGACGGGTTGCTGGCGGGGCTGAGCGAACCGCTTCGAACGACCTTCGTTCTCTTCGAGATCGACGGCTATACCGGCGAAGAGATCGCCGCGGCCCATCGGGTGTCGATCAACACGGTCCGGGCGCGGATTCACCGCGCACGGAAAAAGCTGCTCGCGGCCATCGGGGCGTCGGGGAATACGTCGAGGGATGGGAACGGCTAGTGGAGCGCTTGCGGGACATGAAGGTGGTACCGGGATCTGCCGAGGCGATCCTGGTCGACGTGATCAAGGCCAGCTCGCCCGTCGAGCCGTCGCAGTTCCAGCAGCGCCGGGTGCTGGAGCGTGTACTCGATCGACAGCGCACACACCGGCGGAGCGCGGTGATGTTCTTGCGTCCGGTGGTGGTGGTCGGCGTGTTGCTGGTGGCCGGGGTGACGGCGGCGGCGACCTTCGGCCACGGCTGGATTGCGCGCGAACTGCGGACATTCCGCGGCGCCGCGCCGGTGGAGGCGATGGCGGCCGCGCCGGTCTACCGCCCGCACCGCCGCGCGACAGAGCCCGCCGAACCGAGGGGGCTCGACCCCAGCGAGGCCGAGCCGGAGGCCGCGCCCGGCCCCGCGCCGATGCTGCCCGCGACCCGTTCCGCCCCGGGGCTGGCCGTCAGGTCGCACGCGGCCCGGACCGACGGCCGGTCCGAGGATCCGTCGCTGGTCGTCGACGCGATTCGGGCGCTGCGCACCGATCACGACTCGCGGCGCGCGTCCACGTTGCTGGCGCAGTATTTGAGAACGTATCCCCACGGCGCGCTCTCGGAGGAGGCCGTCGCGCTTTCGATCGAAGCCGCCGCCGCCAGCCGAAGCCCCAGCGCGACCACCTTCGCGGCGCAGTACCTGAGAGAGTACCCGCAGGGCCGATTCCGCCGGACCGCCGAGCAGGCGCTCGAGCAGCGGCAGCCGTAGGCGCGTCGCTCGGCATTACCTGCGCGCCAGCCGCCGCCAGTCGATCGTGAAGACCGATCCGCGTTTGATCCAGCGCAACGGGCCCCGCGCCGCGGGTGGCGTGGCCAATGCGTGGTGGTAGAGGTGATCGATGCGGGCGTAGAAGCCGCGCGTGTGGAAGCTCTGCGGGCAGGCGAGACGCGTGCAGTCCAGGTGGTGGCAGAACTCGTGCAGGAGCGTGTTGAGCAGCGCCTTCGGGCTGGAGACCCTTTCGCGGATGGCGGTGCGCATCCAGACGCGGATCCGTTGGGTCGAGAGCGTGTAGTCGCCGAACAGCTGATAGGTGCAGACGCCCGAGGTCACCCGGTGCGGCCGCACCCCGAGCACCCGCAAAGACGGCACCGGCACGTTGTAGAAAGCGGCCAGCGCCTCGAGCAAGGTGGCGCCGGCTCGCCGCACGGGCGCCGGCTCGCCGCTCGCCATCGCCGCCGCGAGCGCCCGCGTGAGATCCTGCAGCGGTGGGCCGGGCGGAAGCGGCATCGTCGCCAGCGCGTCGCTCTTGTCGTACTCGCGGCGCCGCGCCTCGGTGCGGGGGACCGGATCGGTGATCACCGTCGCTCCAGTCGCCGCGCCAGCCGCGCGAACGGATAGCCGAGGAGGAAGTAGAACGCCGCGCAGAGCGCGCCCGGTAGCAGCCACCCGCGATCGTCGACGGCCGTGATCGTCATCCGCTTGGTCAGCTCGACAACGGTGAGCACCGAGACCAGCGAGCTGTCCTTGAGCAACGAGATGAAATCGTTGGTCACGCCCGGGACGGCCAGCCGCAGCGCCTGCGGCAAAATGATCTCCCGCAACGCCATCTTGCGCGAGGTGCCGAGCGCGAGGGCGGCCTCCCATTGGCCGCGCGGCACGGCCGCGATGGCGCCACGGTAGATCTCCGCCTCGTAGGCCGGGTAATTGAGACCGAGGCCGAGAATGGCGGCCGTCCAGGGCCCGAGCGAGATCAGCCCCGCGAGGCCGTAGTACAGAAGGTAGAGCTGCAGCAGGACCGGGGTGCCGCGGACGATCTCGACGTAGGCGGTCGCGAACGGCCGCGCGCGGCGGCTCTCGAGGCGCAGCAGCGTCAGCGCGAGCCCGAGCGGCGCCGCGATCGCCATGGCGGCGAGGGAGATCAGCAACGTCACCAGCGCGCCCTCGACGAAGAGCAGCATCTGGTGCGCGGTGAGCGGCCGCCGCGACGTCGCGCCAGGCGACCTCGTCGCGCGGCCGGGTCCGACCGGTCCGGGTGCTGCGAACGGCGTCGCGACCGCCAGCGCCCTCTGGCGATCGCCGTCGAGCCCCCAGCGCGCCAGCGCCTTGCGCCAGGCGCCGGAGGCGATGGTTTGGGCCAGTGCCTGGTCGAGCGCCACACGCAGCTCGTCGTCGGCGGGACGGAGCGCGACGGCGTAGCGCCCCTCGGCGACGTCGCCGACGATCGCGAGCGACGGATGCCGCCCGACGTAGCGCGCCACGATGATGTCGTCGAGCAAGACCGCGTCGGAGCGCCCGTGCTCGAGATCGACGAAGGGCTCTTCGACCCCCTCGTACGGCAAGGCGACGGCGCCGGCCCCGCGCAGGAGATCCCACGCCAGGCTGTTCGCGAGCGTTCCCACCCGCAAGCCGCGCAAGGAAGCCAGATCACCGATGCGCGCGTCGCCGCGCCGGGCCACCAACCGTTCCGAAAAGACGTAGTACGGGCGGGTGAACGCCACCGCCGCCGCGCGGGCGGGCGTCACCTCGATGCCGTTGAGCGCGATGTCGAAGGTGCCGCGCTCGAGCGACGGAATCAGCGTCGACCAGTCGTTCTGCACCAGGCGCGCGCGGACACCCAACGCGGCGGCCAGCGTGTCCGCTAGGTCGACCTCGAAGCCGACCAGGGCGCCGGCGCGATCTTCGTAGACGTACGGCTCGCCCCCCTGCTCGTCGGCACCCCACGCGAGCTCACCCCGCGCGCGTATCCGATCCAGCGTCCCCTCGGGCGCGGACACGCGCGGCGCGCACCCGGCGGCCGCGCCGAGTCCGGCGACGATGGCCAGCGGCGCGGCGACATGGCGGGCGGGCGGACGCATTTCCCGCTAGTATCTAGCAATCGATCGATGACGAAAACGGCGCTCATCACCGGCGCGTCCGCCGGGCTGGGACTGGAGCTGGCGCAGCTGTTCGCGGCCGACAAGCACGACGTGGTGCTGGTGGCGCGCCGGAAGGATCAGCTGGAGGCGCTGGCGACGCGCCTGGCGACCGAGCGCGGGGTGGTTGCCCGGGTCATCTCGGCCGATCTCGCCGATCCCGGAGCGGCGCAGCGGATCGTCGACGAGCTCAAGCGCCGCAACATCGAGATCGAGTTTCTGGTCAACAATGCCGGCTTCGGGACCACCGGCCCCTTCGTCGAGCGCGACCTGCTGCGCGAGCTGGCCATGGTGCAGGTGAACGTCACCTCGCTGGTTCACCTCACCGGGTTGCTGCTCCCGGCGATGGTCGCCCGCAAGAGCGGCCGCATCTTGAACCTGGGATCGACCGCCGGGTTTCAACCGGGGCCGTATATGTCGGTCTACTATGCCACCAAGGCCTTCGTGAACTCGTTCACCGAAGCCCTCTCCTACGAGCTACACGGCACCGGCGTGACCGCAACCGTGAGCTGTCCCGGCGCGACGGCGACGGAGTTCGGCAAGGTTTCGGGCAACGATCGCTCGCGGCTGTTCCAGATGCGCGTGATGAACGCGCCCGAGGTCGCCGCGCACGCTTACCGGGCGATGATGGCGGGGAAGGCGATCGCCGTGCCCGGCATGCTCAACAAGGTGGCGGTGCAAATGCTTCGCATCGGCTCGCGCGGCATGATCCGCGGCGTCGCGGCGCGCCTCAACCGGGACAAGACCAGCCTCACCGTCCGAAGGTCATCTGAAAGCTGAGCTTGGACTGTCCCCCGCCCGCGGGCGGCGTGAACTTGAGATCGCGCAGAACCTCGATCATGCACATGTCCGAATCGCCGCTGCCCAGGGTCGAGGTGACGACCTCGCCCAGCGACACGCGCCCCCTCTCGTCGACGGTCAGGCGGAAGCTCATCTTGCCGTGCAGGGCCGCGTTCTTGGCGTGCTCCTTTTCGTAGCAACCGCGCAGCTTCGCCTTGCCGGCGCCCAGCGTCTTTTCCGCGTCGGCCTTGGAGATGTTTCCTTCGATCTTGAATCCGCCAGATCCGCCCGGGGCCGCCGCGGGCGTGTGATGACCAGGCGATCTGGCGGCGTGCAGGCCGCCTGGATCCGGCGCCGCGTCGGTCACGTCGGGAGCCGCGTCTCGAACGACAGGGGCGGCCGGCGCCGGTGGCCGATCCGGCGCCGCGTCGAGCACGGGCGTCGGCTGTGGCCGCGTACAGGCCCCGCAGAGCGCCCCAACCAAGAGCGTGACCACCGAGAACCGAGCGAGAGCCGGGGCAGACATTCGTGACCTCCAGCGGGCAGACCGCAGCCATACTATAACGATGGTCAGGTCCATGAGCGTGCGTCCCACCGTCGATCCCCAAGCACCGCCGAGCGACCCGCCGAGCGCGAGCGACCCGCCGAGCGCGAGCGGCCCGCCGAGCGCGAGCGACCCGCTGGTCATCGAAGCGCGGCTCCGCGATCTGGGGGGCTTCTCCGTCCGGCGCGCGCTGCCTTCGGCAGAGCGGCGCCTGGTGGGTCCCTTCATCCTCTTCGATCACATGGGCCCGGCCGTGCTCGCGCCCGGCCAGGGCATGGACGTGCGGCCCCATCCGCACATCGGACTGGCCACGCTGACCTATCTCTTCGCCGGCGAGATCGTCCACCGGGACAGCCTCGGTTCGCATCAGCCGATCCGGCCGGGCGACGTGAACTGGATGCTCGCCGGGCGCGGCATCGTCCACTCCGAACGGACGGGCGACGAGCTGCGGCGCAGCGGCAGCACTTCGCAGGGCATCCAATCGTGGATCGCGCTCCCCACCGCGGATGAAGAGTCGGCGCCCGTTTTCACGCACCATCCAGCCGCCAGCATCCCGCACATCGCGCGCGCCGGAGCCGCGCTCGACGTGGTGGCGGGAACCGCCTACGGCGCCTCCTCACCGGTGGTGGTCTGCTCACCGACCCTGTACGTGGCCGGGACGCTCGAAGTCGGCGCGACCCTGCCGCTGCCCGACGAGCACCCGGAACGCGCCCTCTACGTCGTCGCGGGATCCGTCGCCTGCGGCGGGCGCACCCTCGCGCCGGGCGCGATGGCGATTTTCCAGCCCGGCGTGGCGTCGGTGCGCGCCCTCGCGCCGAGCCGCTTCATCTTGATCGGCGGCGCGCCGCTCGACGGCCAGCGCCACATCTACTGGAACTTCGTAGCCAGCACCCGCGAGCGGATCGAGCGCGCCAAGGCCGACTGGAAGGCCGGCCGCTTCGGCACCGTTCCGGGCGACGATCGCGAATACATCCCCTTGCCGGAGGAGTAAACGCGAGATGCTGCACATCTAGCTCCTCCTACGCGCTACTCGATTTCAATCACGCCAGGGCAGCGCCAATGACCTTCGTGCCAGCGGCCGCGCGGGCCGCGGTGCCCCTCGACCCAGTACCCGCCCTGACAGCGCTCCCCGCGCACCGGCGTCACGTAGCAGCCCGACAGCATGGCACTCGCCACCATCAACAAACCCAACGCAGCAAACAATCGTCGCACAGTGAGCTCTCCTTTGGTTGGACTAGCCGATCAAAAGTAAGGCCGAATCGGGCGATCGCCACATGACGCCGCTCACTGGGCGCCTATCTGACATCGGCGTAGATCCCCGGGCGTGAACCAGTCGTAGATCGCCACGGCCGCCCGGCCGTAGGCGCCGTCCCCGCGCAGACGGCCGCCTAGGGTGGCGCTGCGGTTGGTCGCGATGAGGTGGCACTGGAAATCGACGGTCACGTCCGGCAGCACCGGCACCGCGACCCGCATCGCCTTGCGGGGTCCGTGGAGCAGAAGATCGAGCGTCAGGTTGGGCGGCAACGCGTGATACCAGGGGCCGGACGCGCGGGCCTTGGGACCTTTCGAGCCGCCGCGCTTTGGATCGTACGACCCGCCGGCCACCGCCACCTCGCCGGCCAGCTCGAGCTCGCCTCGAGCGTCTCCGGTCAGCCGAACGTCCGCGTCCAGATCGGGGATCTCCAGCGACGAGGTCGGGCCCCCGACCGCGAGGTTCTCACCGAAAAACGGCAGGTCGATGCGACCGAAGCGGAGCGGCGACAACGAAAGCAGCTCGGCCTGACCCGGCGACGCCGGACGCCCGACCGTCACCGTACCGACGCCCGCGATGTCGACGTGCAGCCCCAGCGTGCGCAGCGTGTCGCCGTGCGCCTCGACGATCCCGCGCGCCCGCACCGTGGGGAGCGCGGCCGGCGGGTGAATCGTCAGCTCGTCGAAGCGCGCGTGGCCGTCGATTCGTGGCCCCGACGAAGCAGTCGACGAAGCATTCGAGGACGCGCCGAGCGTTCCGGTCACCTTGGCATCGACCACCACCCGGCCCGTCGCGGAGGCGCCCGCCGGGAGGCGCACCGGAAAACGCTCGGCGTCCAGCTCGGCAGCCAGCGAGAGCGCGACAGTCGACTTGTCGGCGTCGTCCGGATCGAGCGTCGCGCGGCCGGCCAC
>CAYTTF010000008.1:13439-20105 GCA_964440665.1 uncultured Myxococcales bacterium | reverse complement strand
TGAGATCGACGGCCGCCGTTCCGGTCGCGCTCTTCAAATAGCGCGACCAGAGGAGGGGCCAGCGGCCAAGCTCGATCTCGCCGGTCAAGTGCGCCTCCCCGTCGGTGCCACGCGCGCGGGCGTCGAGCTCGATCCGGTTCAGGCCGGGACCCGTCAGCCGAAAGGAACCGTCGGCGGCCAGCGGCGCACCGGCCGCGTAGGAAACCTTGGCGTCGCCGGAGGCGGCCACCGGCACGCCGGTCAGTGGCGCCGGCAGCCAGGGCCCGAGCGCGCGCTCGGTGAGCGACAGCCTGGCCTCGACCGCCAACCTCGGACGGCGGCGAATCGCCGCGTGCAGCACCACGCCGGGATCAATCGTGACGTCGGCGGTGCCGCGATTGGGACCGAGGCGCAGCTTGGCTTCGGCGTCTCCCAGCCGGCGCTCATCGAACGCCAGCGACGTGACCCCGATCCGCCCTTCCAGCGTCGGTCGTTCGAGCGCGCCCGACAGGGAGAGATCTGCGCCCAGCGTACCGCCGAGCGCACCTGGCAACCCGGCCCGATCCAACCCCGGTAGATCGGCGAGGGGATAGTCGCGAACGCGCAGCGTGGCGGCGAGGCGCCCGCCCATGCCGCGGCGCCCGCCAATCTCGGCCTCACCGCCCCCCACCCGCCGCAGCAGGAAGGGGGGTACGCTCCAGCCGACCTCCGATACCATCGCGGCGTCGAGGCGCGCCGGCAACACGAAGCGCTGACCGAAGAGCCCGACGGTCGACGGCGGGGGAAATAGCAACCTGAGGTCGACGCGCTCGAGCGTCCCGCGCACCGTCGCCGACAGGTGCAGCGGTCCGGTCGCGGCGCCGCCCGGAATCCAGTCCTTCAGCGAGGCGACCGTCAGCGTGCCGTGTGCGTCGACGCGAGAGCGTGGACGACCGACCGCCGTGGACGACGTGTCGGGAAACGCCACCAGCGCGTCTGCGCGCGCCGCGAGGCCCGTCCAATCGACGCGCAGATCCTCGAGCTTCAGGGTCGCGTCCGCCAGGCTCACCCGGCCGATCGCGGCGTAGAGCGTGTCGGTCGTGCCGGGGGCGCAACGCTGTCGCCCGATACGCAGCTCGAACCGCCGCGGACCCGAGGGTGCGCGGCGTCGATCGAGGCGTAGGTCGGCGTCGGCGATCTCGGCCTCCATGCCCGCCAGCGTCGGGGCGAGGCGCGCGGTGGCGGTGAAATGACCGTGCAGGAAGCCGCCCAAGAGCGGCGCCAGCGCCGGATCGAGCATCCAGTGGGTGTCCACTCCCGCCAGCGCGAGCGTGAGATCGGCCGAGCCGTGGGTCAGGTGCGCGGCCAGGTGGTTGCCGCCACCGTCGGCCTGGAAGGTGACGGCGAGCTCCGAAAATGGGCCCTTGACGTCGATCACGAGATCGCCGTCGAGGTGCGCGGCCCAGGCGGCGGGCGGGCGCCAATCGGCCTCCAGTGTGGGCAGGACCGCGCCCAAGCCGGTCCAGCGCGCGGCGACGTCCAGGCCGGGCGGCTTGGTCGGCGGCACGCCGATCCGGGTGGGGAAAATATTTTGAAACAGCGCATGGCCCGAGAGGCGGGCGCGGCCGGTCCGCGCGCCGGCCACCAGCAACTGCAGATCGGTCGGCGCGTCGGGCGCCACGGCGACCCGTTCGATCGCGACGGCGTCGAACGGAACGCGCGTGGTCCAGGCCGCGCCGATGCGTCCGATGCGCAGCGTGCCGGCCGTCGCGACCCCGTCGCGCGCGTCGAAGAGAATCGGAGGTCCGGAGCCGCCAGCGGAGAGCGTTCCCGAGGCGTTGGCGCGCTGGAGCGACAGCCCCCAGGTCGGAAAATCGAGCTCGATGTCGACGTCCTCCAGCTCGAGACCGCGGATCGAGACCGATCCGCCGCCCGCGCCGGCCGGTCGACGCACGCGCGCCGCCGTCGGATCGAGGCAGGCCGACCGCCCGGCGTCCGGCACCGTCCGGAAGGCGTCGGCCGTCCCGATCGTACCGGGCGGGCCGATCGCCAGGCGCCACTGTCCCCGCGCGACGAGGGCGTCGTCGACGACGATTCGCCACGGCAGCGTGTGCACCTCGATGGTGGCTTCGAGACGTGCCGCCACGACCACCACCTGCCCGTCGGGCCCGGTGATCCGCAGGTCGTCGAGCGCGATCGCGATCGGCCGCCCGAGCGCCAGCTCCCAGATGGCCGCCCAGCCGAGATGGCCGCCCCCGATCGCGAACGATCCGCAGCGCGACGCCGTGGCGCGCGCCAGGGTGGAGCGCGCGACCGGCCCCCGCACGACCAGCGGAACCGCCACCGAAAGCGCGAGCGCGCCGAAAACCAGCGCGATCAGAACCCGGCCGATCCGGCCGATCCGATTTGCGCGTCCCGCCGCCGGGCGATCGACCGGGCTAGCCGTTTTTTCGGCCATGGCCTCCGGTCGCCCGACCCATCACCGCCAGGGTAGCAGCTCCGATGCGGCAGGAGTGGTAGAACCCCCGGCAATCGCTCATGGCGCGCATCCTGGTGGTCGAAGACGAAAAAGATCTGCAGGAGGTGCTGGCTTACAACCTACGCCAGGCCGGCCACACCGCGATCGTCGTCGGCGGCGGCAAGGACGCGCTCGCCGCGGTCACCGAGCACCGGCCCGATCTGCTGCTGCTCGATCTGATGCTGCCGGACGTCTCGGGAGTCGAGATCTGCCGCCGCCTCAAGAGCGATCCGCTCACCCGCGATCTGCCCATCGTGATGGTCACCGCCAAGGGCGACGAGGTCGATCGGGTGGTGGGCTTCGAGCTGGGGGCCGACGACTATGTGGTCAAGCCCTACAGCCTGCGCGAGCTCCTGTTGCGGGTGGATGCGGTCCTGCGGCGGACCACGCCCGGGCCAACCGGTGGCGAGCACGGCATGATGGTGTTCGCCAAGCTCCGGGTCGATCGAGACGCCCACCGCGTCTGGGTCGACGAAGAAGAAGTGACGCTCACCGCGCTGGAGCTGCGCTTGCTGTCGACGCTGCTGGAACGGCGTGGCCGCGTGCAATCGCGCCCGGCCCTGCTCGACGACGTGTGGGGTATGAGTGGCGAGGTCACCACCCGCACGGTCGACACCCACGTCAAACGCCTGCGCGAAAAGCTGGGCAGTGCCGGTCCGTACATCGAGACCGTGCGCGGCGTCGGCTATCGCTTCACCCCGGCCGCCGATCACGCGGCCGCGATCGGCGCGGCCGGCGTGCCCGACGACGAGCCATGAAGCTCAACATCCGCGGCAAGCTGTTCGCGGTATCGCTGGCCCTGATAGCGGTGTCGGTCATCACCGGAGAGCTCTATCTGCGCCCCGCCGTCGAGGCGAATCTGCTGGAGCGAATCCGCGGCGATCTGTACGTGCGGCTGGCCCTGGTCGAGCTGGCCGCCCGCGGGGAGCGGGATCTGGAGCGCGCGCCGTGGGACGCCCTGGCCGACCAGCTGGGACCGCAGGCCCACGCTCGCGTCACCTTCATCGACGCCGCCGGGACGGTGATCGGAGACTCCGAGGTGTCGCGGGCCGGCCTCGAGCACGTGGAAAACCACCGCGATCGTCCGGAGGTCGCGGCGGCGCTGGCGGGCGGCGCCCAGTCGTCGACCCGCTACAGCGCCACCATCCACCAGCGGCTCATGTACGCGGCGATCCCGATGACGCTGCCGAACGGGGCGCGCGGCGCCGCCCGGCTGGCGGTTCCGCTCGACGAGGTCGACGCCGCGATCGCGCGTCTGCGCCACATCCTGTGGGCCTCGCTGGCGCTCGCGCTGATGGTGGCGGTGGTGCTCTCCAGCGCCGCCGCGCAGATGCTCTCGCGCGCGCTGCGCCTCATGACCGAGGCGGCCAGGCGGATGGCGGCCGGCGACCTCGACGTGCGGATGCGTCCGGCCGGCACCGATGAGATCGCGGAGCTGGGTCGCGCGCTCGACGGGATGGCCGGGAGCCTCGCCTCCACGCTCACGGCGCTGCGCACCGAGCGCGATCTGCTGGGCGTGATCCTGGAATCGATGCAAGAGGGCGTGCTGGTGCTCGACGGCGACAGTCGAATGATCCTGGTCAATCCGGCCCTGCGCGCCACGCTCTCGCTGGGAGCCGATGCCGAGGGGCGGGCGGCCCTAGAGCTGATCCGCAACGCCGATCTGCAGTCGATCCTCGAGCGCGCGCAGACCGGCCACGGCTCGGTCTCGGGCGAGATCGAGACCACCGGCCCCAAGCCCCGCCGCCTGCTGGTCCACGCGGCATCGCTGCCCAGCCTGAACCGCAAGCCGCAGGGCCTCCTGGCGGTGTTCGTCGACGTGAGCGAGATCCGCCGGCTCGAGACCCTGCGAAAGGACTTCGTCGCCAACGTCTCGCACGAGCTGCGCACACCGATCACGGCCGTCCGCTCGGCGGTCGACACGCTGAGGCACACGCTGGCCCGCGATCCCACCGCCTCCGAGCGCTTCGTGGACATCATCGATCGGAACGCGCAACGCCTGGGCGCGCTGGTCGAGGATTTGCTGGATCTGTCCCGCATCGAATCCAAGGAATACCGACCCGAGGCGACGCCGGTTTCGCTGCGCGTGGTCTCCGAACAGGTGCTGGCCCTCCTGCGCCCGCGCGTCGAAGAGAAGGGAATCGACGTCACCAACGACATCCCGTCCGATCTGCCGGCCGCGCGCGCCGATCGCAAGGGCCTCGAACAGGTGTTCACCAATCTGCTCGACAACGCCGTCAAGTACTGCGGGTCCGGCACCCGGGTGCGGCTGCGCGCCGCGCTCGACGACGGCACCCTGCGGGTGGAGATCGCCGATTCGGGATTTGGCATCGAACCCCGGCACCTCCCCCGCCTGTTCGAACGCTTCTATCGCGTAGACAGCGGCCGCTCGCGGGACATGGGCGGCACGGGGCTTGGCCTGTCGATCGTCAAGCACCTGGTCGAGGCGATGAATGGCACCATCGGCGTGGAAAGCACACCCGGACGCGGCGCCACCTTCTGGTTCACCCTGCCGGCCGTCGACGCCACCCAGTCGGAGCACGGACCCGACGGCCAACACCGCCCAATGACAAGGGAAAGCCCAAGATAAAGTTGCTAGCGCGGACGTTTGTAACGCATTTGTCACACGGCCGTATCTTGGTTGTGGCATCTTCGCTCCCCCCGGTCACATGTCGGCAGCCAAGCGCACGCTCCGCAGAGTGATCAACAGCTGGCTCGCGGGCCAGGGGCAGGCCCCTGCGGTGCTGCGTCGCTGCGGGACCTGCGGGGAGAAGTCCTGGCGGCCGCTGGAGCCCTCCATCAAACGGGTGGAGATCGACGCGCGGTTGCCGAACGGCACCCGGGCGGACGCCCTTTGCACCGACGAGAACGGCGGGATCCAGCTGGTCATTCAGCTGGAGGGCGGCAGCCGGCTCGGCAACCGGGTCGAGCCCCGCGCCGGCCTGCCGCTCATCGTGCTTCGCGGCGAGACCCTCTCCGACCAGCCCGAGCGCTGGCGGACGTTGCGTGAATTCGGTCTGCCTTCCTGGCGCTGCCGCTGCGCCGGAACGCGTGCGCTGCCCGTCGACGACGATTTCTCGCTGCGCGTGATCGGGTGCCCGATTCACCTGCGCAACGACGGCACGCAGTACTTCGCGCGTGTCATCGAAGACTGCGGCCGGTGCGCGTTCTTCGTCGGCATCGGCTACGTCGGCGCCGATCGGCGGCGCATCCAGCTCCGCTGTGGTTTCGGTGCGCCGCCAAACGAGCGCCGCCCGCCCGTCTCGGCGCCCGCCACCGACCCCGAAGCGCGTCGCCAAATCGTGGCGCGACCGTAACCGCTGGCCCGCCCCGCCTCGGGCATCATCGCCGGGTCAGAGGAGGCCAGCGACGATGTTCGATTTCGACGTGCTCAAGATCAGCGAGGCGAGCGAATCCGAGGAGGAAGATCTGCCGAGCGGCCAGACGCTCGGTCTGCCCACCGTGCGGCTCGACGTGCGGGTGATCGACATCCCGCGCGGGCCGGCGCTCACGCTGTCGCCGGAGGCGGCGGTCACGACCGCCATCCAAGCGATGCGCCGCCGCACCCGCGGCGCGGCGGTGGTGGTTCAGAACCACCGGCCGGTCGGGGTGGTGACCGACCGGGATATCCTGAACCAGGCCTCCGCCGAGATCGACGACCTGCGCGCGATCCCGATCGGCGCCGTCATGTCGCCCTGCACCGAGCCGCTGCACGAAACCGACACCGTCGGGACGGCGCTGCGGAGCATGTGCGCGCAGCGCCGGTGGCACCTGCCGATCGTGTGCAACCGGGGCCTGTTCTTGGGCGCCCTCGACATTGCCGACATCTCGCTGTGGCTGCGCGATCGGCTGACCCTGATCTCGGTGGACGCGGCATTTGCCGAGGCGCAGGCAACCCCATGATTGGGAAAATGATCGCCCCAACGCTCGAAGCGTGAAGGGGCACAAAACAGTTCGTAAAGGAAAGCCCGGGAGTGGCGCGCGCCAGGTAGCGGGACAATGGGGACAGGGATCGCGGGGGCGCGCCGCTCCCGGGGGTCGTTGAGTCGAATCCGCGTGAGGGCGGACGAGCTTTGCTCGTACGACCTCTTCGCGGGAGGTCGCAGGAACCCTCTCAGGGTTCCTGTTCTAAGCACGCGTGAGGGCGGACGAGCTTTGCTCGTACGACCTCTTCGCGGGAGGTCGCAGGA
>CAYTTF010000008.1:0-13339 GCA_964440665.1 uncultured Myxococcales bacterium | reverse complement strand
TCGTACGACCTCTTCGCGGGAGGTCGCAGGAACCCTCTCAGGGTTCCTGTTCTAATCAATCCGAGCGAGATCTTGCCAAGCGCGCTTGGCTGGGACGTCGCCGAGCTTCTCGGAGCAGGCGGCCAGCCGCTCGTAGATCGCGGCGCGCTCGCCGGGACTGAGCGCCTTGTCGCAGTTGTGCAGGATGCTGCGCGAGACCTCCAGGCAGTCGCGCCACTCGCCCCGCGCCAGGTGGATCTCGGCGTAGCTGTTCCAGACCCGGAACTGATCACGCAGCCGCAGCCACTCGGGCGGCAGCCGCAGCTCGACCGGCGTCGCGCGCCGTAAGACCGCCCGGATCCGCAGCACCAGCTCCTGCATGCTGAAAGGCTTGACGATGTAGTCGTCGGCGCCGAGCGCGAGACCGCCGATGCGCGCCGCCTCGCCGGCGCGCGCCGTCAGGAACACCACCGGGATGTGCTTGGTGCGAGGGGCGCCGCGCAGGCGTCGGCAGATCTCGGCGCCGTCGATGTCGGGCAGCATCTGGTCGAGGAGAACCAGATCCGGACACTGCCGATCCGTCTCCGCCAGCGCCGCCTCGCCGGTCGACGCACCGACGGCGTCGAAGCCGGCCAGCCTCAACCCCGCCTGCACCGACTCGTTGATGTCGGCGTCGTCATCCACCACCAGAATGCGAAACATCCCGTCCAAGCTTAACGGCTCGGAGGGCGCCAGATCGTGACGGTTCTGTGACGGCCGCCGGTTATGAGACCGTTCGCCGTTTTGGCTCCGGCAGGCAGCAAGCGGCCGCTTTCGGCTCGGCCAGCGCCTCGGAGAGAACCGTCAGCGCCACCATGACCGACGCCCGCTGGGCAGCCGGGATCCGATCGTAGAGCTCGGCAAAAGCGTCCCGCTCGTCGCAGGACAGGCTCGAAAGCACCGTCCGGCCCTTCCGCGTCAGCTCGATCACCACCGATCGCGCGTCGGCCTCATGTCGCGCCTTCGAGAGATATCCCCCGCGTTCCAGCAGCGCCAGATTCCGACTTGCGGTCGATTGGTCGATCTGCAGCTCCGCGGCCACCGAAGACAAGGTGACCTTGGGTGCGCATTCGATTCGCCGCAGCGTTTCAAACTGCTGAAACGTGAGATCGCCACAGCAGACCTCATCCCGTTCGATGCGCGAGACGACCCGCGCCAGCTGCACCAGCAGTGAACCGAACGTCGCTCTGTTTCCCATCTTCGGGACTTGTATGTATACCACATTTATTCGTATGGTTCACGCGTCATGACAGCGAGCCCCCGCCCGAGCCTCCCCCGGCGTGCGCTTGCTGAAGCGCTCGGCACCGCGTTCCTGGTGGCCACCGTGATCGGGTCCGGGATCATGGGCGAGCGCCTGTCGGGCGGGAACGTGGCGATCGCGCTGCTGGCGAACACGCTCGCGACGGGCACGGGACTGGTGGCCCTGATCCTGACCTTCGGCCCGATCTCGGGCGGGCACTTCAACCCGGTGGTCACGCTCGCCGACGCGACCCAGGGTGGAATCTCATGGCGCGACGTCTTGCCGTACCTCGTCGCGCAGGTCGCGGGCGCCTTCGCGGGAGCCGCCTCGGCCCATCTGATGTTCGGGGAGGCGGTCTTCTCCGTCTCTCACCACGCACGCGACGGGCTCGGTCAGATCTTCAGCGAGTTCATCGCAACCTTCGGCCTGCTGTCGGTGATCTGGGGCTGTAGCCGCGCCCGACCCCAAACCACGCCCTTCGCCGTGGGCGCCTATATCTCGGCGGCATACTGGTTCACCTCGTCGACCTCGTTTGCGAATCCGGCCGTCACGCTCGCGCGCGCGGCGAGCGACACCTTCGCGGGGATCCGCCCGGCCGACGCGCCGGGTTTCATTGCCGCTCAGGTGTGCGGGGCCGCAGCCGCGACCTCCGTCTTCCGCTGGCTCGTCCCCACTCTTTCACGGGACGCAGATCGGGTCGTCGTTCAGACAGAGCACTCGGAGAAATCAGATGAAGACAGTCCTGTTCGCCTGCATCCACAACGCCGGTAGGTCCCAGATGGCGGCCGCCTGGTTCAACCAGCTGGCGGATCGAGGTGCCGCACGGGCGATCTCCGCCGGCACCGAGCCTGGTTCCCGCGTGCACCCCGAGGTTCTGAGCGCGATGCAAGAAGTTGGAATCGACCTTTCGGGCGCAGTCCCCACGTTTCTCACCAGGGACCTCGCCGCCTCGGCGACCTTGCTGGTCACGATGGGATGCGGGGAGGCCTGCCCCGTGGTCCCGGGGTTGCGGCGGATGGATTGGCCGCTCGAAGATCCCAAGGGCAAGCCGATCGCCGGGGTCCGCCGAATTCGGGAAGAAATCCGCGGGCGCGTCGAAGCGCTGATCGCGGACGAGGGCTGGGACAAAGCCTCCGGGTAACCAGATCGCTCCGGCGCCGGAGGGATGTATAGCGGGACGGTAAATGTATACTGCATATTATGTGCTATACATCTTCAACGGCAGATGGCTGATCTCCCCGACCCCCGCAGCGAAGCACAGTCTCCAGGGCGCGCGGGCCGGCGTTCCCGAACCTGGGCTCTCGTCCTCCCATTCCTGCTTCCGTCCGGATGCCGTCCTAGCACCGGCAAGGATCTCGTCGACCAAGAACGCCTCGACGTCCTGACCTGGTTCGTACCGAAGGGCGCGACGATCGTCGCCGGGTCTGGACTCGATCCTCACGGATTGATTCGGCGGGCGGTGTTCGACATCTCGACCGGGCTCACCTGGGACGAGTATCGGCGCTGGGTCGAGGCGTCCGAAAAGGGTGGCTACCACGCCGCCGGCGCCGACCGCACGAGCGCGTCTTTCGTGCGAAGCCTTTCCGGCGACGAGTTCCGAGTCGATCTGGAGATCGTCGTGCCCGGTCCGACGCTGAGAGTGCGACTGACATTTACAGCCACCCCAGATTGAGAGCGAGAGGACCCATGAACAACGTCCACATTCACCTGCATGTCACCGATCTCGACAAGAGTTGCATCTTCTACGAACGCTTTTTCGGGGCGGTGCCCGTCAAGGTGAAACCGGGTTACGCGAAATTTCTGCCCGACTTCGCCCCCATCAACCTCGCCCTATCTTCCGGTGAGAGCGGCCCTGGCAAGACGATCGACCATCTGGGATTCCAGGTCGAGTCACGCCAGACGGTCGACATGCTGCTGGCACGCGCGAAGGCCGCGGACCTCCCGGTCCGAGAGGAGATGAGCGTCGACTGCTGCTACTCGAACCAGGACAAGTTCTGGGTGCGCGATCCCGACGGGGTGGAGTGGGAGGTCTACCACCTCAACTACGACCTCGAAGACGAGGCCTCGCCTGCCGCCAGCGTCTGCTGCACGCCGCTCTCCCGGATTGGACGACGGCCTTAGCGCTTTCGGACTCTCGATCACGCCACTCTTGGGGGAGACGCCATGCACAAGAAGCGAGTCCTCTTCATCTGCATCCACAACTCGGCGCGAAGCCAGATGGCCGCCGCATTCCTGAGGTCGCTTGGGGGCGACCGCTTCGAGGTAGAGAGCGCCGGGATCGAGCCCGGCCGGCTCAATCCCCTGGCGGTCGAGGCGATGCGCCGAGCGGGCGTCGACATCGGCGGCGCCGGAACCCAGTCGGTCTTCGAGCTCTTCAAATCCGGCCGTCGATTTCACTACGTCATCAGTGTCTGCGACGAAGCCTCCGCAGAGCGCTGTCCGATCTTTCCGGGGGTCACGAAACGTCTGAGCTGGAGCTTCGGTGATCCGTGGAGCTTCGTCGGCACCGATGAGCAGCGCCTCGAACAGACGATACGCATCCGCGACGAGATCCGGGACAAGGTGCGTCGGTGGATCGAAGAAGAGAAGACGGCGCCCACTTTTGGGAGGCGCTGAGATCCGGATCTAACGCCCGACGCCGCGGTGCCGCGGACCGGTCGCCCGTCGCTCTGGCCGCACCGCGGCCAGCGAGGTCTTGACCGTTCGGACTCGCAAGCAGTAACCGAATCGTCACAAGAGTGTCGATGTCGCCACGCCGTCGCAACACTTCGTCGTGACGTTCTCGTTGCCGTTGACCCCGTCGCTCGAGCCGCGATAGGGGTTCCATACAAGCAACGACTTTCAATTTTTGGAGGCATTCATGACCCGTCTTACACGCTTTGCTGCCTGCGCCACCGCGGCGGCGGCATGCCTGCTCGCGGCCCGGACGGCCGGCGCGCAGGTCATGTGCAACGATCTGACGACGCTCCCGAATCCGATCATCCTGACCGGCTCCAGCGCCTTCGAGGCCACGGTCAAGCAGTTCGCAGTGAAGCTGTCGGCCGAGACCACGCCGACGACCATCATCTACCAGGTTCCCGGCTCGTGTTCGGGCGTGGCCAACTTTTCGGCCGCCCTGACCGGGACCGCGCACTACTACACGCTCGACAGCACCATGACGCCGCCGGCGGTCGTGACGAACAGCTGCACGTTCGCCGCGGGCCAGATGGCCGACGTCGCCATCTCGGACGTGTTCTACGAGTCGTGTGCCAACGTTCCTCAGCCGAGGCCAACCACGCTGGTCGACATTCCGGGTCCCGTCCAGGCCATGCTCTTCGTGGTCCCGAAGTCGAACACGACCACCCAGTACATCACCTCCAGCGAAGCGGCGGACATCTACGGTTGCGGCGCCTCCGCGAACGTCGTGCCATTCACGCAGGCCGGCGGTATCTTCTGCCGTGATCCCAACTCGGGAACGCAGATCACCGTCGCCGACAACATCGGTGTTCCCGCCTCGGTGATGATCGCCCCGGTTTGCGTTCCGTCGACGAATGGCACCGCGGGCGTGATCTCCGGGGTTACGACCTACACCACGCCGGGCTCCGCGATCGGCTTCATCGGTGCGGACGCCTACGACCCGCAGCGCGCGAACCTGAACTCGCTCGCCTACCAGGGATTTGGCCAGACCATGGCCTACTACTCCGATTCCACGTCCTCGACTGCCGATCGCCGGAACGTCCGCGACGGTCACTACCTCATCTGGGGCTACGAGCACATGATCGCGACGACGGACTCCACCGGCGTGCCCACCAACCCGAAGGCCGCCAACTTCATCGGCTGGATCAACGGCACCAAGACCGATTCCAGCTTCGACTACGTTCAGGTCGAGGGCGCTGCTGGAACCATTCCGGTCTGCGCGATGAAGGTCAAGCGCTCGTCAGACGGCGGTCTCCTCGACCATTACACCCCGGCGGATAGCTGCTCTTGCGCTTTCGAAGCCGCCATCACCAAGACGACTCCCGCTGGCTGCGCTTCATGCACCGGGACCGGGACCAGCACCTGCACCGGTGGCCTGGCCTGCCACCACGGCTTCTGCGAGTGAAAGGGATTTGAACATGCGTAAATACATGACGAAGTATCTTTTGTTGATCGCCCTCGGCGGCGCAGGTGTTCTCGCCTGTTCCTCGTCGGCCACCCCCGGCGGTACGGGAGGGGCCGGTGGCCATGCAGGCACGACGGGCGCGGGCGGCACGTCGGCGGGTGGCGCGGGTGGCACAGCGGCGGGTGGTGCGGCTGGCACATCGGCTGGCGGCGCGGCCGGCACATCGGCTGGCGGCGCGGCTGGCACATCGGCTGGCGGCGCGGCTGGCACATCGGCCGGCGGTGCAACTGGCACCGGCGGATCCGGCGCCGCCGCCATCAACGCGGCAATCATCAACGCCGCGACGACGGGCGGCATCACGCCCACCCGAAATGCGCCAACGGCGGTCTACCCCACCTGTCCCTGAGAGCACCAACGTGGCGATGTCCCTCTCCCGGATTGCGGGCGGGGGACGGGGGTGAGGACCCTCTTATGCTTTCATCGTTGAATCTGGTAACGCTCCGCAATACAGACAAAAGGAGCGGCAACAAGGGTTACGTCGGTAAGTGTGGATGGCTGGGGTGGTGGGTGGCGGCGGTTTGGCTCGCATCGGCAACGGCGACGGCGACGGCGCAGACGACGGCAGCGGCAGCTTCGACAGGGGGGGCTGGGGCAGATGCGGCCAAGCCCGCTGGGGACGTTCCGCCGGATGCGGCGACGGCAACCGCTGCGGCGGCGGTTGCCGCGGTGGTGGGCTTGCGCGCACAAGAGGAGCAGGACCGGGCGGCGTCGCGCGCGGAAATCGACGCCCTGCGGGCACAGCTGGCCGCGGATCGGGCTGCGCGCGCCGCGGCCGAGACGGCGCTGGCGGCGCACATCGACACGCTGGCGACCCAGGCCAGTCAGGCACCGCCCGATGTGCTGACCGCGCGCCTCGGGTTGAGCCTGACCGGCTATGTGCAGGCCGACTGGATCGTCCACAACCAGCTCTCGCAAGATCAGCTCAACCCCTCCGGTGCGCCGCTCAATCAAGACCAGATCATGATCCGCCGCGCTCGGTTGCGGGCCTCGGTGGACCGCTGGTGGGTGGCCGGTCTCGTCGAGTTCGACGGCAACACGGTGAACGGCGCGCAAGCGCGGCTCATTGGCGCCGAAGCCTCCTTGAAATGGCCGCCCGAACGCGGCACTCCCCTGCCGCTGCTCATGGCGACGGTGGGTCTCTTCAAGATCCCGTTCGGATTCGAGATCGGGCAAAGCGATCGCGAGCGGCTCTTCATCGATCGATCGACCGCCGAGCACGGGTTGTTCCCGGGCGAATACGACGCCGGGGTGCGGCTCATGGGCGGCTGGCGGTTCACCCGCTACGCGCTGGCGGTCATGGACGGCGAGCCGATCGGCGAGAAGGCCTTCGCCCTTCACGATCCGAACAAGTCCAAGGACGTGGTGGGCAGGGTCGGAATCGACACGCCGATCACGTCGATGGTGTGGGTAGCGGGCGGATTTTCGGGCCTCGGCGGGAAGGGCTTCCATCCCGGAACACCGGCGACGAAATCGACCGTGCAGTGGAACGACTTGGACGGCAACGGCGTCATCGGGCCAGGTGAAATCGTGGCGATTCCAGGCGCGTCGGCCGTGCCTTCGCAGAACTTCACCCGCTTCGCCTACGGCGGCGATCTGCGCATCGGTGTCAACGAACCAGAGCTCGGCTCGACCGTGCTCTACGGCGAGCTCTATTGGGCGAAGAATCTCGACCGCGGCGTCCTTCCCGCCGATCCCGTCACGTTCGGCCGCGACTACCGCGAGCTCGGCCTCTATGTCGGCGTGACCCAGGACCTCGGTCCGCATGCCCTGGTCGGGATTCGTTACGACTTCTACAACCCCGACGCCGATTCGGTGAATCAGGTGATGGGCGCGACCACCCCGACGGCCCTCGCCTATCAGACCGTAGCCTTTGCGGGGGCCTTGCGGGCTTCGTCGGGTCGGCTCATCGCCGAATTCGATCTCAATCGCAACCACAACGGGCGCGACCTGCTGGGCAACCCGACCAACCTCGCCTCCAATGCCTTCATCCTTCGCGGCGAGGTGAGCTTCTGATGCGCAGAGCCGCCACCATCGTTCTGTTCGGTGTCGCGGCGGTCGGCTGTGGCGGCGCCAGCTCGGAGTCGGGCATCACGGCCTATCTGCAAATCACGAACGCCCAGTTCGTTCCGGGCGCTCTGGTCGCCGACACGAGCGCCATGGGACCCGAGATTCACGGCGTGAACCTCTTGACCACCAACGTGTATCCCGGCGTCGAGAATCTGCCGCTTTCGGGTGACGTCGAGCAGGGTACGAGCGTGCTGATTGGTCTGGCGAACGACGCGGGCTATTGGATCGTTCCGACGCCCTTTGTCGACCCCCAGACTCCGAACAACTTTGCCTTCCAGACGAAGATGTCGTTTTCGCCGGAGACCCCGTCGGGAACGCAGGTGCTCCTCCTCCGGGGCGTCGATGCGACGGGCCAGATCGGGCCCGCCCAGCAATTCTCGCTGAACGTGACGCCGCCCGTTCCCAGCGGCGCGTTGGTCGTCACGCTCGAATGGGACACGGAGTCCGACATGGACCTCCACGTTGTCGTCCCGAACCCGAACGATCCGACCACGCCGATCGAGATCTGGTCGAAGACGCCGACCGGTTTACCGCCGCGGGTCCCGGGCACGCCCCCGCCGACCCCGGCCGACCTTGCCGCGGCAATTGCGGCGGCCGGCCACCTCGACTTCGACTCCAACGCCGGATGCGTCATCGATGGCCGCCGGCAAGAGAACGTCATCTTTCTCGCGCCGCCTCCATCGGGCGACTACATCGTCCGGGTCGACGCGTTTTCGTTGTGCGGCCAGGCGGACGCGCAATGGACGGCATTCGCCAGCACACCGGACGGCCCGATCGGCACCACCGCGCTCTGGGAAGCGACCGACGCCGACACGCGCGGCAGCCACGGCCTCGGTGCCGGCCGGCTGGCGTTTGGGTTTTCGATTCCGTGAAACAGAGTTGAAGGGGGAAACATGGGTTCCAACGTGTTGATGCAAAAGTTGGTGTTCGTCGCGCAACTCGCGAGCCAGGCCGTCCTCTACGTCCTGCTCGCGCTGTCCGTGCTGTCGATCGGCGTCATTATCGAACGCTGGTGGTACTTCCGCCGGCGCCGCGACAACCTGGACGCGCTGGCCGACCGCCTGCGCAAGGCGTTCGGACGCGGAGACCTGGCAGCCGCCCGGCAACTGCTCGGCAACAGCCCCTCGGTCGAGGCGCAGATCGTCCACGAGGCGCTCGACTGGTACGACGACGGTCCCGACGCGGTCGAGCAGATCCTGGCCAAGGCCACCCGCCTGCGCCGCAAGAAGTTCGAGGCCGGGCTGCTGTTCCTGGGAACCCTGGGCAACAACGCGCCCTTCATCGGTCTGTTCGGAACGGTGCTGGGCATCGTGACGGCGTTCCGCGAGCTCGGGAACAACTCCATGGGCGCCATGGGCAACGTGATGAGCGGCATCGCCGAGGCGCTCATCGCGACCGCGGTCGGCATCCTGGTCGCCCTGCCGGCGGTAATTTTTTACAACGTCTATCAGAAGAAGGGCTCCGACATCGAGGAGCAGGCCGCGGCGCTGGGCAACGTGGTGAGCGCTTCGATGCGAACCTCTCGATCGGTTGACAAGGCGCGGCCGACGGACGGTTCGGTCACGGCTTCCGCAGCTTCGGATCGCAAGACGGTCGAGCACGTCGAGCACGTCGCCCGCACCGTCGAGATGGAGGCCTAGAGATGGCCGGTACGATGTCGACCGGCCGCGGCCGGGCGCGCACCATCGCGCAGATCAACGTCACGCCGCTCGTCGACGTGGTGCTGGTGCTGCTGGTTATCCTGATGGTCGCGTCGACCTACATCGTCGCGCAGACGCTGAAGGTCCAGCTCCCGCGGGCGAAGTCGACCGACGGCACGGCGGATAAGCCGACCAAGATCGAGATCCTCAAGAACGGCAGCTACCGCTGGAACGAGGAGCCGGTGGTCGAGGCGGTGCTGGCCGACAAGATGAAGGCCGCCGTGACCGCCGACTCCGAGATGAGCCTGGTGGTGAGCGCCGACAAGGAGGTCATGCACGGCAACGTGGTGCACATCCTCGACCTGGCCAAGATCGCCGGGATCACGAAGTTCGCCATCAACGTCCAGCAGAGCGGCGAGTAGAGGAGACGTCGTTTGCGGCTAGGGACCGTCATCCTTTCGGTCGGTCTGCACGTGGGGTTGGCGGCCGGCCTGGTCGCCGTCGCGCAAAAGCGCGAGCTGCGGCGGCGCGCCATTTCGGTCGCGGTCACCGAGGAGAAGAAGAAGGTCAAGCCACCCAAGCCCCCCGCGCCGCCCAAGCCGATCGCGCGCCCGGCCGCCGCCAAGCCGGTGGCGGTCGCCAAGGCCGACGCGCCGGTGGCCGTCGCGCACGTTGCGGCTGCGCCCATGGTCACCAGCGTCGCCATGTCGAACGCCGGGCTCGACATCGGACCGGGAATCGGCCTCGAAGGTCGGGCCGCCAAGCCGGCCGCGGCCGCGCCCGTGAAGGTCGCCTCCGCGATCTCGGAGGCGCGCACGCGCCGCACGCAGCAAGAGGCCGGTGGCGCGGACGCGCCTTGCGAGGAAGAGCCGACGGCACCCGAGTTGGTCGTCCAGACCACCGTCGACTACAGCCTCTATCCGCAGGCGCAAGCGGACGGTATCGAGGGCAAGTTCAAGGCGCGTCTCGTCGTCGACGCGGATGGCCAGGTCTCGAACGTGGTCGTGGTGGCCGGCCTCGAGCCGGCGTTCGATGCCGCCATCGTCGCGGCGTTGAAACACTGGCGGTTCAAACCGGCTATGGCCTGCGGCAAGCCCGTGGCCGGTGCGGTGGTCCCCCGCACCTTCAAATTCGAGCTCGGCGACTAGCCGATGTTACGCGCGCTCGCCCTCGCGGCCCTGACAGTCGTCGTCTGCGCAGCACCGAACATCGCCCGCGCCCAGGGCGAGTCCGGACCGACCGTCACCAAGGCGCCCAAGCTGGTCAAGTTCGTCTCCGCGGTCTACCCGAAGGACAAACACGACGCACACATCACCGGGTCGGTGCTGCTCTCGATCGAGATCGGCGCCGACGGCCAGGTGGGCGAGGTCGAGGTCGTGAAGGGTGCCGGGGCCGACTTCGATGCCGCGGCGGTCGCCGCCGCCAAGCAGTTCGTGTTCGAGCCCGCGGAGATCGACAACCAACCCGCGCCGGTGAAGATCACCTACCGCTACGACTTCACGATCGTCGAACAGATCGTGAAGGTCGGACCGCAGATCAACTTCGACGGCGTGGTCGTCGAACGCCTGTCGAAAAAGGTGATCCCGCGGGTGTCCGTCAAGATCACCGATCTCGACGGGGCCGTCGCGACGACCGACGCCGAAGGGCGCTTCGCCTTCACCGACGTCCCGCCGGGTAAACACAAAGTCGAGCTTTCGCACCCGAAGCTCATCACGGTCATCACCGACGAAACCATCGCGGTGGGCAAGCGGCGGACCGTGAAATACATGGTCGAGGAGAAGGACGACGACGACGAGGGCGTCACGATCGTCATCCGCGCCCCGCGCATCAAGAAGGAGGCGGTCGAGACCCGCATCCGCACCGAGGAGGCGCGCCGCGTCCCCGGCACGCAGGGGGACACGCTCAAGGTGGTGCAGAACCTCCCGGGCGTCGCCCGCTCGTCGTTCGGCTCGGGCGAGCTGATCGTCTGGGGCGCCGCCCCCAACGAGACCAAGGTCAACGTCGACGGCGTCGAGATCCCGGCCCTCTATCACGTGGGCGGTTTCCGCTCGACGATCAACTCCGATCTGGTCCGATCGATCGATCTGTCGCCCGGCTCCTACGGCGCCGAGTACGGCCGCGGCCTCGGCGGGTTGGTCCGGATCGATCTCGGGTCGCTCCCCAAGGACGGCATCCACGGTTACGTGGCCGCCGACGTGCTCGACACCTCGGCGCTGGTGTCGATGGCGCTCACGCCGCGGCTGCGGCTGGCCATCGCCGGACGGTTCAGCTATCTCGACCGCGAGCTACCGCTGGTGACTTCCGAGGACGTGAGCGACTTCGTCCCCATCCCCCGCTACGACGACTATCAGGCGCGCGCGACTCTGGCCTTGCGGCAGGACGAGGAGCTGGCGATCACCTTCCTGGCGTCGGACGATCACCTGCGGCGCGCGATCCCCTCCGACGATCCGAACCAGGTCCGCTCGGAGAACACCGACACCTCCTGGAAGCGACTCTTCATTCGTTACACCCGGCTGCTTCCCGACGGCGCGTCGGTCGTCGTGACCCCGTCGATCGGATACGATTCGTCGGCCGACACCGAGCTCTTCGGGAGCACGCCGGTCGATCTGAAGTCCAGAGCCTGGCAGTATGGGCTGCGCGGCAGCTACCGCCGCAAGGTGGCCGCCTCGACGACGCTGTCGTTCGGAATGGACATGCAGGCGCGGGCGACCACGCTCGACCGGGTCGGCTCGCTGACGCTGCCGCCCCGCGAGGGCGACATCACTGTCTTTGGCCTGCCACCGCGCAACGATATCGCCGCCGACCACTGGAACGTCACCACAATCGATACCGCCCCCTACGCCAACGCCGAGATCACCATCGGCCGTCTCTCGCTGGTGCCGGGGCTGCGCTTCGAGCCGCTCCTCATCGAGGGAAGCCCTTCGCTGCCGGCCGGAGGCACCACGCCGCCGCGCGGCTACGCGAGCTTCTCTCTGCCCGAAAATCCCGTCGACCAGTTGCCGGGGGATCCGGTATCGCGCGCCGTGCGCGCGGCCCGCATCTTCGCCTGGCTCCCCAACCCGCGCCTCAGCGCCACCTTCCGAGCCAACAAGCGTCTGGCGATCACCGCCGGTGGCGGCGTCTACGCGCAGCCGCCCGATCCGCAAGACATGAGCCCCGTGTTTGGCAACCCGAACGTCACGCTCTCGCGCGCGGTACACCTGTCGGGCGGCATCGGCTACAAGCTGCGCCCCACGCTGACCTTGGAGATTGTCGGCTTTTACAAGCGGATGTTCGATCTGGTCTCGCGCAACGAGAACCCGTCGCCGCCGGTGGCCGATTCGCTGACCCAGGACGAGGTCGGGCGCGCCTACGGCGGGCAGATGCTGCTGCGGCAAGAGCTGCTTCACGGATTCTTCGGCTGGATCACCTACTCCCTCACCCGCAGCGAGCGGCGCGATCATCCCGACACCGCCTGGCGGCTGTTCGATTTCGATCAGACCCAGGCGCTGGGCGTGGTCGCCAGCTATCAACTGGGGCACGGATGGGACCTCGGCACGCGGTTCCGCTACACGACCGGCTTTCCGCGCACACCGGTGGTCGGCGAATACCAGGACGTCGCCAACGGCCAGTTCGCTCCGATCTTCGGCACGCACAACTCGATCCGGATCCCGGCCTTCTATCAACTCGACGCGCGGATCGAGCGCTCGTTCGTCTACCGGCGGGTAAAGATCAACGTCTTCCTGGACGTGCAGAACGTCACCGATCGACAAAACCCCGAGGAGATCATCTACAGCGCCGATTTTGCGCGACGCGCTTACATCACCGGGTTCCCGACGCTGGCCGTGGTGGGCGCGAGGTTGGAGTTCTGATGAAACGGCCCGACGACAACACGCTCTCAATGGCATGCCAGTTGATTGCGTTGGCATTCATCGCCATCGGCTGCAAACCCGATCTCGGCGCTCCCATCTCGCTGGTGACGGGACCGCGGGTGCTGGCCATCCGAGGAACGCCGCCCGAAGTCGCCGAAAGCGCCTCCGTCGTCTACGACGCCCTGACGGTCGATGCCGGGGGCACGGTGGCCACGCCCGCGATCAACTGGGCCCAGTGCCTGGTGCCCAACCCGCCCGCCAATGGCAACGACGTGAGCAGCGACTGTCTGACGATACCGGACGACGTCGAAGGGGCGCCAACCTTCACTGCAACCCTTCCCGCCAACGCCTGCACGCTGTTTGGTCCCGAGACGCCGCCCCC
>CAYTTF010000007.1:0-33419 GCA_964440665.1 uncultured Myxococcales bacterium | reverse complement strand
TCGGCCGGGCGCGCGGCGCCCAGCAGGGCCACCGAAAACGCCAGCGCGACGAGCGAGCAGGTCGGGATTATTTTTTTCATGTTGGTTGTCCGAGCAAGGCTTCGATGCGGGCCCGGTCGAACCCGAGGAGCAAGCGCCCCCGGACGTCGATGATAGGCACCCGGTCGGTCGGAATTCCCATCTTGCTCGCTTTGGCCGCGAGCTCGCGCGCCGCATCCGGATCGCGTTCGACGTCCTTGTCGGCGAAGGGGATCTTGCGCTCGGTCAGGTATTCGCGCGCGGCCCGGCAGGCGCCGCACCAGGAGGTGCCGTAGATGGTGACCAGCGGGGTCGCGCCGGACGCCGTCGTTCCCGACGCCGTCGCGCCGGTGGGCGCTCCCGACGCAGTGGGCGCTCCGCCCGGCCCGGTGGCGCCGGCGGCGGGCGGCGCCATGGCCGGGGCCGGTCCCCGCTCGGCGGCGAACGGCGAGGACTGTCCACCGGGCAAGCCGGCCAGCGCCGCCGTTTCGAAGGCCTCTCGCGACATCGCGCGCGCCGACGACTTTCCTTTGGACGTCAGCTCATTGAGGTCGGTGACGTAGACCCGATCGCCCGCGCTCTTCATCGTCATCGGCTCCGATGGATCGAGCACCCGGACCAGCCCGCGCGCCTCTGCGGGCACAGTCTCCGGTTTGTCGGTGGTCGCGAAGGTCCCGGCCGGCTCGGCGTAAGTGAACAGCCAGCGGCCTCCCTTGAGCACCTCGATGGTGGCGGGCGCCGCGGTCATCGAAGGGGCCACCTCCGGCGCCGACCGGTGGCAGGCACCGAGACCGACGATCGCGATCAGGATAGGCAAACGAATGGGGCTGAATCGCATGAGCTGGCAAGTCTAGCAGGCCCACCCAAGCCCGCTAATTGATCGCGTGGGCGGGTAGCGAGGCTTCGCCTCGCGGAGCCCGTCGCGGGAGGGTTTGGGAACCCTCCGAGGGTTCCCATCTCAGTTCACAACTACGAGCTCCTCGCCGTCGCGACCGCAGAAGGTGGATTCGCTCTCGTAGCGGCGCGAGCAGTTGGGGCAGATCTTCCCGAGCACGCCGGCGAGGTGCGCGGCCACCTCGACCCCCCCGAGCGCGACCGTCAGTGGGACCAGCTCCTCGCCGTCGAACGAGCAGAACCTCTTGCCGGCGTCGAACGAGCGCTTGCAGGTCGGGCAGGTCGTCCCGGGGCTGCCCCGCCGCGCGGCCGGATCGCCGGCCGGGATCAGATTGCGTGCGTCGTGCGGACAGAACTGCAACCCGGGGGCGTAGTCGCGATGGCAGGCCGGGCAGACCATCGGCGGTCCCGCTGCCGCCTGCGGGAGCCCCGTCGCCACGGGCACAGACCCCGCCGCGGGCGCGCGGGCCGGTTGGCGGCCGCGCAGGTACGGCCGGACCACGGTGCCGATCAGGGCGAGCGCCAGCGCGGCGACCACCGCAAAGAGAACGATCTCGATCGGCTGCATCGGCACGCCACTACTTCTTCTTGCGGTGTTTCTCGTTCATGGGGCCCGATTTTCCGATCGACAGCTTCAGGACCGCCTGATCGACGGCCTGCTTGATGGCGTCCTTGATGACATCGTTGGTCGCCTCGGTGGTGTCGCCCGCGAGGTGCTTCTCGGAGACCTCGGCTTCACTCGCCGACTGGCCGTCCCCGCTGAACGCCAGCTTCGCGTCGGGGATGGTGGTGCCGAACACCGTGAGCTGCACCTCGACCGCCAGCTGGCGATTTCGGGCGCCCGGCTTGGGATCCTTCACGTCTTGCTTGAGCTTTTCGATCCGCGCCGTGACATCGAACCCCCGCAGGCCGCGTCTCTTGAGCTCGGCCACTAGGTTCGAGCGGTCCTGGCCGGGTGCCTCCTTCCCCGCCGGCCCGATGTCCGATGCCCATTCGGGACGCGACGCCAGCTCTGTCCGGAGCGCCTCGGCGGCGTACGTCTTGAGGGCGGCGTCTACTTCTGGGCCGGCCTTTACCGGTTGCATCTGAAAGTAGAACTTCGGGGCCGCGGCCTCGGCCGGGGTTGCCGCCGTCGCAGCCGCAACGGCCAGAGCCGCCAGCGTCCATCGCGTCATGTCGTCTCCTGGGTCCGAGCTTGCCTGTATACTGCGCCCGATGTTGGCAGGGCCCAAGGACAAATCTGAGGCCAAACCCGTCGGCGCGGATGCCGTTTCGCGCCCGGATCCGGTCTCGGCGGTTTCGCTGATCGTCGCCATCACGCTGGTGGCGCTGGGCGCCGGCGGAGTCCTGGCCGTTTTCTCGGGGCCACTTTTTGCGCTGGCTACCCACTGACCGACTGATTCTTGACCCTGGCAATCGTCGAGAATAACGTCGCCCGGCAACGTTTCTAGGTTGAACCCCAACCCGAGGCTCCATGATCAAGTTGACGCTGACAGAGAAGGGCGGCGAGCCAAAGCTGCTCACCTTCGACAAGGACGAGATCACGATCGGTCGGGTCTCCGGAAACGACATCGTGCTCGCGAAGGGGAACGTGTCGAAGCGGCACTCGAGGTTCACGGTTCGCGCCAGCGGACAGGTCGAGGTCGCCGATCTGAAGAGCACCAATGGCACCTACGTCAACGGGCGCAAGATCTCGGGTCCGCTGCTGCTGTCGGCGTCCGACCGGGTCTATGTGGGTGACTTTCTGATCGGCGTCGATTTGGGTGGCGGAGTCGCGCCGGCCGCCGGCGACGTCGACGCTGCTTCCGGAGGCAGCGGCGCACCGCGCCTGCCGATGCCGCCGCCGCCACCACCGCCCCGCGCGGGATCGAGCGCATCCCGTTTGCCGGCGAGCGAGAGCGTGAGCGACGACGAGACCTTCGGCGACGGTGACGACGAGGAGCTGGCGGCGCGACCGCCGCGCTCGGGCCGGATGCCGGTGCCCCCGCCCCCGCCGCCGCCGCCGCGCCGTCCCCCGACGCCGCTGGCCAGTCGCGCGCTCACCGACAGCTTCGAGGACGAATTCGGCTCGTCCGCGGCGCCCGGCGAGATCGGTAGCAGCGAGGAGGATACCGGCAGTGTGGGCCTCTTCGCGCACTCGCGAAACGGCGAGGACGACATCGAGAGCGCGGGCCGTCGCGTCGCGGCAGCCGGCCGACCCGGTGCCGCCCCGCCGCCCGTGCCAGCCGCCGCCGTTCCCTCCTTCGGCGCCGGCAGCGCGCCCGTCGTGGCCGGCACCGACGCGGGCAGCGCGCCGCTCTTCGACGCGCTGCTGGCGGATCCGGCCGTCATCCAGGTTCTGCTGACCGCTTCGGACGCCGTCTTGGTGGATCGGGGATCGGGCCTGGTGCCTCACCCGACCGGTCTCGGGGATCCGAACGCGGTGGCGGACGCGCTCTGGCGCCTCTGCAACACCGCCTTCCCGCCTCCCGCTCCGGACAACCCGGTGGTCGACGTGCGCCTGCCCGACGGCACCCGGGTCACCGCGGCCTTCCCGCCCGCCGCACCCGCCGGGGTGGTCGCCTCGATCCGGAGGTCGGTCCTGATCGAGCACGCGATCGTCGATCTGATCCCAGGCGGCTCGAAAGACGCCGTGACCTTGTTCGAGAGCGCGATCGCTTCACGCCGGAACCTGCTCGTGACCGGGGACGCGACCGCGCTGCCGCACGCGCTCGGGGCGCTGTCGGCCGCGATCCCGGCCGACCGGCGGGTGGTCGCCATCGGGGCGGCCTTTCCGCGCGCGCGGAGCGGCTGGATGGACCTGGCGCCCGCGCCGGACATGTCGGGGCTCGTGCGGGTGGCGGCCACGCTGCGCCCGGAGCACCTGCTGCTCGGCGAACTGATGGGATCCGAGGTCGGCGAGCTCCTGCTGGTCGCCGCGCGCGGCCAGGATGGATTGGTCGCGGCTCTTGCCGGTCGCTCCCCGGCGGATACGCTGGCGCGCCTGACGGCGCTCGCGTCGATTGGCCTCGCGGCGCCCGCTTCGGCCGCGGCGTCCCTGGTCGTCGGCGCCTTCGATCTCGTCGTGCAGGTGGTGACGGCCAGCGACGGAAGCGCGCGCATCGTCGAGGTGGCCGAGCCGCGCGTCGACGGCGCGACGGTCGCGGCCGACGTCGTGCTCGCCTACTACGGCGACGGCGGGCGGCGCGATCTGGGCACCGGTCGCCTGCAGGGGCGCGGCGTCTCGGCCCGGCTCGGTGCCGCGTTCGCCGCCGCCGGAAGCCCGCTTCCGTCGGCGCTCGTCAGCAAGTGACGCGCGGCCGCGGGCGCGGGGCAACTCGGCGCGAGGCGGGCCGGCCCGAGATCTTCTTCGACCGGTTCCGGAGCGCGATCTCGCGGCTGCCGGCGGGGCTCATCCGGGTGATGCCGCCGGCGGCGCCGGCCGATCTCGAACGCGCGGCCGTGGCGCTCGGGCGCGCGCTTCCAGAGATCTACGCATCGTTCTTGTGCTCGTTCGACGGCGCCGATTTCTTTCACGAGACGGTGATCCTGGCCGGCGTCGGACCCGCTGCGCCGTTAGGTCTCGTCGCCCTCGCGCAGGACGGTCCGGGTGACGGGCGGGGTGATCGGCCGGGTGAGCTGACGTTTGCGCTGGCCGCCGCCGGCGATCGTTACGCGCTCGACGGAGATGGCCGCGTCCTTCGCTACGACGCGGGCGCCGACGAGCGGGCGCTGGCGGGATCGAGCTTCCCCGCCTGGCTCGACGCAACCGTGGCGCGCGAGCAGGTTCTCTACGGACCCGACGGCGAGTACGCGCCCGACGTCTTCGATCCGTCCGGAGAAGAGGTCACGCCGCTCATCGCGCTGCGGCAGGCCGAGCGCGCCCTCAAGGCGGATCCCGGCGCTGCCGACGCCGAGCACGCCCGCGGGTTGGCGCTCGGCCGCCTCGGCCGCGTCGAGGCGGCGATTGGCGCGCTCGGGGCGGCGGCCGCGCTCGATCCCGACAACCCGTGGCCCTGGTTCGATCTCGGGCGCGCCGCGCTCGATGGGGGACGCAGCAAGACGGCGGGGGCCGCGTTCGAGCGCGCCGCGGCCAACGAGCCGGGCCCGGCCGGCGCGCGCCTGCTGGCCTGGGCTGCGCGCGCGGCGCAAGCCGCAGGTGACGCGAGCCGGGTCATCGCCCTGCGGGCCGCAGCGATCGGCCGGGACGCTAGCCTGGTCGAGGCGCTTCGGCGCGCCGCCGAAGCGGCTGCCGTCGACGAGGATCCAGAGGCCTACACCGAGGCGACGGCGCTCCTGGATGTGATCGGACCGGATGCCGCGGGACCGGTTCGGCTGCGTCTTCCTTTGGCGCACCCGGCTCGGATGGCACCGGCGGCTCCGGTGGTCAGAGAACCGGCTGCTCGGCCACCGCGACCAGCTCCCCCGCGTCGTCCTCGCCGTGCAGCACCGCCGCGATCCGGCGGGTCCCGGCGGGGATCGTGAGCGAGGTGGCCGCGCTTGCCGGGATGGTCGTCGCAAACGGTCGCCGGCGCCCGCTGGCGTCCTCGGCGTAAAGGCGGACCTCGCCCTTGCGCACGTCGCCGTGTGCGCCCGAGATCGAGACCGCGACGGCATCGGCCGTCACCTCGAGGTGGATCTCGGCGCGGAAGAGATGGTCGACCAGGCCGGCGCCATACGCGCCGATCTCCGGCAGCAGCGCGCGCGCCGTGTCCGTGTAGACACCGCCGTCGAGGAAGAATCGAACCCGCCCGGGGACCCGCAGATAGGCCAGCAGGCGCCGGCCGGGCCCACGCGCCCAACCCGCCCGCTGGGGCGCGCCACGTTCGGCTTCGGCGCTCGCGTAGACGTAGCGCTTGTCGCCGAGACCGTGCAGGTCGAGCCGCGGCAGAGCGGGCAGCGCGTACGGGAGCGACTCGCGCGCGTCGCGCATCACGTCGGCACCGGTCGTGTCGCGGTCGACGATCCCATCTTCGGGGAGCGTCCCGTCGGAGAAGAATCGTCGCTGGGTCCGATCGGCCAACCCCTGCCGGTCCGCGGCCGTGATGTAGGCCATCACCGTCGGACGGCTGACCGGCGCGCCGGCGGCGGGAACGCCGCTGCGACCGTAGGTGTCGGCCACGTAGCGCTCGAAGGGCGAGCCGCGATCGAACGGGCTCGAGCTTCCGACGCCCAGGTAGGCGCCTCGAAAATCGTTGCGCACGTGCGCCGGCTCGCCCGCGTCCTCCAGGACCGCCAGGGTCCCCCCGAGCGCCAGCAGCGCGCGCGCGAGCGCCGTTCCGCGAGGTCCTGGCAGCTCGCCCGCAATGGCGGCCTCCAGCTGATCGTAGAACGCCCGCAGGCCGACGTCGTTGTCCGGCGCAGCCAACCATTCGGTCGAAGGCCGTCCCGTGAGGTTGAAGCTGGTCCCGGTCGCCGCGCCACGCAGGCCACCCGAGTCGAACAGCATGCGCAGCCCGCGCCCCAGGTCGGTGAGGCCGCCCGCCTGCGCGAGGCCGTTGCCGCGCACCGGATCGTAGAACAGGTTCTGGCCGCGTTCGGCCGGCGTCTCGGCGATCACGGCCCCGGCGACGATCCAGGCGAGCGCAGGCGCCACGCCTTCGGGTGACGGGCGATAGCCACCGGCCGGATCGAGCGCGTCGAGTCGCCCCGGCAGGCTGCGCGCTTCGCCGCCGGCGAGATCGCCCCGCCGCAAGACGACCGGCTCGAACAGGCCGAGCGGTTTCGACAGCCGACGCGAGAGCGTCCGGTGTAGCTCCGACGCCAGCACGGCGCGCTCGGTGAGGCCGGCGTGCGTGGTCGCGGGATCGTACGCGTGCGCCACCGCCGGGGCGACGATCGACGTTACGACCATCGCCGCACCCGAAGTCGCCGCCAGGAAGCGGTTCATGGCTCGGGCACCTCGGGCGCCGGCGTCGGCTTGGTGGCGGGACCGTCGCTGTCGCTCGGCACCCCTTCCGGCAGCGGCGGCGCCATGTTGCGCACCGGCTCCGACGGCAGATCGGGCAGGCGCGACTCGACCAGCTTGGCCAGCTTGGTGAGCTGCGCCGGCTCGGGGCACTGCGCGGCGCCGCAAGTGAGCGACACCACCACGCCACGCTCGCGAACGAGGAAAACCAATCCGCCGAGCGCCCCGGCCTTCGCGCGGAACGAGCCGTCGCCGACCTCGTCGGTGGTGCGGGCGTCGGGCAGCGCCGCCATCAGCTTGCCGTACTGGACCTCCGACGCCGATGCGCCGAGACGCCAGACGCGCAGGCCGACGTCGTAGCTCTCCGGCTTTCCGAGCGCCTTGAAGTGGCGGCTGTCGTAGAACTCGGTGGTCGGCAGATCGGTCAGCTTGCCGTCCTCGAATTTCCCGACGTAGCCGGTCACGCCGCGAACCTCGTCGTCGCTGAGCAGCTTCGAGATGTCGAGCGGGATCAACGTGCTGCCCCCGGTACTCTCCATCCGCGGGCGCGTCGCCGGCACCCGCTCGCCGTCCAGCTCCAGGGCCGCGGCCTGCAGCTCCCACGCGGCGGCCGCGCGCACCTTGGCGCCTCCGCCCAGGAAGACCAGATGGTTGGCGTGGCGGAGGTTGGTCTGCCAGCGGTCGAGGCGGATACGGGCGCCGCGCTGGCTGAAGTCGCGCCGCAGGCTGCGCCCGGGAAAGATCCGATCGCTGCGCCAGGCGACGTTGCCGCGGTGGTAGACGACCAGCGTGAAGCGTCGGATCCGCGCGGAGGCCCCTTCCGGGAGATCGTCGAGGCGCGGAATCGCGTAGCGCCCGTCGGCGCCGGTCTCGACCACCACCTCGCGCGCGCCGGCCGGCGCGTGAAAGCCGATGCCGCTCTCGAAAGCCCACGAAGCCGCGACCGTCGCGCCCGCGATGGGACGATCCGAATCGACGTCGACCACGATGCCGTCATAGGGCCCCAGCAGATCGGCCGGGCGGACCGAATCGGGACGGACCGGGAAGGGGGCGCGCTCGACCAGCGGGCCGCAGGCGCAGAGCAGCGCGCCGAAAACGGAGAAGACGGAGAAGACGGACAGAAAAAGAGCCGCCGCCTTCCGCCCCACGCCCCGCCCCATCCGTTGTTTGACCGGTCCGTCGGAAATTGTTATCTGTTGACGCACTTAGGAAATTTGGGGGGCGAGAGCCGGCGGCCTCTTGAGTCCGGCCCGCCTGTTACCAAAGGATTCGGCCGCTTGCAAACCCCTTCGACATGACCAAATGCGGGCGCTGCGGAAACGCGAACGCTGGGGACGTCCTTTTTTGCCAGTACTGTGGGACTCGCCTGGCCGTCGATCGGTTGTCCGAGATCCCGGATGATCACCTGCGCCACCCACCGGGGTCCAGCATCTCCAACCGGTCGACCGACCGGATGATCGAAGGGGCTCCCGCCGGCTCCCCGATGTCGGCGGCCGTTCGGGTGGGCCAGCACGTGGGATTCCGGCTGGTGGTGGTCCACCGCGACGGGACCGACGGCATCGCCTACAACCTGCTCGGCGATCAGATCGACATCGGGCGAACCGAGGGCGATCTGTTGTTCGAGGATCCCCATCTGGCGCCGCGGCACGCCCGCATCGTCGCCAGCCTGGCCGGTCGCGTGCTGACACCGCTCGAGAACCGCAACGGCATCTATGTCCGCCTCCGCGGCTCGCTGGATTTGCAAGACGGCGACCACCTGCTGGTCGGCAAGCAGGTCCTGCGGTTCGAGCTCCTCACCGATGCCGAGCGCAACTTGCGCCCCGCCCTCGAGCACGGCGTGGTGGTCTTCGGGACGCCGGTTCGCCCCCCCTGGGCCCGCCTGCGGCAGGTCACGCCGGCCTCGGTGACCCGCGACGTCTTCCATCTGACCCGCCCGGACGTGATCCTGGGCCGTGAAACCGGCGATATCGTTTTTTCCGATGACGAGTTCATGTCGCGGCGGCACGCGCAGATCGCCTTCCGCAACGGGCGCGGGCACCTGGAGGACCTCGGCAGCTCGAACGGGACCTTCTTGCGGCTCCGGGGGCCCCACGGGCTGAATTCGGGCGATCTCATCCGAATGGGCGACGAGCTGCTGCGGTTCGAGATAGGATGAGGGGGTCGCCGGATGCCAAGCCCCCCCGACATCGCGATCGAGGTCTACGGTAAGACCGACGTCGGGCTGATTCGCGAGCACAACGAGGACAACTTCCTCGTGGCGGACGTCACGACGGCCGTGCGGGCCGCCGACGGGCGCGACCCCTTCACCTTCAAGCTCGGGGACAAAGGCGCCCTGCTGCTGGTCTGCGACGGGATGGGGGGCGCCGCGGCGGGCGAGGTGGCGTCGCAGATGGCGGCCGACGCGATCTACGAGGCCCTGGTGAGGGCCCCGCCGCAGCCGCGCGACGGGTTCGCGCGGCTCATGCGCCACGCGGTGGAGCGCGCCAACGAGGCCATCTTCATCCAGTCTCGCGACAACCAGAGCGAGCGTGGGATGGGGACGACCTGTACGGTCGCGGGCCTGGTGGACGACACGCTGGTGGTCGCGCAGATCGGTGACTCGCGTTGCTACATCTTGCGGGACGGCAAGCTCGCGCAGGTGACCAAGGATCAGTCGCTGGCCTGGCAGCTCATCGAAGCGGGCGCCATGACGATGGACGAGGCCAAGGCCTTCGAGCACGCCAACATCATCCTGCAGGCGCTGGGCGTGCAGGAACGGGTGGAGGTGGTTTTGTCGCAGGTGCCGCTGCGCAAAGGCGACGTGGCGCTGCTCTGCTCCGACGGCCTGCACGGGCCGGTCACCGACGAAGAGATCCTGGCGGTGCTGATCGCCGAGCCCAATCTGCAAAAGGCGGGCGAGGGGCTGATCCAGAAGGCCCTCGATCGCGATGGACCGGACAACATCACGGTGGCGCTGGCGCGTTTCGATGGCGAGGCGCTGGTGCCGCCCGCTCCCGAAGATCTGGTCAGCTTCGTCGGCTACGATCCGGGGAACGATCCGGTACCCGAGCCGATGGGCACGACCGATGATTCGGGCCTCGGCCGTGAGACCGTCGAAGAGCGCCTGCCGCGCGCCTTGGTCGTTCCGGACGACGTGCCGACCAAGACCGACTCGGGGGAGCCGGGGGCGGTGCGCGCCAAAGGGATGCGGGGCGCCGAATCCCCGCCCGCGACGCGTACGGCGCGCTCGTTGCTGGCGCTGTTCCTGGTCGCGCTGATCTTTGCGGCTGCGGGCGGAATCTTCGTGATGAAGTGTGAGCGTGACCAATCCGAGCGGTCCGACTCACGGGTCACGCTTCCTTGACGGGGATCCGCCGATGCCCCAATGCCCACACTGCGCGGTCCAAATCGAAATAGGCGCTCGGTTCTGTGGCGCCTGTGGCGAACCGATAACCCCGACCGCGAACGCCGCCAAGGCGGCGACCACGGCGACCTCCACGCCAGTGGCCACCACACCACCGGCCACCGCGCCAGCGGCCACCACGCCACCGGCCACCACGCCAGCGGCCGCGCGAACGCCGCCCGCGATTTCGAAGGCGGCCTTGCAGACCGTCCGGGTGTCCGGACCCGCGCCGGCGCCGCTTCCCGTACCGCCGTCGCTTGCGGCCGAGGCGGGCTCGAAGCCCGCGCACCCGGCGGCGGTTTCGTCACCCAGGTTCCCGCCGGTGTCTGCGGCGGCGGTTTCGTCACCTAAATTTCCGCCGGTGTCCCCGGCGGCGCCCGCGTCTGCGCCGGCACCCACATCCCCCCCGGCCACATCGGTGCCTGCGCTGCCGCGATCCGCGGGCGGCATGCGACCGGTGGCCCAGCCCCTGGAGAATCTGATCGGCCGCACGCTCAACCATCGATTTCTAGTCGAGGACAAGGTCGGCGAAGGCGGTTTCGGCGCGGTCTTTCGGGGCAAGCAGATCGCGACGGGACGCGAGGTCGCGCTCAAGATCCTTCACCCGCACAACGTCGCCGACGAGACGATCGTCGCCCGGTTCCGGCGCGAGGCCGAGGCCTGCTCGAAGCTGCGCGATCCGCACACCGTCACCACCTACGACTTCGACGAAACCCCGGACGGCATCCTCTACCTCGCGATGGAGCTGCTGCGCGGGCAGAGCCTGCATCAGGTCCAGAAGGCCGAAGGGCCGCTTCCGTACGAGCGGGTGCTGCGCATCCTCGACCAGGTGGCGGCCTCGCTGGCCGAAGCCCACGCCAACGGCATCGTGCACCGGGACATGAAGCCCGAAAACGTGTTCATCGAGACGCGCGAGGGCGAGGACCACGTAAAGGTGCTGGATTTCGGTATCGCCAAGGTCGTGTCCGACGAGAAGCCGGTGCCGGCGCTGACCGCGGTCGGGCAGACGCTGGGGACGCTGGAATTCATGTCGCCGGAGCAGCTCCGCGGGCAGAAGCTGGATGGCCGCGCCGATCTCTACGCGCTCGGCATGATGGCCTACGAGATGCTGACGGGAAGCCTGCCCTTCTCGTCGGCCAAGAGCCCGATCGACATCATCAATTTTCACATGCGGCAGGAGCCCCCCGCCCCCTCCAAGCTGAGCGACAAAGTGAGCATCCCCGCGCCGGTCGACGCGATCATCCTCAAGATGGTGGCCAAGGATCGGGAGAAGCGGTTCGCCGACGCGAACGCCCTGCGCGACGAGATCGCCCGGACCAAGGTGGCCCTCGACCGCACCCCCGACCGGTTCGAGGCCTATCGCGTGGTCGCCGTCATCGGGGCCACGCTGGCTTTGGTGGCCGCCCTGCTCTACTTCCTACATAAGTAGAGTAGGAAACCCCGTTCACCGCACCGGGTGGAAGAAGCGGCGCCAGCGGATGGCCTTGACCCAGGCGATGGGGCTCCAGCCGTCGCTCTCGCCGCGGGACCACCAGACGATGAGGGCCTTGCCCTTGATGAGATCGATGTCGACGGGTCCCCAGACCCGGGAGTCGGACGAATTGTCGCGGTTGTCGCCCATGCAGAAGACGTGGCCGGCGGGAACCGTGTAGCGGGCGAAGTCGCGTCCGCCCCGTCCCGGCTCCTGGATCGTCTCGTGACGCTTGTCGCCCAAGGTCTCCATCCACAGCTCGCAACCGCGATCGTCGCCGAAGCTCACGGGTTTGGGCCCGTCGGTGTCGGGACAGACCCGCGGGACGCGTTCCCGCTGGAGCGGCTTGCCGTTGATGTAGACCTCATCCTGCTTGACCTCGATGACGTCGCCCGGCAGCCCCACCACGCGCTTGATGTAGTCGATGCTGTGGTCGATCGGATACTTGAAGACGATCACGTCGCCCCGCTGCGGCTGGGCGTATTGGAGCAGCTTCGAATGATCGGTGAACGGGATGCTGATCCCGAAGGCGAACTTCGACACGAAGATGTGGTCGCCCACCTCCAGCGTCGGGATCATCGACCCGGAGGGGATCTGGAAGGCCTCGACCACGAAGGCCCGCAGCAGGAGGGCCACCGCCACCGCCACCCCGATCGATTCGGAGTATTCGCGGATCGTCGACTTCCGGGCGAAGGCCAGGTGGTCGCCCATCGCGTCGTCGAGCGCCGCGATGGCCTTGCGCATCTGTTCGAGGTCGTCCCCGGCGAGCGCGTCCTCCACGGCCTTGACGTCGGCCGTGATCTGCGCGGCGATCGAGGCCGGGATCCGGTAGCTCTTTCGCTTCAGGATCCGGCGGGATTCCTTGACCAGATGTTGCCCCTCGACCCGCGCGCGCTTGTACGCGGTACGCGCGCGCCACCAGCCGAGCAGGCTGGGGGTCCTTTCATCGGAGTCTCCGGTGTGGCCCCTTTTGCCGCCCATCGCTCAGTCCACCTTCAGGATGGCCAGGAAGGCCTCTTGCGGGATCTCCACGTTGCCGACCTGCTTCATCCTCTTCTTACCTTCTTTCTGTCGCTCCAACAACTTGCGCTTGCGGCTGATGTCGCCGCCGTAGCACTTGGCGGTGACGTTCTTGCGCAGCGCCTTGACGGTCGTGCGCGCGATGATCTTCGAGCCGATGGCGGCCTGGATCGCCACCTCGAACTGCTGCTGGGGGATCAGCTCCTTCATCTTGACGCACAGGTCCCGCCCCTTGGTGAACGATCCCTCGCGGTGGACGATGAGCGACAGCGAATCGACCTTGTCCCCGTTGACCAGGAGGTCCATGCGCACCATGTCGGCAGGAAGGTAGCCCTTGGGCTCGTAGTCGAGCGAGGCATACCCACGTGACACCGACTTGAGGCGGTCGTAAAAGCCGAACACCATCTCGGTGAGCGGCAGGTCGTAGCGGATGATCACGCGTTTTTCGCCGGCATAGGTCAGGCCCGTCTGGATCCCCCGCTTCTCCTCACACAACTTCAGGATCGCCCCCACATATTCCGGGGGGGTGTGGATGGTGACCGCGATGATCGGCTCTTCGATGCGATCGATGTCGCCCTCCGATGGAAACTTGGCGGGGTTGTCGAGCTCGATGACCTCGCCGTTTCGCAAGACGCAGCGGAATCGGACGGTCGGCGCCGTGGTGATGAGGTCGAGGTTGTACTCGCGCTCCAGGCGCTCCTGGACGATCTCCATGTGCAGCAGCCCCAGGAATCCGCAGCGGAAGCCGAATCCGAGGGCGGCCGAGGTCTCCGGCTCGCGCGTGAACGACGCGTCGTTGAGCCGCAGCTTGTCGAGCGCGTCGCGCAGGTCCTCGTAGCGGGCGGTGTCGGTTGGGAAGATGCCGGCGAACACCATGGGCTTGACAGGCTGGAAGCCCGGAAGGGGCATGGCCGGCCGCGCCAGCTCGGTGATCGTGTCGCCCACCCGCGCGTCCGCCACGTCCTTGATCGCCGCGGTGAAGAAGCCGACTTCGCCCGGGCCGAGCTCCGGCATCTCGCGGGCAAACGGCGCGAAGGCGCCCAGCGTCTGGATCTCGTAGTCGCGCCGGGCCGCCATGAAACGAATCTTCTGCTTGGGGCGCAGCACGCCGTCGACGACCCGCACCAGGATCACCACCCCGCGGTAAGCGTCGTACCAGCTGTCGAGCAGCAGCACCCGCAGCGGCTTGTCCACCTCGCCCGCCGGCGGCGGCACCTTGGCCACCACGGCCTCGAGTATCTCGCGGATCCCCTTTCCCTCTTTTGCCGAGGCCAGGATCGCCTCGGAGGCATCGATGCCAATCACCTCCTCGATCTGGCGGCGCACGTTCTCGGGATCGGCGGCCGGCAGGTCGATCTTGTTGATGACCGGCACGATGGTGAGGTTGTTGTTCAGCGCCAGATAGACGTTGGCCAGCGTCTGCGCCTCCACCCCCTGCGAGGCGTCGATGACCAGGACCGCGCCCTCGCAGGCCGCCAGCGAGCGCGACACCTCGTAGTGAAAGTCGACGTGGCCGGGCGTGTCGATCAGGTTCAGCTCGTAGGTCTCTCCATCGCTCGCCTCGTACGACAGGCGCACCGTCGCCGCCTTGATGGTGATCCCGCGCTCGCGCTCGAGGTCCATGCTGTCCATGAACTGCGCCTTCCGCTCGCGGTCGGTGAGCGCGCCCGTGGCATCGAGCAACCGGTCGGCCAGCGTCGACTTGCCGTGGTCGATGTGGGCGATGATCGAGAAGTTACGGATGAGGCGCGTCGGCGTGAGCATTAGGACATTGGGCAGCAGGCCGGCGCGGAGCTCAGCGGCCGGAAGGGACGTGCAGTGTGAGCTGCCCGGGAAGGTTGTGCCGTTCTTTTTCGAGCATCAGGTCGATCCCCTGGCGGATGTACTCGGCGACCGGGACGCGCGTTTTGGCGTTCAGTTGCTTGAGCTGCTCGCTCTGCTCGGGGGTGATGTAGATGGTCGTGGAGATTTTCTTCCTCGCCATGGAGTGACCATGCATGACCATAGGTCTAGGGTCAAGACTCTAACCACTTGATGCGACGCCATTTCCGCCCTACCGTAGCGGCATGTTCCTCTCCAAATCCTGGTTGGCGCTGCTCCCCGCGCTGGCGCTCACGGCTTGCGGCGAGACGCCCAAGCACGCCGAAATGGTCTCCACCGGCTCGAACGTGCCCGCGGGGCCGGCGGTCGATAGGAGCAAGTGCAGCGAGACCGGCAAGAACGTGGTGACCGCCGATACCAACCGAGACCAAAAGCCCGACGTCTGGAAATATTTTCAGACCGTCGATATCGGCGGACAGAAGACCGATGTGCTCACGTGCAAGCAGGTCGATCTGAACTACGACGGCAAGATCGACCTCGTCACCTACTACGACGACAAGGGCGCCCAAATCACCATGGACGAGGCGGATCTCGACTTCGACGGGAAGTTCGATATGACCGTCTACTACGTGAACGGCAAGAAGGTGCGCGAAGAGCTCGACACCAACTTCAATCAGCAGACCGACGTTTGGAAGTACTACGAGAACGAGAAGCTGGTGCGTATCGAGCGGGACACCAACGGCGACGGCAAGGTCGATGAGTGGCAGTACTACGAGGGTGGCAAGCTGGATCGGATCGGTTACGACTCGACCGGTACGGGCAAGGTCGACAAATGGGACCGCGCGCCCGAAGGCGACGAGGCCGAGGCTGCGGCGGCCCCCGCCGCTGGTCCAGTTGCGGCCGCCGCCCCTGCCCCAGCGGCTACGACACCGCCAGCGGCCGCGCCCGCCGCTGCGGCTCCCGCGAAGAAGGCGGCCGCGGCCAAGAAGTGAGCTCGGCTGGGCCTGGGCGGCCTACCGCTGGTCCATCGGGATGTAGTGCCCGAGCGGCGGGCCGGTATAGATCTGGCGCGGCCGGAAGATCTTGGTGGTGGGGTCTTCCATCATCTCTTTCCAGTGCGCGATCCAGCCCGGCGTGCGTCCGATGGCGAACATCACGGTGAACATGTTGGTCGGGATGCCGAGCGCGCGGTAGATGATCCCGCTGTAGAAGTCGACGTTCGGATAGAGCTTGCGCTCGACGAAATACGGGTCCGAGAGCGCCGCTTCTTCCAGCGCCTTGGCGATGTCGAGCAGGGGGTCCGGATGCTTCATCTTCTGCATCACCTTGTCGGCGGCGACCTTGATGATCTTGGCGCGCGGGTCGTAGTTCTTGTAGACGCGGTGGCCAAAGCCCATCAGCCGGAAGCCGGAGTCCTTCTGCTTGGCGAGGTCGACGAACTTCTTGGGGCCGCTGCCGTCGTCCTTGATCGTCTGCAGCATGCTCAGCACCTCTTCGTTGGCCCCCCCGTGCAGGGGGCCCCACAGGGCGCAGATACCGGCGGAGATCGAGGCGAAGAGGTTGGCCTGTGAGCTGCCCACCTGCCGCACCGTCGAGGTGCTGCAGTTCTGTTCGTGATCGGCGTGCAGGATCAAGAGCAGGTTCAGAACCTTTACGATGTCCTCGTCGATCTCGTAGGGCTCGGCAGGGACCGAGAACATCATGTTGAGGAAGTTCGCGCAGTAGCTGAGGTTGTTCTTGGGATAGACGAACGGCTGGCCAATCGACTTTTTGAACGAGAAGGCCGCGATGGTGCGCATCTTGGAGAGCAGACGCGCGATGGTCGCTTCCTGCTCGGCGCGGTTCTTCACGTCGAGCGCTTCCGGGTAGAAGCTGGACAGCGAGAGCACCATCGCCGACAGGATCGCCATCGGGTGCGCCGTCCCCGGGTAGCCGTCGTAAAAGCGCTTCATGTCCTCGTGCAACATGGAGTGGCGGGTGAGTTGCTGGGAGAACCCCGCCAGCTCCGTCTTGTTCGGCAGGTGGCCGTAGATGAGCAGGTAGGCCACCTCGACGAAGGTGGATTTTTCGGCCAGCTCGTCGATGGGGATACCCCGGTAGCGCAGGATGCCGCGCTCGCCGTCGAGGAAGGTGATCGCGCTCTTGGTCGACGCCGTATTCATGTAGGCCGGATCCAGCGTTACGTACCCGGTCTGCGCCCGGAGCTTGCCGATGTCGAGGCCGTGCTCGTCTTCGGTTCCGACGATCACCGGCACGTCCCAGGTCTTGTCGGCGATTCTGAGCTCGGCTTTGAGCTCTCCGTTTGAGGTCACTTTATCGGGCACGGTGGTCCTCCCTGAGGCTCGCGCGAGCATAACCTATATACTCCGCCCGTGAATCTCCTAACCGTCGCTGTCGTGCTCGTTCTTTCCGTCGACGCGGCGACGGGCCCCGGCGGTGGCAATGTGGGTGCCGGTGCCGGTGCCGGGGTCGGGGCTGGTGCCCGGGAGCCCGCCGCGGCGTCGGGCCTCCCCTTGCCGGCGTTGATGGCCCGGATCGACGATCTGCACCGACGGCGGGACGATCACCAGGCATTTTCGGACGAGCAGCGCCTGGTGCAGGCCGCCCTGGCCCGCGCTCCGAACGACTACGGCGTCCTCTGGCGCTCCGCGCGTTTCTATTTTTGGGCCAGCGACGATCCGGGCCTCGCCAAGGAGCAGCGATCGCGCTGGGGGAAAGACGGCTGGGACATCGCCGAGCACGCCATCGCGCAGAACCCGAACGACGTGGCCGGCTACTACTGGGCCGCCGTCTGCATGGGGAACTACGCGCTCGGGCTGGGGGTGGTCAAGGCGCTCTCGCTGGGGATGGAGGGAAAGTTTCGCGAGCGACTGGGGCGGGCGGCGGCGCTCAACGACGGCTACGAATGGGGCGGCGTCGAAACGGCCTGGGGACGTTTCTTCGACAAGCTCCCCTGGCCCAAACGCGACCGCAAGCAGGGGGAGGAGCATCTGCGGCGCGCGCTCACGATTAATCCGGCCGCGCTTCGCGCGCGCGTCTACCTGGCTGTTTCCTACATGGACAGCGAACGGGTGCCGGAGGCCAAGCGTCTGCTAGATGAGGTCGCCGCCGCACCGGTGGGCCGCTACGACGCCCCCGAAGAGCGTCGCGCCAAGGCGCTCGCCGCCGGGCTCGCCGCGGAGGTCTACGCCAAGCTCAAGTAGGTGGTGGTCGTGACGGCGGCCGGCGGCTGCGGGTAGAAGAGATAGTTGGCGATGCAGGGGACGCCGCCGTAGGACGCCGCGTAGTCGCCCGGATCGAAGGCCTCGGGCGGCTCGATAATCTCCCCGAAGTCGAGGTGGCGGATCTCCCGCTCGGCCAGCACCGCCACCAAGGTCTGCAACCGGCGGAGCAGGGTCGGCGCGAAGATCCCCGTGCGAGGCGCCTCGGTCAGGATCAGCGCCCCGGTGTCGCGGTCCATCTCGGCCGATAGCGACACCTCCTGCACCGCCGCGAACCGCGCCAGCGTCGAGAGCGCCACCCGCAGGTAGACCTCGGTGATCGGCGCGTCGGCGATGGCGGCCCGGAGGTTCCGGGCGGTCGCCGCGTCGAGCGCCGACTCGCGCAGCTCGACCAGCGAGGGCGCGCGGCCGACGCAGAGGACGTAGATGTAGTCGCAGGTCTCGTCGTCGGCGCCCGGCCGGTAGAGTGTCGCCGCCGAAAGTCGCGCCGAGAGCGCCGCCGCCAGCGCGTCCCCCTCCCCCGCCGGCAGACCCGTCTCGAATCCCGCTGCTTCGTCCCGCTCGTTCCAGCGCCGCGTCGGGTACAGGCGCGCCAGCGCCTCGTGGAGCGCGCCGAACATCGCCCCCTTGCGCGTGTCGCAGCCACCCTTGTTCCCGCAGCTGGTGCAACCCTGGCTCATGCCGTCACCAGTTTCCAATCTAGTGGGGCGCCGCGAGCGCCGCCGCCCGCGCCTCCTCGACCATGCGCGCTTGCTCGATCGGATCGGCCCAGCGTGCCTGTCCCGCGGGCGGAAGGAGATCGATCGGGTCGAAGTAGAAATAGACGGCGCCCGGGTGAACCGCGGGCGCGGTGTAGACGGAGACGCCGGTGGTGCGGTCGTAGTGCTCGAACGAGTGCGCGTCTCGCTTGCCGCCACCCCCGGGCGCATCGACCACCACCGTCGGGGTGTTGAAGCCGGCTGTCGCGCCGCGGATCCCCTTTTCGATCTCGAGGCCGGTCTGCAGCGTCGTGCGCAGATCCTCCACCCCCTTCACCAGATCGTGCATGTAGACGTAGTACGGGTGCACGTTGACGTAGCTGAGGCGGCGCACCAGCAAGCCCATCGTCGCGATGCTGTCGTTGACCCGCCGCTGGAGCACCGTCTGGTTGCGCACCGTGATGCCGCGCTCGAAGAGCTTGTCCATCGCGGCCTGGGTGATCTCCGTGATCTCGCGGGGGTGGTTGAAGTGGGTGTGGAGCACCACCTCCTTGTGGCGCCGGCGGCCCTCTTCGACCACCCGGGTGAGTGCGTCGGTCCAGGCGTCGTCGGTGAGGATCTTCTGGGGCATCACGGCCGGGCCCTTGGTCGCGTAGCGCATCCGGCGCACGTGGTCGATCGATAGCAGCGACTCGCCTATCAGCGTGATCTGCTCGGGCCGCAGCTGAAAGGCGTCGCCGCCCGAGATCACGATGTCTTCCAGCTCCGGGCGGGAGCGGATGTACGCGAAGGTCTGCTCCCAGCGGTCGATGTTGACCTTGAGCTGGAACTTCGACACCTCCTCGGTGTCGATGCCGACCGCGTAGCTGCGGGTGCAGAAGCGGCAGTATACCGGGCAGGTGTCGAGCGCCAGGAAGAGCGCCTTGTCGGTGTAGCGGTGGGTGAGGCCCGGGACCGGCATGTCGACCCGCTCGTGGAGCGAGTCCAGATCGAGCCGCGGGTGATCGGGCAGCAGGCGCGACGCGAGCGGGATGAACTGCAGCCGCAACGGATCTTCGTAGGGGTCGCGCCAGTCGATCAGCGACAACAGGTAGGGCGAGACCCGCACCGACATCGGCGCGCGGTCGAAACCGCTCTTGGCGTCGGCGATGAATCCCTCCGAAACCAGGCCCTCCAGCGTCGTGAGCAGCTTGGCGATGTTGGTGATCGAATGCTTGGCCTGCCACTTGTGGTCGAGGAACTCCGCTCGGGTGACCTGGGCGTAGGCTGGAATGTTCCGCCAGAACTCGCCGCTCAGGAGATCGCGGTGGACGAGCGTTTCCGCAGCCACCGCCGGCTTGCGCGCGGGGGGCGCCGGCGGGGCGAGCTTAGGGTCGGGGGCCATCGTCGCCCCGATCGTAGCGCCTGATCAGGCTGACGAGCAATGGCAGCTCCGAGCCAGAGCGCAAGGCCAGGGTCAGCCCGCCCCGCCCATGGGGCGATCGGGCCAGTCCCGCCGGATCGGGCGCCTCGTCGGCGAACCCGAAAACCGAGACCTCGTCGCCTGGGGCGAGCTGCGTGGCGTTGACCAGGCGCCCGCCGGCCGCCAGCACCAAGACGGTGCCACCGCCGCCGACCGCGAGCGCAAAGTCCAGCCCCGCTTCCACCGCCCAGCGCCGGCCGTCGTCTTCCACGATCTCGCACCGCCAGAGGGGGGAGGCGCTGCCCGCGCCAGCAAGAGGCCGACAGATTCCCCGCAGATGGACCGGATCGGTGCTGCCTTGCGCCGCCGCGGCCTCGAAGGTCATGGGCGCCGATCCGAGGAGGCGCAGATGGTGCCGCGCCCGCCGCATGGCCACCGCCGACGGCCGCCGCGACAGCGACAGCCAGGGCGTTTCGGCCAGGGCGGCCAGCGATTCCCAGGATTCGAGCTGCGCCAACCCGGCCGCCAGCGGTCCGGAGCGATCTCGAACGGCGGCGTCGATCAGGAGCGCGCGCGCCCGATCCAGGGCTGCGATGCTTGGAAGCGGTCGCCTACCCGCGGTAGACGACGATGCCGCGCGTGGGGTCATACGGCGTGAGCGCGACCGTCACCTTGTCACCGAGCACCACGCGGATGCGGTGCTTTCGCAGCTTGCCACCGAGATGGGCCAGAACCTGATGGCTGTTCTCGAGCTCGATGCGAAAATTTCCAGCGGGCAACACCTCGATGACGCGCCCCTGAAATTCGATATGCTCTTCACGACCCATCGACGGCGGACCTTAATCGCTGAATGGGGCTCGGTCAATGACAGCGTCCCCACAATCGATCTCCCTTTCGAACCCTGGCTACATCGAGGATCCTCAGACCCTCGTCGCCGGGCACGCGGTGAAGCTGCTGCGCAATGGGGTCGAGACCTTTCCGGCCTGGCTCGAGGCGATCGATCGCGCGCGGGTGCGCGTCTCGATCGAGATGTACATCTTCAGCGACGATGCCATCGGCCAGAAGTTCTCCGAGGCGCTGGCGCGCGCCGCGCAGCGTGGCGTCGCGGTGCGCCTGCTCTACGATTTCGTCGGCTGTCGCGCGACACCGGCGGCCTTTTTCCAGCGCATGCGCGGCTTCGGGATCCACGTCATCGCCTACCACAAGTACCGTTTCTGGCGCCCGCGCCTCTGGTCGCTCATCCGGCGCAACCATCGCAAGACCCTGGTCTGCGACGGGCGACTGGCTTTCACGGGCGGTCTCAACATCGCGAACGACTGGGTGTGCCTGGCCGATGGTGGCGGCGACTGGCACGACGCGGTCATCCAGATCGAAGGGCCCGCGGTCGCCCGCATCGAGGGGACCTTCTTGCGAACCTGGAATCGGCGGGCGCCCAAGCGGCTGCGCCTCGATCCGGCGCGGCTGGTGCCACCGGCGGCCGCGGGCGACGTCTCGCTGGCGGTGGTCTCCAACACCGAGCTGCGCGACAGGTTCGTGATCCGGCGCGCGGCGCTGCACGCCATCCGGCAGTGTCGGGCGCGGCTCTACCTGGCGAATCCCTACTTCGTGCCCGACCGGGGCATCCTGCGCGCCCTGCAGACCGCGGCCCGACGGGGCGCCGACGTTCGATTGCTGCTGCCGATGTCGAGCGATTCGATGATCCTGGATCTCGCGGCCCGCGCGGTCTTCGCGCCGCTGCTGGCTGCCTCGGTGCGGATATTTCGCAGCCGGGCCGTCATCCACACCAAGGTGCTGGCCGTCGACGACGTCTTCGTCTCGATCGGGAGCTACAACTTCGACCACCGATCGCTCGCTTACAACCTGGAGATGGTCGTGAATGTCGTCGACGCTGGATACGCCGCCACCGTCGTCGCCATGCTCGACGGCGACATGGCCGCCAGCGAGGAGCTGACCCAGGAGCGATTCGCCCGCCGCTCCTGGTTTGGTCGCCTCCTCGAGCGCCTGGCGTACAGCCTGCGCCAGTGGCTCTGACCGGCGTTGCTACTTTTTCTTGGCCGGTTTTTTCGCGGGCGCGGACTTGGCGGCCGGCGCCGGCTTTGCGGGCGCCTTGCCGGCGGGCGTCGGTTTGGCGGGCACCTTGCCGAGGGCCGCGGCGGACTTGGCCGGCGCAGATGTCGTGAACGTCGTCGTGGACGCCGCGGGGGACGCGCCGTCCTTGCGGTGCCACAGACCCATGATGTTGCCGTCGGGATCGGCGAAGAGACCCACCTCGCCGCCGCCCGCGAAGGCGAGCTTCTTCACCAGCACCCGGCCGCCCGCGCGTTCGACTTCCGCAAGCTTGGCCGCCAGATCGTCGACGGCCACATAGGCGATCGGACCAGGCGCTTGCACCAGATCCGCGCGGACCCACCCGCCGCTCAAGGCGCCGCCGCTCAGCTTCATGTAGCTGGCGGACGCGTTCTGCTCGGTCCGCCAATCGAAGATCCGCGCGTAGAACTCCGTCGTGCGCGCGAAGTTCGCGCTCCTGAACTCGATGTGGACGATCTCAGCGGCCATGTGGCCCGACGGTAGCGCCCGCTGACGAGACCGTCAATCGCCGGGGCATCAGGCGCTCCCGGTGGCCAGGCGGGCCAGGTTCGGAACCACCACCACCACGGGCACCCGGGTGGCGCGAATCAGCCGCTCGTTTTCGTAGCCGAAGAACAGCCGGTGTTGCACGGCGCGGTTCTCGGTGCCGAGCACGACCAGGTCGTAGCCCCCCTTCTCGACGGCCTGCGCGACGGCGCTCGATCGGGGATCGAAGGCGATATGGATGATGGTCGGCTGGGTCTGCGAGGCCCGAAATACCACCGAGATGCGTTGCAGCTCCTCGGCGCTGGTGGGCGGCGCCTCGATGGGTTGGTGCGTCCCGCTCAGATCGGCGTAGGCGGCGGCCTGCGGGCGGCGTTCGGTCAGGATGGCCAGCGTCAGCTCCGCGCCGGTCGCCTCGGCGTAGCGCAGCGCCAGCTCGACCGCCAGGCGCGAGGCGATGCCGCCGTCGACGGGCACCAGAACCCGACGGTAATCGCTGGCCGGAGCCGACGCCTTCATGATCGCCACGTGACAGGGGGCCGCGGCGACCACCTGCTCGACCACGGCGCCGCCGATCGACGGGCCGTCGCCCGACCCGATGACGATGACATCGCAGCCGCGGCGCGCCTCGTCGCAGATGGCGCGCGCGATCCCGGGACCGCTGGCCTTGGCGAGCTCCATCGGTTTGCCGTGGGCCAGCGCGCGCATGGCCTGGATCTGCTCGCCGACGTTGCTGGGAGCGTCGCGACGGAACGGGTGAAGGATTCGCTGCCAGCCCGATCGCTGGGCCTCGGCGTGGAGGATCTTGACGGCCGCGCTGCTCCGCAGGGCCAGGCCGAACGCCAGCGGCGCCGCCGCCAGCGCGTTCGAGCCGCCCCCGGTGGCCAGCAGGACGCGCAACGTAACCGGATCGAACGCGCCCTTGGACTCGGAGGCCAGAATTCGGCGCGCCTCGTCCTCGGTCATCCGGACGCGGGGCATGGTGAGCCGCAACCCGACCGGCGCCAGAAACGAGGTCACGATCGCCACCATCACGATGATCGAGAACATCTGCGGGGTCAGGATCCCCAGCGATAGCCCGATGGTCGCCACCACGATCTCCATCGCGCCGCGGGCGTTCATCGCCACCGCGATCGAGGCGGCCTCCCAGAAGCGCAGCCCGCCCCAGTAGGCGCCCAGCGAGCAGCCGACCAGCTTGCCGACGCAGGCCACCGTGATGACCAGCCCCAGCATCCGGCCGCCCCCGAGATCCCAGAGGTTGACGCGCAGCCCGACGATCCCGAAGAAGATCGGCGCCAGCACGCCGAAGGTGAAGGATTCGAGCCGCGCGACCGTGTCCTTTTTCAAGCGCGGGACCTGGTGAAACAGCACGCCCGCCACGAAGGCGCCGAACACCGGGTGGACGCCGATCCGTTCGGTCGCGGCGGCGCACAGGAAGGTCACGACGATGATGAGGACCAGATCGGAGTCGTTCGCCTTGAAACGCTCGCTCACCGCCCGGACGGCGATGCGCAGCAGTGGAAACAGCACGAAGGCCACGCCGAGGATGAAGGCGGCGAGGGTCGCGACGGTCAGGCCGAGGTCGGTCAGGCGCGCCGCGCCATGGGTGGCGGCGCCAGCGATGAGCGACAGGATCAGCCACCCCACCGTGTCGTCGACCACGCCCGCCGAGAGGATGACCAGGCCTATGTTTCGTTTGGTGAGATCGAGATCGACCAGGATCTTCGCGATCACGGGCATGGCCGAGATCGACATGGCGGTCGCCAGAAAGAGGCTGAAGAGGATCCGGTGGTTGACGTCGGTGAGGTAGCTCGCCGGCATGACGTAGCCGAGGCCGAACCCCAGCCCGAACGGCAACACCATCCCCATCACCGAGGCGATGAAGGCGGCGCGCCCCAGGTTGCGCAGCAGACGCAGGTCGGTCTCGAGGCCCGTCAGCAGCAGCAGCAGCGTCATCCCCACGCTGCCGAACCCGTCCAGTAGATGAAATTGTTCGACGGTGGGGGGGAAGATCGCGGCGAAGGCCGCCGGGGCATAGTGGCCGAATAGAGAGGGACCGAGCGCGATTCCCCCGGTCAGCTCGCCGACCACGGCCGGCAGGCCGACGCGCTTGGCGATCTCCGCGCCGACGCGCGCCACGCCGACCAGCAACGCGAGCTCCACCAGGAGCAGGAAGACGGCGTGACCCGGCAGACTCTGTGGGAACCCGTGCAAGCGGCGCCGAAACTAGCACGCCTGATGTATGCTCGCGGCCCGATCGTGGATGACCTCGCCGCACGGGTCCGCGCACGCGTTTTAGTGCGGATCGTTCCCTATCTGCTGCTGCTGTATTTCGTGGCCTATCTCGATCGCGTCAACATCAGCTACGCGGCGCTCGAGATGCGTCGCGATCTCTCGCTCACCGATCACCAGTACGGTTTCGGGGCCGGGATCTTCTTCGTCGGATATTTTCTGTTCGAGATCCCGGGTACGCTGCTGGTCGAGACCTGGAGCGCGCGCGGCTGGATCGCGCGGATCCTGGTCGGCTGGGGCCTGGTCGCCTGCGCGATGGCGTTCGTGCAGACGGCGACGCAGTTCTACTGGCTCCGCTTTCTTTTGGGGGCCGCCGAGGCCGGCTTTTTTCCGGGCGTGCTGGTGTATCTGTCGCACTGGTTCCGCGCCGAGGATCGCGCGCGCGCCTTCGCCCTCTTCATGCTGGCGGTGCCCCTGTCGAACGTGATCGGCGCGCCGGTGTCGGGCCTGCTGCTGGGTGCCCACTGGGCGGGACTGCCCGGCTGGCGCTGGCTGTTCCTGCTCGAGGGGCTGCCGGCCATCCTGCTGGGCGTGGTGACGCTGTTCTACCTGACCGATCGGCCGCGCGATGCGCGCTGGCTCAGCGCCGCCGAGAAGACCTTCTTGCTCGATGCCCTGGCGCGCGAGGCGGCCGAGACGCCGGTCCCGCCCGGCTGGCGGGCATTGGCGCGGGCCGTTCTCCGCCGCGAGATCCTGCTGCTGGTCCTGGCCTACTTCGGCATCGTGACCACCTCGTACGGCTTCAGTCTCTGGATGCCGACGATGGTCAAGAGCCTGACCCACCTCTCCAACCTGACGGTGTCGCTCATCGCCACCCTCCCCTACATCGCCGGCGGAATCTGCACGGCGGTCGCCGGCTGGTCGTCGGACCGATCGGGCGAGCGCCGGTTTCACGCGATCGTGCCCATGCTGATGGCGGCCGGCGGCATCCTCATCGCGATCGTCGCCCCGCGGGTGTCGGGCTGGGGTCTCCTCAGCCTGGCGCTGATCGGCGCGGGCATCTACGGGTTCATGCCGCCGTTCTGGGCGATGCCGCGCTGGTTCCTCTCCGGCGCCGCCGGCGCGGCCGCCGTCGGCCTCATCAACTCGACCGGGTGCCTGGGTGGTTTCGTCGGACCTTTCCTGATGGGACATCTCAAGAGCGGGGGCGCCGGGTACGGGCCTGGCCTCGCCGCCCTCGGCGGCTCGGCGACCTTCGCGGCGCTCATGATCTTTTTGGTGCGCCCTCCGCGCCGGATTGCAGTATGAGAACCAGGACGTGAACAAGATCTACGCCGGCAGCGACCATGCGGGGTTCGCGCTCCGCGGTCGCCTGGTCGCGCACCTGCGCGGCCGGGGGATCGAGGTCGAGGAGCTCGGCGCGCCGACCGCCGAGTCGAGCGACTATCCCGCCTGGGCCGCGGCCGTCGGGCGCGCCGTGCGCGATCACGCGGGATCCTTCGGTCTGCTGGTGTGCGGGACCGGCCTCGGGATGTGCATCGCCGCCAACAAGGTCCACGGCGTGCGCGCGGTGGACGTCTGGAATCTCCCCGGGGCGCGGCAGTCGCGCGGCCACAACGACGCCAACGTCCTCTGCCTGGGCGCCAGGCTGCTGGCCGAGGCGGAAGCGATCGCGATCGTCGACGTCTGGCTGGAGACGCCATTCGAGGGTGGCCGCCACGCCCGCCGGGTGGCGCAGATCGCCGCGATCGAGGTTCAAGAAAGTAAGTAGAGAGCAAGTAGAGAGGAACAGGAATGGCCAGTAGCCCACGAACGCGCCTGCACCAAGCCCACGATCTCGGCCAGAGCATCTGGTACGACGATCTCCGCCGTGGGCTCCTGCGCTCGGGCGCCCTCGCCGCCCTGGTCGAAAAGGGGGTGCGCGGCCTCACCTCGAATCCCACCATCTTCGAACGCGCCATCGTCTCGTCGGGCGACTACCAGGAGGCGCTCGCCGCCTTGGTCGCCGCCGGTCGATCGACGGTCGACGTCTATGAAGCGCTGGTGCTGGAGGACATTCGCGGCGCCTGCGACCTTTTGCTCCCGGTCTACGAGGGCAGCGGCGGCGTCGATGGCCGCGTCTCGCTCGAGGTGTTGCCGGAGCTGGCGACGGCCACCGCGCGCACCGTTTCGGAGGGGCTGCGCCTCAAGGGTCTGGTCGGACGCGCCAACGTGATGATCAAGGTCCCGGCGACGCCGGAGGGGATTCCGGCGATCCGCGCGCTCACCGCGCAAGGGGTGAGCGTCAACGTCACCCTCATCTTCTCGCTGCTCCAATACGAAGAGGTGCTGGAAGCCTATCTGGCGGGCCTAGAAGATCGGCGGACCGCGGGCGGCTCGTTCGAGGGGCTGGCGTCGGTGGCCAGCTTCTTCGTCTCGCGGGTCGACGCGGTCTGCGACCGCCTGCTAAATGAAAAGGCCGCCGCCGGCGCCGACGCGGCCCGCTGCCAGGCGCTGCTGGGCAAGATCGCCATCGCCAACGCCAAGATGGCCTACGAGATCTACGAGCGGACCATCGATTCGCCGCGCTGGCGGGCTCTGGCCGATGCTGGGGCGCGGCCGCAGCGTCTGCTCTGGGCGTCGACCGGCACCAAGGACCCGCGCTATCCCGACACCACCTACGTCGACGCGCTGATCGGGCGCGACACGGTGGACACGGTCCCGCCCGCCACGCTGGAGGCGTTCCTGGACCACGGCGATGCGACCGCGCGCCTCGGCGACGATCTGGAGGGCGCGAAACAGGCCGTCTCGGAGCTCACCGCGCTCGGGCTCGATCTGTCGCGCATCTGCCACGGACTGCTCGACGACGGCGTGGCCTCCTTCTCCGCTTCGATGACCGCCCTGCTGGACGCCATCGGCGCGCGTCGGGCGCTGCTGCTGGAAGTGAAGTCGGGCCGGCAGCAGGTGGCGGTGCCCGAGCCGCTGCGCGGAGAGACCGACAAGGAGATCGCGCGCCTGGCCGAGGCGCAGGCGCTCAAGCGGATGTGGACCGCCGACCCGACCTTCTGGATTGCCGACAAGGCACACGAAAAATCGATCAAGAGCCGACTCGGCTGGTTGCGCTCGCCGGCGCTGATGCGCAGCAAGCTGGCAGAGCTCACGGCCTTTGCCGACGAGGTCGTCGCCGAAGGTTTCACCGACGCGGTCCTGCTGGGCATGGGCGGCAGCTCGCTCTGTCCCGAGGTGCTGGGCTTCACCTGGCCCGCGCAGCCGGGCGGGTTGCGTCTGCACGTTCTCGACAACACCGATCCTGCCGCGGTGGCGCGCGTCGACCAGCAGATCGCCGCCAGAAAGACGCTCTTCATCGTCGCCTCCAAATCGGGCGGCACGCTGGAGATCCAGTCGTTCGAGCGCCACTTCTGGGGCCAGGTGCTGGCCGCGAGCGACGGAGACGTGGCCCGCGCCGGCGCCTGCTTCGTGGCCATCACCGATCCCGCCACCGGCCTCGGCAAGCTGGCCGAGGAAAAACAATACCGCAAGGTGTTCGTCAACCCGGCGGACATCGGCGGACGATATTCGGCGCTCTCGTACTTCGGGATGGTCCCGGCGGTGTTGCTCCGGGCGCCGGTCGACGGGATCCTCGCGGCGAGCCTGGATTTCGCCGCGGCCTCGAGCGCCGCCGTTCCCGCCGCCGACAACCCGGGGCTCCGTCTGGGCGCGCTGCTCGGCACCGCGTCGAGGCTGGGACGCGACAAGATGACCCTGGTGATCTCGCCCGAGATCGAATCGTTCGGTTCCTGGATCGAGCAGCTGGTCGCCGAATCAACCGGCAAGGAGGGCAAAGGGATCGTCCCGATCGACCGCGAGCCGCTCGGCACGCCCGAGGTCTACGCCGCCGATCGGATCTTCGTCTATCTCCGTTTCGGCGAGGGGGACGTGGAGCAGGACCGGGCGATCCTGGCGCTCGAGGGGGCCGGCCACCCGGTGGTCCGCATCGATCTCGAAAACCGCGAAGCGCTCGGGCGCGAGTCTTTCCGCTGGGAGATCGCCACCGCGATCGCCGGCGCCACCCTCGGCGTCAATCCCTTCGACGAGCCCAACGTCACCGAGGCCAAGCTGGCCACCGGCGCGCTGCTGGCGCTCTACGCGACCGAAGGGAAGCTGCCCGCCGCCGAAGAGACCTGCGAGGTGGGCGATCTGAATCGCATCCGCGCCCACCTCGCCAGCGCGACCGCGGGCGACTACGTCGCCATCTGCGCCTACTTCATGCACACCGACGATCGCGACGTCCTTCTCACGCGGCTGCGCGTGGCCTGCCGCGATCGGATGCACAACGCCACCACCGTCGGCTACGGCCCGCGGTTCTTGCACTCTACCGGGCAGCTTCACAAGGGAGGACCGGCGACCGGCGTCTTCCTGCAGCTGACGGCGGATGTCGGGCAGGACTTGCCGATCCCCGGCGAGGGGTACAGTTTCGGCACCCTGCGCAACGCGCAGGCCCTCGGCGATCTGCAGGTTCTGCGGCGGCGCGGCCGGCGGGTGCTGCGCGTCCACCTGGGCGCCGACATCGACGGCGGCCTGGCCACGCTCGTGGGCGTGCTCTCGGCATCGGTCGCGGGCGACGCGCGGAAGCCCGCCTAGGCCACCTTGAAGACGCTTTCCGAAGAGGCGCCCCTGCTGCCCAATCCGCTGCGCGAAGGGTTGGTCGAAGAGCGGATCCCCGAGCCGGCGGCGATGGTGATCTTCGGCGCCTCGGGCGATCTCACGCGACGCAAGCTGCTGCCTGCGCTCTACAGCCTGACCCGCGATCGGCTGCTGCCGGCGCGCTTCGCGGTGCTCGGGTTCGGTCGGGCGGCACTCACCGACGAGGCCTTCCGCGAGGAGATGCGACGCGGGTGCGAGGAGTTCGCGCGTCGGCGGCCGGTCGATCCCGCGCTCTGGGCTGGCTTCGCGCGCAACGTCTTTTATCAACAGGGCGCCTACGACGATCCGGCGGCGTTCCTGCGCCTCAAGGCGCGCCTCGACGAGATCGAGCACACGCTGGGCCTTCCGGGCAACCGGGTTTTCTATCTGTCGACGCCGCCGTCGACGTTCGCGCCGGTGATTCGCAGCCTCGGCCACGCCAATCTGGCGCCCAAGCCGGCGCCCGGGCAGCCGTTCTCGCGGGTGATCATCGAGAAGCCCTTTGGCATCGACCTGCAAACCGCCCGCGCGCTCAACACCGAGGTCCACGACATCCTCGCGGAGCAGCAGATCTACCGGATCGACCACTACCTAGGAAAAGAGACGGTCCAGAACCTCCTGGTGTTCCGCTTCGCCAACGGGATCTTCGAGCCGCTCTGGAACAACCATTTCGTCGATCACGTCCAGATCACCGGCTCCGAAACGGTGGGGGTGGAGGCGCGCGGCGGGTACTTCGAGCAGGCCGGCAGCCTGCGCGACATGGTCCAGAACCACCTCTTGCAGGTGCTGAGCCTGGCCGCGATGGAGCCGCCGGTGGCCTTCGAGGCCGATGCGGTGCGCGACGAGAAACTGAAGGTTCTGAAGGCTTTGAGATTCATTCCCGAAAGTGATTTCGAGCATCAAGTGGTGCGGGCGCAGTACGCGGCCGGATCGATCGGCGGCAAGACGGTGCCGGGCTATCGCAGCGAGCCCGACGTCAGCCCGCGCTCGACCACCGAGACCTTCGTGGCGCTCAAGCTGTTCATCGACTCGTGGCGCTGGGCCGGCGTGCCGTTCTATCTGCGCTCGGGCAAGCGCATGCCCAAGCGGGTCACCGAGATCGCCATCCAGTTCAAGGAGGCGCCGCACCTGCTGTTCGGCAAACGCGGCGAGACCATCCGCCCCAACGTCCTCAGCATCCGGATCCAACCCGACGAGGGGATCGCGCTGAACTTCGGCTCCAAGCTGCCGGGGCCGGCCATGGAGATCGCGCCCGTCAGCATGGAGTTCCGCTATGGGTCGTCGTTCGGGGTGGAGCCGCCCGAGGCGTACGAGCGCCTCTTGCTGGATTGTCTCCTGGGCGACGGGACGCTCTTCACGCGTGCCGACGAGGTCGAGGCGAGCTGGAGCTGGGTCTCGCGCATCCACCAGCGCTGGGCCGCGGAGGTTGCTGCGGGACGGACGACGCTCGACACCTACCCCGCCGGCAGCTGGGGCCCGGAGGCGGCCGACCGGATGCTGACCGCGGACGGACGCGCCTGGCGGCTGCCGTGAGCCCCGACGCCGATCGCGAGCACGCCAACTTCGAGCGCTTCGCGCGCGGCGAGTCGATCCCGGTCGAGGTGGGCGAGATCGAACGCGAGCTGGGCGCGCTGTGGAAGCGGGCCTCGAGCACGGGAGACACGCACGCGGGCGCCGCGGTCTCGCGCGCGGCGCTCTGGAACCTGGTGATTCCGGCGCGCGGTGCCGGTGCGCTGGCCAAGACCAAAGCGCTGGTCGACGAGATCGCGCAGGGCGTCCCGGTCCGCGCGATCACGCTCTGCCTCGACGATCCGGGCGAATTGAACGCGGGCGCCGCCGCCGGCGGTGGGCTCTCCGCGACGATCGAGAGCAACGTCGTCTCTCAGCCGGGTGGCGCGCGCGTGGTCTACTCCGAAGAGATCACGCTGCGCGGACCCGCGGGCGCGGAGACGCACTTCGGCGCGCTCGTGCGTGCGCTGCAGATCCCCGGCGTCCCGACGGCCGCTCTCTGGATGGACGCCGCGATGCCGGCCGCGCTGCTGACCCGCGAGCTTCTGCCGGTGACCGATCGGCTGATCGTCGACACCGGGAGCTGCACGCGGCCACCCCATCTTTACGATCTGCAGCGCCTGGCGGCGCACGCGCACCCCATGCCGGTCGCCGACCTCGGCTGGCTGCGCCTCGGAAGTCTCCGGCTGCTCTTCGCGGGCCTTTTCGATCCGCCGGTGGGCGGCGCGCCGCTCCGCCGCGCCACGCGGCTTTCGGTCCGCCACCGCCCGCGCGGCGATCTGAGCGCGCTCCTGGTGGTGGCCTGGCTGGGCCAGATGCTCGGCTGGCGTCCATTGCGCTCGGCGCAGACCTCCGACGGTGGGCTGCGTTTCGACTTCGAGCGCGGCGACGGCGCGCGCGGCAACGTCGAATCCGACATCGAAGCCTTTCTGGTTCCCGCCGAGGGGGCCTGCGATGCCAGCGGTGTGCTCGCCATCGAGCTGGCCGTCGAAGGACGCGACGAGTATGTCGTCTGCCGGACCGCGATCGACCAGGCCTCCGTGCAACTTCCCATCGCGCCGGCCAAGGCGGTCAAGCTCGATTCGTACTCGGACGCGGAGCTGTGCGTGGCCGCGCTCGGGCCCCGCGGGCGAGACCCACTCTTCGCGAAGTGCCTCGCCTACGCCGGCGGCCTCTGGGCCCTCGAGCCACAGACCACCGGCAGCCAGCGCTAGCCCCAGCCTCGGGTTTCGCGAGCAACCTAAGGCGGACGATGCCGATCCGGACCCCGACGCCCGCGCCGCCTTCGAAAAACTCAAGCCGAAGCGCGAACCAACGTCGAACGGCTGATTGGGATTCTCTCGATCACGCGGTAGTCTTTGCACTCGACCCGTCGCCACACAAGCTCGAACTGGGCCGTGCGGGTATCATATAGGCGTGAGGACCAGCCCCCGGAATTCGGACTACTCGATCGGCATCGTCACGACGATGGGCGCAATCGCGGGGTATTCGAATGGTACAGATACGCAAGACGAGTTCGTGGTGCTGGGTGCTTGGTTGCATCCATCGGGTGAACTGGGATCTGGATTGGGAAAGCCACACACCTTGATAGTGTATTGCCCAACAGCGCAGGTTGTGAGGTCACACGTCGTTGCGGATGCGCCACAAGTACTCGATGTCACGTAGGTGCCATCCCAGCTCTGCGTCACTCCCTGGTCAGTGAGCTCGGTGGGCCCTTGACAATAGATGGGAGGACATTGCTCGAATGTGCACGTACCGCAAGACACTCGGCACAAACCCCAAAGCTCAAGAGAACCAACTGAATTGTGGAGATCAAACCACCCGGAACAGCCCCCAGGTTGTCCCAAACACCAATGCGTTACACTATTCGGTGCCGGCATCACCTGGAATGTCACTGGCGCGCCCGAACAACCCCCGGTCGCAGACACGCCTCCGCTGTCGGTACCCGCAGTGCCACCGGAAGATCCTCCCCCATCGGCAACGATAGACCCGCCTGAACCAGCGCTGCCACCTGTCACCACTGGGCCATCCGGTCGTGCGCTTCCTGAACCGCCACACCCAGCAAGTGCGGCGAGGAAAAGAGCGGTGAGAACGCAACAAACGGTCCTGGCTGATATCGAACGAGTCATGACTGCCTCCAGATCGAGTGGGCAGGCTATCAGCAAGGTCGAGGCCAAGGGCGAGTCTGCCCCATGCGCGGGAACAAGCCAGATAGTGGATGGGTACTTTCAGAATTCTGATTGTTCTGAGGCACTCGGCCGCGGCAACTGCGTGCGGGATGGGGTTCACCTTGGTCCAAGAGTTGGTGTCTAATCGAGGCCGTGCGGCTCCATCTCCCTCTCCGTCTATTGGCCTGCCCCTCGGTCTCGGATGCGGTTCGGCGTCGAGCACGTACGACGGCGGCGGGGGCACGGGAGAGAGCCGCTGCCACGCCACATCAAGGATCTCGGGACGTCGTCGTCGCAAATGACGAGACGACGTGGGCGGTTCCGTGGCATCCGCGCTACGGGTGCGGGCCGTCGTGCGTGTAGTGGAAGAAGTCGAAGTCGGCGACGCCACCGGCGGCGGCCGTGCTCAGGTTGTAGGTGAACAGACCGAACTTGATGCCTTCGAACCAGGTGCGTCCCACGG
>CAYTTF010000006.1:0-35461 GCA_964440665.1 uncultured Myxococcales bacterium | reverse complement strand
ACGCGCCACGACCAGCGACGGGTTCGGCGACGCACTGGTGAAGGCCAACCCCGACCGCTTCCAGTACGTCAAGCAAGAGGACTTCGTCAAGGGCGTCGACTACTAGGTCGGGGAGTCCGTGCCGTTCAAGCAGAAGCTCTGGATGGCCTGCGTGGCGGCCGCGTTGTTGCTGATCGCGATGCGCGTCTCGCCGACCACCGGCCAGATGCTGGCGTTCATTACGGTCTTCACGACCGTGGGCCTCTGGCTGCTGGGATTTACGCGCACGCCTGCAATTGTCCGGCAGGCGCGGCGGGCGGCGGCCCTTCGACCGCGACGATCCGCCGAGGTCCATTCGCAGGTTCCCGACCGGCAATTCAAGGTGCGGGTCAACCGGGCGGGCTGGGCCGTGAGCTACGTGCTCAGCGCCGTCGGTGTGGGCGGCGGCGTCTGGCTCGGGATCCTGGGGGTCACCGACCCCAAGCTCGGGAACGACAGCCTGGTCCTCGGACTGGTCACCGTCTGCGCCAGCGTGCTCATGGGATATTTCCTGTGGCGATCGGCCCGGCTGACGATCCGGACGGCACCTACCGGCATCGAGTCCGACGTGCTCTTCGGTCGCCGACAGATCGCCTGGGACGACATCGTGATCGTCTGCAAGCTCACCGATCTCTGGCACGGGCAGGTACGCCTGGGCGAGCAATACGTTGCCTACGCGCTGGATGGTTTCATCAAGCTGCCGGCCCAGCTGGAAAACCGCGATGAGCTGGTCGCGACGGTCCTGGCCAACGCGCCGGGAGGCGATATCGTCCATGTCGGCTCCGGCGACAAATGGGAGGCGAATCGGTAGCGTTGACGGACGCTACAGAATCTACAGCCAACCCAGCGCACGTCCCACGACGATCACCGCCGCGCCCCAGACACCCGCCGCCACGTCGTCGAGCATGACGCCCGGGCCGCCACCGAGGCGCTCGGCGGCGCGGGCGGGCCAGGGTTTGAACTGGTCGAAGATGCGGAAGGCGATCACGCCGACGCAGAGCGCGCGGGTCGTCATCGGCGCGGCGATCCAGGTGACGAGAACGCCCGCGACCTCGTCGACGCAGATCATCTGCGGATCCTTGATGCCCAGGCGGCGCTCGACGCGGCCGGCGGCCCAGATCCCGACCAGCGTCAGGACCGCGGCGGCGGCGGCGACCGCGACCGGTCCGTGTGGGCGCAGCAGGAGATAGAGCGGGATCGCGCCCAGCGTTCCCGTCAGCCCGGGCGCGACCGGCATGTGGCCGCAGCCGAACCAGACGGCGATGACGTGCGCCAAAACGTCGCGCCAGCCGTGCAGTGGCGGTGTGGCCGGCACCCTGCCCGGCTCAGCGCCCACGCTTGCCTGAGCCTTTCGGGCCGCGCGACATCGTCGCCCTGCCCGCCCCGGCGCTCACGACTGCCAGAGCTCTTCGCGCTCCACGACATCGAAGACCTCGCGCAGGATCTCGACGCCGTTCTTGGCCGTCGCCTCGTCGATGGTCAGGGCCGGCTGGATGCGGAAGCTGGCGGCGTAGGCCATGGTCAGAAGGCCCCGGCGGACCGCCTCGGCGAAGATCCGTTCGGTCACCCGACGCGGGAGCGGCGCCTTGGTCTTCTTGTCGGAGACCAGCTCCATCCGCAGCAAGAGGCCGACGCCATCGACGAACCCGACGAAGGGGTACCGATCGACGAACCCTTCCAGATCGCGTTTCAGCAAGGCGCCGACGGCGTGGGCGTTTTCGACCAGCTTCTCTTCGTCGATGATGCGCAGCGCGGCCGCGCCCGCCGCCGCCGCGAGCGGGTTGCCGCCGTAGCTCGACGACGATCCGGACGGGTTCCCCCAGGGCTTCGCTTGGGCGATCTCGTCGGTGGTCAGCAGGCCCGACAGCGGGAAGCCGCCGCCGAAGGCTTTGCCGATGGTCACGACGTCCGGTCGCACGCCGGTATGATCGGTCCCCCAGCGCCGCCCAGTGCGGCCGAGGCCGGTGATCATTTCGTCGGCGATGAGGAGCGCGCCCAGCTCGTCGGCCATCTCCCGCACCGCCGGCAGAAACTCCTTGGGCGGGATGACGTTGCCGGCCGTTCCCTGCATCGGCTCGACGATCACGGCCGCCACCTCGCCAGCGCTGGCCGTCTTGACCTGCTTGCGTCCGACCTCGGCGCAGGCGATGCCGCAGCTCGGATACGAAAGGCCGATCGGACATCGGTAGCAATCGGCGTACGGGATCTGGTGGGCGCCCGACACCATCGGTCCGAGCTTGTCCTTGAAGGTCGAGCCCATCAGCGACAGCGCGCCCATGGTCTTGCCGTGAAAGCCGCCCCAGAAGCTGACGAATTCGTACTTGCCGGTGTGGCACTTGGCCAGCCGGAGCGCGCTTTCGACCGCCTCGGCGCCGCCCGAGTAGAGCTGCAGCCGGTGAACGCCCGGGGCCGGTGGCGTGGCGGCCAGCCGTTCGGCGAGCTCGACGCGCGCGCGCGAGGTGAACGAGCCGACCGAAATCTTGGCGGCCTGGTCCTGCAGCGCGCTCACGAATTTCGGGTGCGAGTGCCCAAGGGCGTTGACGTTGATGCCGCCGATGAAGTCGAGATAGTTGTTGCCGTCGACGTCGGTGACCGCGCTGCCGCGGCCCTCCTCGACGACGATCCCGGCCATCACCGCGTAACCCTGCAGTCCCGGCGCGATGTGCTCGTCCTCTCGGGCGCGCAGCGAACGGCTCTCCGGCCCCGGGATCGCGGTGACGATCTTGGCCTTTTGATCCTTGGGCTGAGAGCTGTTCATGCGGGCGACGGGGGGCGGCCGGAGAATACGAAATATTTCGACATTGGATAGTTCCATCCGCCGCTCACGACGAGCGAGGTGACGACGCGGGCCAATATGTACTGCAATCCGAGGAGATCATGCAGCAGGAACTCTCCCAGCGTGTTGAGGGCCAGGCTGCTGCCCGAGACCAGGACGAAGCGCCAGAGCTGGTGTCGCGCAGCGACGTCGCGCGCGCCCGGAAAGGTGAAATGGCGACCGAAGGTGAAGCTGGTGACGGCGCCCGCGCTGGCGGAGATCGCGGTCGCGGGCACCGCGCGGATGCCGACCAGCGAGACCAGCACAATCATCGTGAGGAAGTCGACCGCCGTCGCCAAGATCGAGGTGGTGGCGTGGCGGACGGCCTCCCAGCCCAAGCGACGCACGGGTTCTTCTCCAGCAGCGGCGGCGGTCTAGTCGCCTAGGCCGACCCGACGTGCACGTCCGTCTTGGTCACGATCGCATCGGGATCGAACGGCTCCAGCGGCGGCACGACCTTGGCGGGCTCGCGCGCCCGGAGCATCGCGATGATGCTCGAGAGCCGCTGCAAGACCGAGATGTTCGCGACAACCGCGATGATGGTGGTCGCCAGGATGATGGGGAGCTCCCGGAGCGCCAAAGAAGGCGAGCCCCCGAAGAGGGCCTGAGCGATCGGCGTGAACCCAGCGCCGACGATCAGATAGGTGGCCCGCTCGCTCCGGCGCATTGCTCCGCGGGGTGCCGGAACGCCCATCGCTTCGGCTTTGGCGGTCGTATAGCTGACCATGAAGCCGCCCACCAGCGCGGCCAGGACGATGAACAGCACCTGATCGTGTCCTCGGTAGTAGTAGATGAGCCCACCGAACAGGAAGAACTCACCATAGCGATCGGCTGCCGCGTCGATGACCTCGCCCGCCTCCGATCCAACCCCCAAATGGCGGGCCAGCAGGCCGTCCAGGATATCGCAGAAGGTGGAAAGCGTCGCCAGCATGGCCGCTAAACCGAACCAGCCGAAAGCCACCGCGACGCCAGCGCCCAAGGCCGGGAGCAGCGAGAACAGAGTCACCATGTTGGGGGTGATGCGGAGGGCCGCAAGGAAGCCGATAATCGGATTCAGGAGCCAATAGAACATCTCCATCGTCGCCTTATTGAGGAACACGCTGCCCCCGTCTGCGTCGGTGCGGTCGTGGCGGGCCCGCCCATGAAGCAGGGCTCGGACGCCGTAGGCCGCCAGGAGAATCACGACGAAGCCGATCATTCCGAGAGAAAAATAGAGATCACGCATGAGACACATCCTTCATGACAATCCGATCGTGCAGGTCGTCGCCGCCGAGCGCGTTCAAGCCGCCGAGCGGCAGCTCGCGGCTCCCCTCGCGCGCCGACGCGTAGGCCGTCGCGATGAGCTGGACACACAGGAACGACTCCTCTGCCTCGCGCCCTACGAACTCGCCGCGCGCGATCGCCCCCTTGAAGTCGTCGAACAGGGAGTTGAACCAGGTGACGTGGCTGGAGTCCATCCAGTCCGACGAGATCGCCTGCCGCTCGAACGCCCAGGTCGTCCCGCCGCCGGGCGCGCGTTCCTGCAGCGCGACCTCGATGTCGTCGTCCTCGACGCGGATCGCGCCGCGCTCGCCGTGCAGCGTGTAGAGCACCTTGCGGACGCCGGCATTCCACGACAGGTGCGCCGTCGCCATGCCGGTGGGGAAGCGCAGCCCGCAGGAGAAATCGTCTTCGGTGTCGTACGGTCCGAGCGTCGCGGTGCGCGCCGTGATCGCGATCGGGTAGGAGCGCAGCCATTCGAAAGCCAGATAGAAGGTGTGGCTCCCGTGATCCATCGCGATACCACCGCCCGAATAGCGGCGCTCGCGGCGCCAGTCGGGGCGCCAGCCGGTGACCCCCTTGGCGTGCGTGTTGCGGAAGGTCTGCAGCGTGACCAGGTGGACCTTCCCGATGCGTCCCGCCTCCAGCACCGCCCGGACCGCCTTGATGACCGGCGCGTGCTTGTAGTTGTGGCAGGGATAGAGCACGCGCTCCGCGCGGACCGCGTTCTGTAGCATCCCGCGCGCGTCGTCGATCGAGGCGGCCAATGGCTTTTCGCAGAGGACGTGCAGCCCCCGCTCGAAGGCGGCGTTGGCGATCTCGGCGTGATCCGAGGGGGGCGTCGCCACGTCGACGAAGTCGAGACGCCCGGCTTCGGCCGCCAGCAGGGCCTGATAGTCGTCGTAGATGCGCGCCGCTGGCCACTGGGCCCGCGCGACCGCGCGGCGCTCGGGGGAGATGTCGGCAATCGCCGACACGTCGACGTCCTGGAGATCCTCTGCGCGCCGTTTGTAACCGGCCGCATGCCCTTTCTCCATGATGAACCCGTAACCGACGATGCCGCCCCGAAGCTTCTTCATCTTAGACACCTGCATTAATCGCGTTTTCAGGCCCTAGGTCAAGTTGGTCGCCGCTCGAGGCGTTCGACCCGGGGCTCTATCTTCCAGGTCACACTTGCAGAACAATTCGCAAGCGTTGCAAGGTACGCGCCAACCACGGCCGTGGATCGATGAAAAAGATGAGCACGGATCGACCAGAAGCGAATGGGTTAGTGGTGGCGACCCACAACCTCATGCATGGGCTGCGCACAGGCGCGCTCATTCCGCAGTACCTCGCCCTGCGCGCGACGGAAGGGCTGGATCTTCTCTGCCTGCAGGAAGATCGCTATCTCGCAGGCGTCGGTCCCGCCGGCGACGAGCGTCCGAGCGCGCGGATCGTGGCGGCCCTCGGCAGCCCCTACCAGCTCGTTCGTGACGACGGCTGTCCCGGTCTCTGCCTCATCTACGATTCGCGGACCCTGAGCTGTCGGGCGAGAGCCGTCGTCCCGCTGCCCCGGCTCGGTCGGCTCTCATGGTTCGAGAAGCTCTACATCGTCGGTGGTAAGACCAAGCAGAAGTACGTGCTGCTGGCCGAGATGCAGCCTCACGGCGGCGGCCCGGTGTTCGCGGCCGTTTGCTTCCACCTGGATACCGCCGGTGGCAATGCGCACCGCTTGACCCAGGTGCAGGCCGTCGCCCAGGCTCTGGTGGCGCGCGGTCTGCAGCGACGGGCGATCGCTTGCGGCGACACCAACGCGTTTGCCTGGCGGCGACAGCCCGGGGCGCTCTGGAAGCTGTTGGCCCCGCTCCGCGACCTCGGCGCCGTCGATTCGGAGCCGACGGCACAGGGAGTGGAGACGCGCGCGACCCACTTCTTCGCGCGCCAGAACGAGCCCAAGCTCCCCCACCGGACGGGCGTCTTGCTGGGCAAGATGGGGCTCGACCTTCCCCGCCGTTACGACGTCGTGTGCACCAGCGTGCCCGTGTTGCGCCGCGGCCAGGTCGTGACGCCCGACTCCGACCACGACCTCGTCTGGGCGGCGCTGCGCGCGTAGGTCGGCCCACGACGGAAAGCGCGAGATCCGTTGACGAATGGGGGCGCCGCGATTAGGGTCCGCTGCCATGAGCGAAGTGCTTTCATCGAGCGATCCCGAGGTCTTCGCGCTCTGCCGAGCCGAAGAGCGGCGGCAGGCCGAGAAGATCCGACTCATCCCGTCGGAGAACTACGTCTCCAAGGCGGTGCTCGAGGCTTCGGGCTCCGTCTTCACCAACAAGTACAGCGAAGGCTATCCCGGCAAGCGGTATTACGAAGGCCAGGAGTTCGTCGATCCGCTGGAACAGCTGGCCATCGATCGGGCCAAGTCGCTGTTCGGCGCCGCGCACGCCAACGTCCAGCCGTACTCGGGCTCACCAGCGAACCTGGCCGTCTATCTGGCGTTCCTCAAGCCCGGCGACAAGGTCATGGGACTGGCGCTGCCGATGGGCGGTCACCTCACGCACGGCTGGGGCGTTTCGATCACCGGCAAGTACTTCACGCCGGTGCAATACGGCGTCCGCAAGGATACCGGTCGCCTCGACTACGACGAAATTCGCGACCTGGCCAAGAAGGAGCGCCCCGCCCTGCTCTGGGCCGGTGGCACCGCCTACTCGCGCCTCTGGGATTTCGAGACCATGGGGGCGATCGCGCGTGAGGTCGGCGCGCGGTTCTGCGCCGATATCGCGCACATCGCGGGGCTCATCGCGGGCGGCGTGCATCCGTCGCCGATCGCGCACGCCGACGTGGTGACCACCACCACCCACAAGACGCTGCGCGGCCCGCGCGGCGGCATGATCCTGTGCAAGACCGAGCATGCGCAGGCGATCGACCGCGCGGTATTCCCGGGCCTTCAAGGGGGACCGCACGTTCACAATACGGCGGCGCTGGCGGTCGCGCTCAAGGAGGCCGCGCAGCCCTCCTTCAAGGATTACGCGAAGCTCGTCGTCGCGAACGCGCGGGTGCTGGCCGAGGCGCTCATGGCGAAAGGGTTCGACGTGGTCTCGGGCGGCACCGACAACCACCTCATCTTGATCGATCTGACGAACAAGAAGGTGTCCGGGAAAATCGCGGCGCGCGCGCTCGACAAGGCTGGGATCGAGCTGAACTACAACTCGGTGCCGTACGACACCCGCAAGCCGTTCGATCCCTCGGGGATCCGTCTGGGCTCGCCGTCGATCTCGAGCCGCGGCATGGGCGAGGCCGAGATGCGCCAGATCGCGACCTGGATGGATCGGGTGGTCGGCGATCCCACCGACGAGACGGCGGCCAAGGTGCTGGGCGAGGTGCACGAGCTGACCGGGAAATTCCCGGCCCCGGGCATCTCGATCTAGGGACGCCCGGTCGAATCGGCGGGACGACCATGACCAACGACAAACGCAGACTATCGACGGCCGCGATGTGGGTGGTGGCGCTGGCGCTGGGCGCCGCGCTGCCCGCGGGCACGGTGCGCGCCGAGACCATCGAGCTTCTCGACAAGACCAAGCTCAACGCGAAGATCATTCACTACTACGACGGCGTCTACACCGTCGAGTCCGGCGGGCAGACCATCAAGCTGCCCAAGGAGAAAATCCGCGCGATCTCGTTCCAGCTTCCGCCGGCGCGCGCGGAGCTCTCGACGCCGGAAAAGACCTTCGAGCGTTGGCGCAAGGCGCTCCTCGACGGCGCGGCCGAGCGGATGATCGACTGCTACGCGCTCGTTCAGCAGGGAATGCTGGCGACGCAGATGGGGCTCAGCCAGGCGCAAGACGGCTTCAAGAAGATGGAGAAAGAGGTCGCGGGGACCAAGTTCCAGATCAAGGACTCGAAGATCAAAGGGGACACCGCGACCTTGAAGGTCCTGCGCCAGAAGGGCGACGAGAGCGATACCGGCGACATCGCCTTCGTCCGCGAGAACGGCGAGTGGAAGATGCTCCTGCCGCAATGACCGGGCCCGCCGCGAGATGAAGCGACGGCTGCTGCTCGCGCTCGCCGCGTTCGGCGTGGCGTGGGCTTCGGGCGCGACCCGGGCGGAGGCCGCGGTGTCGCTCGATCCCTTCCGGCGCGCCGGCACGCCGACCTCGCTCGATCCCTTTCGGAGCGCGGGCCAGGCGGCGTCGTCGTCGACCCCGCTCCGGGTGGCCGACGGAGATGCGGTGCCCGCGCCCGGCGGCGGCGACGCGTCGGCGCCACCGGCGGGGCCGGCAACGACGACTCCGCCCGCTCCCGCGGCCAAGAGCTGTCGACGCGACGAGGACTGCGGCGGCGAGAACATCTGCCAGGCGAACCTCTGTCAGCCGATCCAGACCCGGCCCACCCTCCTGTACCTCTACTACCGGGAAGGATCGTTTCGCGAGGCGCTGCTCCTCTACTGGTCGCGCAAGGGCGAAAGCGGCTACACGGTGCTGGCGCCGTTTTACTGGCACTACTGGAGCCCCAACACCGACGCACACATCGTGGCGCCGTTCTTCTGGCATTTCGAGGACCGCCTCCGCCAGAGCTTCCTCACGGTCATCGTGCCGATCTTGCCCGTCTCCTGGGGGCGGGAGCCCGGTGCGACCTCCTTCGCCATCTGGCCGCTCTTCTATGCGTCGAGCAAGTTCGGATGGGCGGCCCCGCTGCTCGGCACGCTCAAGCTCAAGGATCCCGACGAGCACAAGGCCTTCGGCGTGGTCGGCTACCTCTACTGGTGGTGGCGGACACCGTCGCGCGCGACCGATCTCGGCTTCCCGATCTTCTTCTCGACACGCACCGAGAGCCACGCGTTCACCTATGCGATCCCGCTGAACTTCTACTGGCGGCACGCCGACGACGCGAACACCCTGGCGCTGCCGCTCTTCTATCTGAACACGCACAAGACCGGATCGTGGTTCGTCAGCTGGCTCGGCTACGCCCACCGCGAAGGGACCGAATACGGCCGCTCGCTGGCCTGGCTCTATTACTGGGGCGGCGACGAGCGCGCGCGCTCGAGCTACCACGTCCTCTTCCCGCTGGTCTGGGACTTCGAGAGCAAGCAGGACGGCGCGACCGTGATCTTCCCGCTCTTGTGGAGCTTTCGCGGGCCGACCAGCAACACGACCCTGGCCTTGCCGGGGCTGCCGGTGCTGCATGTCCGCGAAGGGAGCTGGTCCTTCAACTCGGTCTTCCCGCTGTGGTGGAGCGTCGGCGACGACAAGACGGGCCGCGCGCGCCGCCTGTTCATTCCGTTCTTCTACTGGGATCGCGCCGAGCACGGAACCGCCAGCAAGCTGGTGACGCCGCTCGGCGGCTACAGCCACGACGATCTGGCAGGCACCCGGACCTGGGCGATCCTGCCGTTGCTCTCGGGGGCGCACCGCGATCGGGGCGGCGAGCGGCGGATGATCACCCCGCTCTACCTGAGCCACGAGGACACCGCTGCCGACGCGATGACCCGACTCATCGGCCTGCTGTTTTACCGGCGCGTCGATTCGGCGGGGGCGACGACCACGCTGTTCCCGCTCTTCTGGCACTTCAGCGACACCGCGACCGGCGCGAGCGCGACCGCCGTGTTGCCGTTCTTTGCGCGTCGATCGGGCCCCCGCGACACGACGACCATCGTGGGACCGCTGTACTGGCGCCGCTTCACCAACGGCGGGTGGGGTGGCGGACTATGGCCGCTCGCTTTCTTCGGCGAGAACGCCGGGCGCAGCCACGCGGTGGTGTTTCCGCTCTTCTGGCACTTTGCGGGCGCCGAGTCCTCGACCACCGCCCTGCTACCGATCTTCTACAGGCACAGCAATCCGCACGGTTACGACTCGTTCTGGCCGCCCCTGCTCTTCGTGGGCAACCACGACGGGGAGAGCTACGCGATCCAGTTTCCGCTCCTGTTCCACACCGCCAGCGAGCGCGACGGATCGAGCACCACCATCACGCCGCTCGGCTACGCCCACCGGGACCGCGACGGCTGGAGCTTCGCCGTCGGGCCCATCGTGCCGCTGCTCTTCGCGCGCTCCGGCCACAACCTGTCGCACTTCGCGCTGCTGCCGTTCATCTGGCATTTCGAAGACCGCGCGGCCGATCGATCGACGACCGTGGTCGTCCCCTACTGGCACCGGCACTGGGGTGGCGAGACGACCGACGCTCTCTTCCCGCTCTTCCACTACCGCCGCGGCGCGCGGCCGGGTGGCTCGGACGAGACCAGCTTCACCCTCTTCCCGCTGGTTCACTACCGGCGCGACGCGGAGTCGCGCGTGCTGGTCACGCCGCTCGGCGCCTCCGTGCGTGGCCCGCAGAGCGCGGGCGGATTCCTCGGTCCGTACATCTGGTACGACGACCAGGATCTGAGCGTTCGCTTCGTCCCGCTCCTGCACGCCGACGTCACGCGCAAGTCCGACGGCCAGCGGCTGCAGCAGTGGGGGCCCTGGTTCGAGGTCGACGGGCCTGGATACAAGACCCAGGGTCTGTTCCCGCTCTTCGGCCACTACGCCGACGCCCACGAGAGTGACACCTGGGCCTTCCCCAGCTACTTCCGGCTCCGGCGCGACAACGGCGACGGGGTCGACACGCTGTTTCCGCTCTTCTGGCGATCCTCGTTCGCGGGAAGGATCACGACCGTGGTGGGTCCTTACTTCGACCGGACGACGCTCGACAGCCACAGCACCGGTCTGATTCCGCTCTTCTTCCATGCCCAGAACCCGAAGCGGACGATGACCATCATTCCGCCGCTGCTCCTCTATCACCGGCACGACGCCGACGACTCCCACGAATGGTTCTCCTGCGCGGTCTTCTTTCACAGCCGCAGCCCCGAAGGGAGCAGCACCGGCTTCTTCCCGCTCTACTGGTCGGCGACCACCGGGGAGCGTCGCCACGACATCCTGTTTCCGATCTTCTGGCACTTCGCCGACCGGGCCGCGCACACCAGCTGGACGCTGGCGGGACCGCTGTACGGGTCGACCTCGGGCACACGGCGCACGCGTGGCCTCCTCCCGATCGCCTGGCACACCCGCGACAGCGGCAACGGCGATGGCGCCAACGCCCTCCTCCCGCTCTTCTACCAAGCCAGCGGAAACGATCATGTTTCGTTCTATACGCTGCTGGGCGGATACCACCGAGATGGTCCGGCGCACTTCTGGTACGCCACCCCGCTGGTCGTCCACGCCGACAACGTCCAGACCAAATTCTCGATGGTCTTCCCGCTCTGGTTCAAGCACACCGACAAGGCGACCGAGACCAGCACCACCGTCATCCCGCCGCTGCTCCACGTGTCGCACGGCAATCCCGAATCGGGTTTCTCCACGACGCTGGCGCTGTTCTGGCACTACCACGACATCGGCACCTCGACCTGGCTAGGTCTGCCGCTCTACTTCGACGTGCAGGAATACCATCTCTCCCGCACGACGCTGCTGCTGCCGCTGCTGTTCCGCCACGAGAACGAGGTCGAGCACGACACCGTCTGGATCGCGCCGCTCTTCTATCGTCACTCGACGCCGACCGACATCAGCATGGTCGCCTTCCCGCTGGTCTGGGACTTCAAGCGCGATCGGGAACGGACCACGGTGGTGTTCCCGTTCTACGTGCACTGGCGCCGCGCCGATCACGCCACCACCTACGTCTTTCCGAACTACATATACCGCGAGGGCCTCGCCCCGAACGGCAGCCCCGACGGGACGTACCGGCGCTACGTGTTCCCGTTCTACGATTCGGGCGTCAAACGACCGGGCGACTTCATGTGGGAGGTGGTCGCGGGTCTGTTCGGCCACGAACGGATCGGCAGCCACAATTTCCTGCGGCTCTTCTGGTTCACCATCGAGACCAGCCCGACGACGCGCGCGCAGACAGCCTGGTACAGCCAGCCGGTCAGCCAGCCGCGCAAGGCGGTCCGGCGCGGGCTCAACGTCGCAGGCTGGTAGCGGCCTCGTCGCCTGCCGGGCCCGAGCCGGCGCCCGATACCGGGTCGGCGGTCGCCAGCGCGTCGACCGGCTCGCCCAGCAGGCACGCGCGCAGGGTCCCGACCAGAAACATCGAGCCACAGACGACCACCAGGCCGCCGGGACCGGCCAGGTGCCGGGCGGCGGCCAGCGCCTCCATGACGTCGTCGCGGGCCGCGACCTCGGCGAAGAAGCGCCGGGCGTGGATCGCGAGGGCGTCGGGTGGCAGCGCGCGGAGGCTCTCCGAGCGGGTGGCCACCACCGCGCTCGACACCGGCGCCAGCGCCGCGAATATCGCCTCCGGATCCTTGTCGCGCGCGATCGACATCAGCAGCACCACGCGGCGGCCGCCGGCCAGCTCGGGGAGGGTGGCCGCCAGGGCGGCGGCCCCTTCGGCATTGTGCGCACAGTCGAGCAGGAGATCGTCACCGAGCCGTTCGAGGCGTCCGGGCCAGACCGCGCCGGCCAGCGCGCGCCCCACGGTCTGCGGATCGAGGACGCGCCCCAGACTCGCCGCCGCGGCGCCCGCGAGCGCCGTTGCGATAGCGGCATTGGCGCGCTGGTGCCGCCCGGCTAGCCCGAGCGGCCCGACCGGCGCCTGAAAATCCTGGCCGAGGCGGCGAAGCGGTGCCCGCACCTCGGCCGCGATCCGCGCGATTTCGTCTTCGGCCTCGGCCGGGAGGCGACCCAGGAAACAGACCACGCCGGGTTTGAGGATGCCGGCCTTCTCGCGGGCGATCGCGCGCAACGTGCCACCCAGGTAGCCGGTGTGGTCGATGCCGATCGACGTGATGGCCGTGGCCAGCGGTTCGGCGGCGGTGACCGCATCCAGGCGCCCGCCCAGCCCCGTCTCGAGCACGGCGATTTCGACCGCCTCTTCGGCCAGAGTCAGGAAGCCGAGCACGGTGGCGATCTCGAAATAGGTCAAGGGGACGCCCGTCGCGGCGACCTTGCGATCGAGCGCCGCCAACCGATCGCCGTCGATCTCACGGCCCCCGACGCGGATCCGTTCGGTGAAGCGGGCCAGGTGGGGCGAGGTGTAAAGACCGGTGCGGTTTCCCGCGGCCCGCAGGATCGCCTCCGCCATCGCCGCCGTCGATCCCTTGCCGTTCGTTCCCGCGATCTGAACCGCCGCGAAACGCTTCTGGGGGTTGCCGAGCAGCGCCAGCGTGCGCCGCACGGGTTCGAGCCCCAGCTCGACCCCGAGCGCCTGCGCCGCACCGAGGCGCTCCAGCAGATCCATGTAGCGCGGGGACGGCATCGAAGGAGGTTACGGCTACGCGAGCGGCCGCGCTTACGACCGCGAGCCCGCGACCGCGCGGGGGCCCAGAAACCGGAGGAGATTGGCGAGCGTCGTGCGGGTTTCGTTGCGGTGCACGATCTTGTCGAGGAAGCCGTGCTCCAGCAGGAATTCGGCGCGCTGGAACCCGGGCGGCAAGCGCTGGCGGATGGTGTTTTGAATCACCCGCGCCCCGGCGAAGGCGATGAGCGCTTTGGGCTCGGCCAGGATGACGTCGCCGAGCATGGCGAAGCTGGCCGCGACGCCGCCGGTCGTCGGGTTCAGCAGCACGGAAATGTACGGAAGCCCGACCTCGCGCATCCGCCCGAGGGCGGCCGAGGTCTTCGCCATTTGCATCAGCGACAGCACCCCTTCCTGCATCCGGGCGCCCCCCGAGGCGGAGAAGACAAGCGCAGCCGCGCGGCGTTCCAGCGCGCGCTCGAAGATGCGTGTCACCTTCTCACCGACCACCGAGCCCATCGACCCGCCCATGAACTCGAAGACGAAGACGCCGATCTCGACCGGCGTCCCCTCGATGAGCCCCGATCCGGCCCGCACGGCGTCGGCGCCGCCGGAGGCACGGCGGGCCGCCCGCAACCGGTCGCCATACTTCTTGGAATCGCGGAAGCCGAGCGGATCGACGCTCTCGATCGACGCGTCGGCCTCGACGAAGCTCCCCGGATCGAGGATCAACTCCAGTCGCCGCGCCGAAGCCAGCGGGAAGTGGTGCTGGCACTGCGGGCAGACGTTGTTATTCTTGCCCAGATTGTCGGTGTCGAGCACGGCCCGACAGCCGGGGCACTTGGTGAAAACCCCGGCTGGGACGCTGCGCTTCTCTTCCGATAGATCGTCTTCGCGATCTTCTCGCTTGTACCAGGCCATCCGGCGGACGCGAGAATACACTGAGCGGCGCGCCAATTGGTTTGTTATGCTGCGCGCGTGCATTTCGGGGCGTGGCACGCGATCTCCGACGCGAGAGCGGCGGCGCCGGAGGTTGCTGGTGTTTTGCAGACCCGCGCAGAGGGCGCGATGGACTACCGCGCCGGCCGCAGCGCGATGGTCTTTTACGCCTGCACCGACCCGACCGAGACCCTGCGCCGCTTCGTGGTCGGTCGCGGCGCGCGGCAGATCGAGCGCGCGGTGAGCGCGGGCGCCCGCTGGATCCGTTTCGCCGAGGCGGCGCACCCGCAGGACGAGCTGGACCGGCTGCTCAAGGGGTTCGTCGAACGCTTCGGCTCGTTGCCGATCAGCAACGCCGGGACCGCCCGCCGTGCGACCACCCCCGCGGGCGGCGAGCCCGCGTGACCGGGCGGATGCCGACGCGCCAGGGATCCGGCCTCACCTACCGAGACGCGGGCGTCGACATCGACGCGGGCGACGCGCTGGTCGAGCGAATCAAGGGGCACGTCCGGCGGACCCGCCGGCCCGAGGTCATGACCGGCCTGGGCGGTTTCGCCGGGCTCTGCGCCCTGCCCACCCGGTACAAGGAGCCGCTGCTGGTCTCCTGCACCGACGGGGTCGGTACCAAGCTCAAGCTCGCCTTTCTGACCGGCCGCCACGACACGGTCGGGATCGATCTGGTGGCGATGAACGTCAACGATCTGGTCGTCTGCGGCGGCGAGCCGCTGTTCTTCCTGGACTACTTCGCCTCCGGCAAGCTGGAGGTGGGGGTGGCCGAGCGGGTCATCTCCGGCATCGCCGACGGCTGCCAGGCCGCCGGCTGCGCCCTGCTGGGCGGCGAGACCGCCGAGCTCCCCGGGTTCTACGCCGACGGCGAATACGACCTGGCCGGCTTCTGCGTGGGCGTAGTCGAGCGTAGCCGACATATCGACGGGCGCGAGATCCGCGCGGGCGATCGCCTGCTCGCGCTCGCCTCCTCGGGATTCCACTCGAACGGCTACTCGCTGGTTCGGAAGGTGTTCCTCGAAAAGATGGGCCTCGACCTCGACGCCACGCCCGTCGGTCTGGGCGAGCCGCTGGGGCAGGCGTTGCTCCGCCCGACCAAGATCTACGTCCGGGCCATGCGGGCGCTCGCCGACGCCGATCTGCTGCGGGGCGCGGCGCACATCACCGGCGGCGGTCTGGTCGACAACCCGACCCGCATGCTCCCGGAAGATGCGCGTCTCAAGCTCCAGATCCGTCTCGGGAGCTGGGACGTTCCGCCGGTGTTCACCCTGCTGGCCCGGGACGGCGGCGTCGCGCCGGACGAGATGCGGCGCACCTTCAACATGGGCATCGGCATGCTGATCTGCGTGCCGGCCGACCGGGTGGCCGACGCCACGACATTGCTCGAGCGGGCGGGCGAGCAGGTGTTCACCGTCGGTGAGGTCGCGGTTTCCGACGGGCCCGACGCGCCGGTGGAGTTCTTGCCGGCATGAACGTCGGCGTCCTGGTCTCCGGCAGCGGGACCAACCTGCAGGCGCTCATCGACCGGAGCAAGCGCGGCGAGCTCGGCCCCGCCCGGCTGGCGGCCGTCGGTTGCAACGTGCCGGATTGCCCGGCGCTCTCGCGGGCTCGCGCCGCGGGGTTGCCGACCGTCGTGGTCGACCACCGCGACTTTTCGGCGCGGGCCGGGTTCGACCGCACGCTCGCGACAGCCCTGCGCGCGCATCAGGTCGATCTGGTGGTGCTGGCCGGCTTCATGCGCGTCCTGAGCGGAGAGTTCCTGGACGCCTTCCCGGGACGGGTCATCAACATCCACCCGGCCTTGCTGCCGGCCTTTCCCGGTACGCGCGCGCAGCGGCAGGCGCACGAGGCGGGCGTCAAGATCGCCGGCTGCACCATCCACTTCGTCGACGGTGGGGTCGACACCGGCCCGATCATCGCCCAGGCGGCCGTGCTGGTGCAGGACGACGACGACGAGGAGGCCCTGCGCGCGCGCATCCTCGCGGAGGAGCACCGCCTCCTGCCGGCCGTGGTGCGGGCCATCGCCGAACGCCGGGTGGTCCTCGAGGATCGCAAGGTTCGCATCCTGGGTGCGACGCCTGGCGGGGACGCGCTCCGCAGCCTCTAGTTTCCTTGGTCGATACGAACTTTTACGACGTGGTCGTCTCTGGCGGCGAGCTGGGCGGGCTCGTCGCGGCGGCGCTGCTGGCGCGGCGGGGATTCCGCGTCCTGCTCCTCGGTCACGAGGCGGAGAGCGCGGCGTTCGACGCCGGCGGCGTCGCACTGTCCCGCGCGCCGGCGCCGCTGCCGCCGCTCGATGATCCGCAGTCGGCCCGCCTCTTCAAGGAGCTCGACTGCGCCTCCCTGGTCAAACGCCGGGCCACCGCCTCGCCGTTCGTCCGCGTCGCGCTCGGCAAACACCGGCTGGATCTGACCGCCGACGCCGCCGTGCTGGCGCGCGATCTGTCGCGGGCATTCGGAGGAACCGAGGCGACGATGGCCGCCGTGCTGGACCGCCTCGGCGCGCTGGGGCGCATCGCAGAGCCTCTGCTGGCCACCGCCATGACCCTGCCGCCTCACGGCTTCTGGGAACGGCGCGAGGTCGGCCGGCTCGAATCGCTGCTGCCCCGCGCTGGGACTGACCCGCTCACGCCGCTCGCCGCCGACCATCCATTCCGAGCGATCGCGGCCGCGCCGGCCGCACTCACCACCGCGCTGCACCCCAGCGACATCGGCACGGTCGCCGAGGCGCGCGCGTTTGCGCTGGCGTGTCGCGAGTCGCAGGTGTTAGACGGCGGGCTGGCCGCGTTTCAGGATCTGCTGCAGCAGCGCATCGAGACCTTCGGCGGCGATCGCCGTCCCCGGGTCGAGCCGGTCGGCATCGTCGTTCGGCGCGGCCGCGCGGTCGGGGTCCGCGTGCGACCGCGGGACGAGACGATCGGCTGCCACTGGCTGATCTGGGCCGGAGCGTCGACGTCGTTGCGGGCCGCGCTGGGCGGGGCAGCGCCCGCGTCGCCGCCACGGGCCCGCGCCGCGGCGCTGCGGGTCGCCGGCTATCGGTATGGGCTCAGCCTGCTGGTCGGGCCGGGCGCGCTGCCGGGGGGAACGCCGGCGCGGATGTTGGCCATCGGCGATCCGTCCCGTCCGCTCCTGGAAGACAACGCGATCTCCATCACCGTCGGGCAACCGGCGCCGCGCGATCCGGGGCGGACTCCGATCTGGGTCGAGTGTGACGTCTCCGCGCACCTGGTCGATGCGGGGCCGAGCTACCTGCGCGCGTTGCGTGGCCGCGTCGTGCATACGCTGGGACAGCTTCTTCCCGATCTCGAGCGACATCTCATCCTTCGCGCCTCGCCCTACGATGGCCTGCCGCCCGAGCGCGCCGGGGGCTTGGGGGGCGGCGGCGCCACCTCGGGCCCGAAGACGCCCCCGCTCTTCGCCGTGCCGCCGCCCCCCACGCCCCCGGTGCTCTACGCGCGGGCCGCGTCCGGCCCCCTCGACGTCGTCGGGTTGCCGCACGCGACCGGGATCAAGAACCTGCTCCTGGTCGGCCGCGAGAACCTCCCCGGTCTCGGTGTCGAGGGCGAGCTGGTCGGGGGCTGGGGCGCCGCCCGCCTGGTCGGCGACGGTCCGGTGCGCCGCCTGCGCCGCCGGACGCTGCTCAGCTAGGGCTGGCGGACCCGGGTGGGCTGCACCCAGGCCCTGCGCCCGGAGCGGTCGACGATCAGCGCCCGCACGTACCCGCCGCGCGCCGCCGCCAGCGCGAAGCTGGCGCGCCGGCCCTCCGTGCTCGACAAGATCTTGCCGCCCGCGCCGATGAAGTCGAAGTGGTGTGGGCCGGGGGACCGGTCGTCGATCTCGATCTCCAACTTGTCGGCGGTCCGTTCGATCCGCTTCAGGAACACCCCGGTCGATGCATAGAAGTCGCCGCGCGCGAGGGCGTTCCGGATCGCCTCCGGATTCTTCGCGGCCCGCACCATGACGAAGCCGAGATCGCCGGGGTAGACCTTCTCGCCCCGCACGCCGGCCACGCGCGCGTCGAAGTAGTGGTGCGCGTCGTCGGTGGCCGTTCCATACACGTTCGCGCCCGCGGTCAGCGCCGCGTCCCAGATCGCCTCGGTGGTGGGGCGGCTCCGGTCTTCGGGGATGTCGTTCGAGTCCCAGGATCGATTCGCGATCTCGAGCAGCGCCAGGCCGCGCCACGCCAGGCGCGCGACCAGTGGCCCGTCGGCCCCATAATGGAAGTTGGGATGATTGAGCTGTGCGAGCCCGTTCATTCGGCGGGTCGCATCGATAGCGCGTCGGTAGATGGCGTCGCGGGCCGTTCCTTCGGACGTGCCCCAGGGAATCCCGCCGGTGGGTGGGCTGACGAAGAGAGCGTTGACGTGCAGCAGGCAGCGAAACGCCGGCGGCGGTGGCGGCGTGCAGCCGGTCGAATTTTGAGTCAGCTCGACGCCCGGGATGACCAGCATCGATGGTGTGGACGGGAAAGTGGTGATCCGGTTGTGGTCGGTGAAGACGATGAAGTCGTAGCCGTGCGCGGCGTACCAACGCACCACATCGGCCGGCGGCGTGTCGCTGTCGCCCGAGCGGTTCGAGTGGAGGTGGAGCTGACCTTTGAGGAACCCGGGATCGCCGGCGAGGAGCGCGATCAGCGCGAGCCAGGCGGTCATGCGCCCGCGAGCCTAACACCTGGCTGCGGCGGCCAGGCTACCGCCCGCGGCGGCAGTAGCCGGCGATCAGCTGCTCGTGCTCCGGCTGGAGCGCGATGAACCGCACGCCGGTGCGGCGAAACCCGCCGGCGGTGGCGTCGCTGACGACCAACCCGCGGGCCGAGATCTCCTGGTCCGAACCGGGGAGCGCGAACGAGAGCGCGACCTCCGTGCGGGGCATGACCGAGCTGCCGCGTGGGCGCTTGATGGTCATGCCGGCCGGCGCGATGTCTTCGGCCTGACAGAGCTGAATGGGGCTGCTCTGACCCGCGATCGCTTTCTTCACCGCAAAGATGGCGGCGACACGGGAGGTTTGACGACGGTCCTGGGGGGCAAGGCGCCGATCGCTGCTCATCCCAAGATAGTAAAGAGTCCACGCGGGAGCGCAAAAAACCTGCCCAGCCCGCGGCTGCGCCCTGACCCACCGGCGCTAGGCGCGCCAGGCCGCCACCGGGCGGCACGGCGTCGGGCAGGGTTCGCTTCGGTCACCGTTGCCTTACGGCAACGCCCTCCTGGCCGAATGGCGCGCCCAGCGGCTGGGCCTCTTCCAGGATGAAGTTCGGAATGTCGTCGACGATCGGATAGGCGAGCTTGCAGGCGCCGCATTCGAACGCCGATTCATCGCCCCGCAACGCGATCGCGCCCTTGCACTTCGGGCAGGCCAGGATGTCTATCAACTCACGGTTGAGCGCCATTGGCCGTATATAACCCATTCGGAGTACGATGGCGGCGCCCCCATGAGACGCGCCTTCTTCGCGGTTCTCCTCTTCGCCGCCCTCGGGATGTTCACCTGGACGGTCCGGCGCTTCGCTCGGATGATCCTGGCCGGCCGCCCCGACGGACGGTTCGATCAACCGGGCGCCCGCGTCGACTCCGTGCTGGTCTACTTCTTCGGCCAGAAGAAGGTGGTCGAGAAGACGACCCTTGCCGCCAAGCGCCTGCCGCGCTTCGTGAACGCGATGGGGAGCAAGTACCACTTCCTCATCTTCTGGGGCTTCATCTTCATCACCGTCGGCACGGTGGAGACGATCGTGGGCGGCCTCTTCCCCGCGTTCAGCTGGGCGCGTCTCCTGGGCGACACCGTCGGAGGCGTCCTGATCGCGATCATCGACGCGTTTTCCCTGGCGGTGCTGCTCCTGGTCGGCTTCGCGTTCTTCCGCCGGATCGTGCTGCAGCCGCGCCTCATCCCGATGAGCCGCGACGCCGCCGCGATCCTGAGCGCGATCGGTCTCCTGATGCTCAGCTACTTCGGGATGCGTCGCCTCGATGGCGCGGCCGCCGAGATCTGCTGGTGGGCGCACGTGGTCATCCTGCTGGCGTTCCTGAACTACTTGCTCTACTCGAAACACAGCCACATCCTGGCGGCGCTGCCCAACATTTATTTCCGCAAGCTCGGCCAGCGCGGCGTGCTCCCCAAGCTGAACATGGAGGCGGACGACATCGCCGCGACCGGCGTGGTCCAGAGGTGGAATGACTTCACCTGGAAGTCGTTGCTGGACGGATTCGCCTGCACCGAGTGCGCGCGCTGCACGAATTTCTGCCCGGCCTACAACACCGGCAAGCCGCTGTCGCCGATGCAGGTGATCCACGATCTGCGCGACGATCTGCGGACACGGATGCCGGACCGCGGCCCGCTCGACACGCTGCTCGACAAGCTCCAGCACGGCGCCAGTGCCAAGGCGGACACCGAGCAACCGCTCATCGGTGGCAGGACGACGGAAGACGTGCTGTGGGCTTGCACCACCTGCGGCGCCTGTCAGGAGGTCTGCCCGGTCTTCATCGACCACCCGGAGAAGATCATCCAGATGCGGCAAAACCTGGTGATGGTCCAGGAGAAGGTCCCGCCCGATCTGGCGCGCGCCTTCACCAACCTGGAACGCAACGGGAACCCCTGGGGGATCGGCGCCGACAAGCGCATGGACTGGGCCGACGGCCTGGGTGTCCCGACGCTGGACGACAAGCCCGACGCCGAATATTTGCTCTGGGTCGGTTGCGCCGGAGCGTTCGACGACCGCATCAAGAAGCAGACCCGCGCTCTCGTCGACGTCATGCGCGAGGGGGGCGTCGACTTCGCGGTGCTGGGGCTCGAAGAAGGCTGCAGCGGCGACCCGGCGCGGCGCTCCGGCAACGAGATGCTCTACCAGATGCAGGCGCAGCAGAACGTCGAGACGATGAACACCAAGAAGGTGAAGAAGGTGATCACCGCCTGCCCGCACTGTCTGCATACGATCAAGAATGAGTACCCGCAGCTGGGCGGCAACTTCGAGGTCCGCCACCACACGCAGCTCTTGCGCGAGCTGGTCGCCGACGGGAAGATCGAGATCGATCGCGCCCCAAAGGGCGCGGGCTCGGACGCGGGCGGCGCCAACGGAGGCGGCGCGGCTACGGGCGGCGCCAACGGCCGCGGCGCGCCCGGCAAGATCACCTTCCACGATCCCTGCTACCTCGGCCGCTGGAACGGCGAGTACGACGCCCCGCGCGCGGTGCTGGACGCGCTGCCCGGCGGTCCGGGCGATCGACAGGAGCTTCCCCGCAACAAGGAGCACGGATTCTGCTGCGGCGCCGGCGGCGGCCGCATGTGGATGGAAGAAAAGATCGGCACCCGGGTCAACCACAACCGCACCGACGAGATCCTGGCCTCCGGCGCCGAGACCGTCGCGACGGCCTGCCCGTTCTGCACCATCATGCTCCGCGACGGCGTCCAGGACCGGAACGCGGGCGAGCGCGTCCAGGTCCTGAACGTGTCCGAGCTCGTGGCTAAGTCGATGAAGCGCAAGAAGCAGATCGACGAGGTGCAAGCAGCGCCGCAGCCGCCGTCAACGTGAGGGCGCCGGTGGCCACGAAGACCGCGGGGTAGCCGATCGCGCCCGCGACGGAGCCGAGTGGCGCGAGGCCGACGATCCCGAGGTTCATGGCGCCGTTGGCCCAGCCGAGCAGGCGGGGACGTTCGCTGCGGGGCACGCCGGAGAGCACCAGCGCCATGAGCGCCGGGAACACGATGCCGTGCGCGACGCCGAAGGCCGCGCCGACGGCGACCAGGTGTGTGGGGCCGAGCGCGCCCATCGCGATCACGGCGAGGCCGTAGCCGAGCCCGCCGGTCAAGGCCACCGGGCGGTGCCCCGTCCGATCGGCGAAACGCGCCAGCGCGAAGCGCGAGGCCAACGCGGCCAAGGTGTAGCCCGCGAAGAAGCTGCCCACCGCGCTCACCCCGCGGGAGAGCGCGAACGGCGCGACGAAAGTGAACATCGAGCCCGCGGCGAGCGCGCCGACCCCAAGCACGACGAACACGGGCGCACGCTCGCGGACAGCCGACCAGCTGTCTGTGCGCGGCTCGGAGGGGGCTGCAGCGAGCGGGCGCTTGTCGCCGGTGTCGGCCGGCAGCCGCCGACAGAGTCGCGCGCCGACTAGCGCCGCAGCCGCCGCAAGCGCGAAGACCGGGCGCGCGCCGAAGCGCGCCGCGATCGGCTCGGCGATGACGGGCGCCACGGCGTTCATCCCCAGGCTGGCCGCGCCGAAGATCCCCAGCGCCTGCCCGAGCCGGGCCGGCGGCGCGACCTCCGCGCACAGGGCCATGCCCGCGCCGAAGCAGAGGGCCCAGGCGATCCCTTGCAACCCGCGCAGCACCGCCGCGAAGGGACCGGCGCTCTGCACGAACATGAATCCGATCGCGGAGCCGGCCAGCACCAGATCGCCCGTCGTCATCGTCCGCCGCAGACCGAGGCGCTTCGCGATCGGGCCAATCGCTGGGCTCACCGCCAGGCTGAGGACGCCGAAGCTGGCCATGACGGCGCCGATCTCGCGAGCGCTGGCCCCGTAGGCGACCGCCAGCAACTTGGGGAGCAGCACGAAGGTCGAGTAGGCGAACCCGAAGAAGAGCTGCGCCACGATCACGTCGGCGAACGCGCGGCTGACGAGCGGCGGGTCGAGATCACGGATAGGGATCGCGCGGGACGCGGGGGCGCTGTCATCGATCGCCAAGGACGTGGCGAGACTGTCGGGGTCGGCGTCGTCGGGGTTACCGGATCTGGGTCTGAACATGTTCGCTCCGAGGTTCCCGGCCTGGGAGCGAATGAGACCGCCTCACCCCCTCCGCCGCCGGCGAGAGAGGGTGGGTCGACTTGGCTGCTGCTCAGCGGTCGCGCACGCTCTCTCGGCCGCGCTTACGTGCGACGAGCGTCGCAAGCGCATAGACGCCGTGTTGCCACGGGCGAATCGAGAGAGCGGAGAGCAGCGTCATGGTGAGCCTCGATATTGGCGCAAACGCCCGATCGCCGTCAAGCGCGTCAACGCAAAAATCGCGACGAACCCGCTACGAGTCGTCGTCCGACGTCTGGCGGTGGCGCCAGATCTTGGGGTCGCGCCGCGCGTGAAAAAGGCCGACGACGACGATGGCCTCGGGGTGGACGCGAAAGATGAGCCCGTGGGGAAAGTTACGAAGGGGCGCGCGCCGGGTCTCGCGGTGGAGAGCCGGATACGTCTCGGGAGCTTCCGCGATGAGCCGCGCGGCGGCCGTCGCCGCGTCGAGGAAGCGCTCGCCGAGCTCCGGTCGCTGACGGTCGTACCACTCGCGGGCGGCGGCCAGGTCGGCCTCGGCCGCCGGCCGAACGACGACGGCCGTCACTGAGAAGAGCGAATCCGCCGGACCGCCTCGTCCCAGGCTGTGCCGGTCGGCCCGTCGCGATCCAGGTCATCGACCCGCCGATTGAGCTCGTCACGCTGGGGCGACGTGAGCGGGATCGTGCTGGCCCTCGCGCCCAGGCTGTCCCAGAGCCGTTCGATGAGATCGAGCCGCTCCTCGGTGGTCAGACGCTCGACGTCAATCGGGGGCAACGGCATGGGGTGGTGTTCATAGCACGGGATGGGTGTCGGTCCCGCGATCCGACTTCGATGACGCCTCGTATTCGTGCAATGCGCCGATCGCCTTGTCACCCCCCGACTGTCTGGAGAGGGTGTGGCGAGGATCGCAGGTCCCCTACTCCTCGTCCTCCCGCACCGCCGCGAGTCGCGTCAGCACGCCCATGTCCTCCAGCGTGGTCACGTCGCCGCGAACGGCGCCGCTGGTGGCGATCTCGCGCAGCAGGCGCCGCATGATCTTTCCCGAGCGCGTCTTCGGCAACGCGTCGGTAAACCGGATCTCGTCGGGGCGCGCGAGGGCGCCGATCTCTTTCACGACGTGGGCGGCCAGCGCCTTCTTCAGCTCGGGCCCCGCCTCCACCCCGCTCTTCGGCGTTACGAACGCGAAGATCGCCTGTCCCTTGAGCTCGTGCGGCGGCCCGACCACTGCGGCCTCGGCGACCTGCGGGTGTGAGACGAGCGCGCTTTCGATCTCCGCCGTGCCCAGCCGATGTCCCGCGACGTTCAACACGTCGTCGACGCGCCCCATGACCCAGAAGTAGCCGTCCTCGTCCTGCCTCGATCCGTCTCCCGTGAAGTAGACCCCCGGCACCTCGGTCCAGTACTGCTTGGTGTAGCGCTCCGGATCCCCGTGCACGCCGCGCAACATCGACGGCCACGGCTTCTTGATCACCAGGAAGCCACCCTCGTTGGGCGCGCAGGGCGTGCCGTCGCGCTTGACCACCTGCGGGTCGACGCCGAAAAACGGGCGTGCGCAGCTGCCCGGTTTCGCGTCGGTGATCCCCGGCAGCGGCGTCATCATGATGGCGCCCGTTTCGGTCTGCCACCAGGTGTCCACGATCGGGCAGCGGCCGCCGCCGATCACCGCGTGGTACCACATCCAGGCTTCCGGATTGATCGGCTCGCCGACGCTGCCCAGGAGGCGCAACGACGACAGGTCGTGTTTCTTGGGCTGATCGTCGCCCCACCGGACGAACGCCCGGATCGCCGTGGGCGCCGTGTAGAAGATCGACACCTTTCGGCGTTCGATGATCGACCAGAAGCGATCCTTCTCCGGGTGGTCGGGCGCGCCTTCGTACATCACGGTCGTCGCGCCGTTCGACAGCGGGCCGTACACCACGTAGCTGTGCCCTGTGACCCAGCCGACGTCGGCGGTGCACCAGAAGATGTCGTCCTCGTGCAGGTCGAAGACGAGCTTCGTCGTCAGGTGCGCGCCCAGCAGGTAACCGCCCGTCGTGTGGACCACGCCCTTCGGTTTCCCCGTCGTCCCCGAGGTGTACAGGATGAAGAGCGGGTGCTCCGACGGCAGGCTGGCCGGCGGGCAGTCGGCGGACGCGGTCTTCACCAGATCCTCCCACCAAAGATCACGACCAGCCTGCATGGTCACCGCCTCGCCCGTCCGTCGCACCACGAGGCAGCTCTTCACCGTCGGCGTCTCCGCCAGCGCGCCGTCGACGTTGGCCTTGAGCGGCACCGATTTGCCGCGCCGCCAGCCGCCGTCGGCCGTGATGCAGAGCTTGGCGCCGCAGTCGTTGATCCGATCGCGCAGCGCCTCGGACGAAAAGCCGCCGAACACCACCGTGTGCGTGGCGCCGATGCGCGTGCAGGCCAGCATCGCGATCGCCGCCTCCGGGATCATCGGCAGGTAGATCGCGACCACGTCGCCGGCGGCGACGCCCAGACCCAGCAGGACGTTGCTGAGCTTGCAAACCTCCACGTGCAGCTCGCGGTAGGTGAGCTTGCGGCTGTCGCCCGGCTCGCCCTCCCATTCGACCGCGACCTTGTCGCCGCGGGTCGCCAGGTGGCGGTCGAGGCAGTTCGCCGAGACGTTGAGCTCGCCGCCGTCGAACCAGCGCGCCCAAGGGAGATTCCAGGAGAGCACCTTGGTCCACGGGCGGCTCCAGAGCAGCTCCGCCTGCGCGGTCTCCCCCCAGAAGCCCTCCGGATCGTCGATCGATCGCCGGTACAGCTTCTCGTAGGCCGCGGCGTCGCCGATGAGCGCGCGCGCCGCGAAGTCGGCCGGCGGTGGAAAGCGTCGCGCCTCGCGCGAGACCGACTGGATGGTGCCCTTGGCGTCGGCGGCGTCCGACGCGGCTTGCTGCTTCGATTTGTCCTTGGCCATGATCCCCTCTCGGCGTCAGCGTATCGTGAAACCGTCCAGATTTTCGAGCCCAACCGCCGTCGGTGCATCGTCCACGTCGAGGCCCGTGACCCGCGCACCGCGTGGTCCTTCGCCGAGCCACGCCAAGAGCGCGTCCACGGCGGCCAGATCGCCGGTGCAGAGGATCTCGACGTCGCCTTCCAACCGGTTGCGCACCCACCCATGGACCGCCAGACGCCGCGCCTCGTAGGCGGTCGCCGCGCGGAAACCGACCCCCTGGACGCGGCCGCGCACGATCACGCGAACCCGCTTCAGGGCTGGACCCGCAGCTCGGGGGCGGGACGCGCCGTCGGCGGCGTTTCGCCGGGCGCGGCGGCGATGAGGTCGACCGGCTGGGCGGCTCCGGGCGCGACCGGGCGGCCGTCGATGGCGGTGGTCAGGACGCGCACCGCGCCGTCGGCCGCGACGGCCGGCGCGAAGAGCCAGCGGCCATCGGGCGAGACGTCGGCGCGGCCGAGGCGCGCGGCGCTCTGGAGAATGACCGTCGCGGCATCCTCGGCGCCGAGGCGGAAGATCGCCGTGCCGGCGAGCGGACGAGTCGCGGCCGCGAAGAAGACCGCGTTTCGTTCGGGGGGCAGGCGGATGGCCGCGCCGCTCGGCAACGGCTGTGCGCGCCCGACGCCGAGGCGCGCCGGCAGGCCGGCTCCATCTACGCCCACCACCCGCGTCGCTTCGAGATGGGCGAGGAGCTGCGGACCGTTGCCCACGCGCACTGCGCGAATCTCCGTCGGCTGCGGGCCGGCCGGCAGGCTGCGCGGCGTGTCGCCCGACAGGATCCAGAGCGTGTCGCCGGCCGGCGAGAACGCGACGTCGCAGAGGATGCTCTCGCGGATCTCGGGCGCCACGTCCAGCGCGCCGACGATCGGCGCGTGACCGGGCGGGCCGAGGTCGAGCAGCATCACCTGATTGCCCTGCTCGGTCGCGATCGCCAGGAGCTTGCCGTCGGGCGAGACGTCGGCGGCCGTGATACGCCCGTCGCGGATCTGCTGGGGTAACGCCCGGGGCGCGTTGCGGGCCGGATGGAGCGGAGAGCTGGTGTCGACCAGCACCACGTCGTTCTTGCGCACCACCGCCAGCACCGGCGCGCGCGCGGCGATCGCCAGCGCCAGCACCGTGCCCGGGCCGACGTCGAGCCGGTAGATCACCTTCGGCGCGCCGGGGGCCGGCACCTCGATCACGTCGATCATGCCCCCCTGGGCTTCGGCCACGTAGGCGGCGCGCCCGTCGCTGGAAAGCGCGAGCCAGCGCCCGCCGGCCACCGGCGTGAGGCCGGCGGCGCTGGCCCCCTTGGGGCCGATCTCCGTCCAGCCGACCTGACCGCTGCCCGGGGCCAGCGTGGCGGCATAGCGACGGATGGTGATCGGAAGCGCCCCCTTTCCCATCTCGTTGACGATCGCGACAGCCTGCGGGCCGGACGGCGTTCCGGGCGGGACGCGCGCCACGATGCCGCCATCGTGCGTGCGGCCGAGGACAGCGGCGGGCCGGCCGCCCACCAGCACCGTCGGTTGCCGCCCGAAGCCGCGCCCGTGAATCCAGAGCGTCTCCCCGACGACCGCGATCCCGTCGGAGGGCTCCATGCCGACCTCACCCGAAAGCGGCACGTCGCCACCCCCGACGTCGACGACGCCGGTCACTTCGGGCGCGGCCCACGCCTCCGTGATGAAGAAGGAGTCCTCGACGATCTCGCGGTTGGAGGCGCACCCGCCGACCAGCGAAACGAAACAGACCAGCCGGCCGGCGACGTCGCGAAGAGCGCGCCGGCGATCCGGGGAACCCCGCCGGGGTTCCCGTGTGGTCACAATGGCCCCTCGGTGGTCTGGAAGCCGATCAGGTTATTGGGGACCAGCGGCAGCTCCGCGTACTTGGCGATGACGTTCTTGGCGCCGTCGAGCACCTGCACCTTCGTGAGCACCAGCATCTGCACCGGCCCGCTGGCAGGCATGCAGGAGGCGATGGTGCCGATCACCTTGGCGCCCGAATCGAAGTCGAAGGTCACGCGGTGGCTGACCATGTCGCGCAGCTTCTTGTAGTCCATGATGCGGCGGAAACTACCACAGAGGCCGTCGGTCAGGGATGGTGAGTCGGCAGGCGGGCGCTCCCGCCCATCGATGCGCCGGCCGGAGGCCCCGACTTGGCGCCCGTCATCGGACCGCCGCCGCCCATCATCGGACCGCCGCCGGCCAGCGATTCGGCTTCCTTCTGGATCTGGTCGAGCGTGAGCTTGACGTCGCGGGATCCGACCCGGACCTTGGGAAGCGTGCCGAAGACGTCGCCCTTCTGGTGGGTCATCGGATCGCCATCCTTGTCGATGCGCGCGGTGAGTGTCAGATCGCCGTCGAACGGACCGTTCTGGAAGGGCATGTCGGCGGCGCTCAGCGAAAACGGCAGCGGGAACGAGGTCGCCGCCATCTTCTTGACGGCGATGAGCGTCCCGCGTGCGGTCGGATTGTCGGAGAGGCGACGCGCGACCAGGTAGAGGGTTCCGGATGGTTTGGTCTTGGCGATGGCCGTCGGGAGCACGATCTCACCCGTGATCGTGGCATTCGGGTCGTCCGGCGCCGCGGCCGCTTGGGGCGGCTGGGCCGCTGCCGCCGGCGCCGCCGCCATTGGGGGGGCCGCGGCGCCTGGATCCAGGGGCGGCACCGTGGCCGGCTTTCCAGCTTCGTCGCCCTTCTTGTTGCAAGCGCCCGCCGCCGAGGCGAGCAAGATCAGCATGACACCGATGCGATTCGACATCTCTCGAAGCTAACACGAGTCGGCTATTATCGGCGCCGATGCCCGCCCCCTTCACCGCCGGGCTCACGGCGCGCGAGATGCTCGCCGACGGAATTGCCGAGCTGTCGTTCGCGATGCGCGATCCCCCGCGTCTCGATTTCAAGGCCGGCCAGTTCGTGTCGATGGCGGTCGATCCGACCTCCCCGGGCGCGGACCCGGTTCCGCGGCGGAGCTATTCGATCGCCTCGCAGAGTGACGCGGGCGACGTGCTGCGTTTCATCGTGCGCGTGATCCCCGACGGGAAAGCGTCGGAATACCTGATGTCGATTCCCTTCGGGAGCCTGGTGCGCATGACCGGCCCGCACGGCTTCTTCGTGCTCGATCCCAGCCACCCCGGGGACGTGGTGTTCGGCGCCACCGGGACCGGGATCGCGGCGGTGTTGCCGATGCTGGGCGAGGTGGCGCGCCGGCGCGAGTCGGGGGGCGAAGGACGCCGCTGCCTCGTCTTGTGGGGCATGCGCCAGGCGTCCGACCTGTTCGCGCTCCACGAGATCGGCCGATTGGTCGCCAGGGTCGGCGCCGAGCTGCAGATCTTTCTCACGGCGCCCGACGCCGCCTGGACCGGGGGCCGCGGGCGGATCACCCCAGCGCTGATCGAGCGGCTTGCCGAGCTCTCCGCGCCCACCTTCTACCTGGTCGGAAACGGCTCGATGATAGCGGAGGTCAAACGGGAGCTCATTTCACGCGGGGTCGACCGCAAGACGCAGATCAGAACCGAAGCGTTTTTTGACTGAGAAGCGGTTTTTGACCGTCTGGGATGCCACGATCGACACGGGGACCCCGCGCGTTAGAATGCGCCGCATGGGCACGGGATCGTCGGCGCGCACCGCAATGGCGGCAGTCCTGCTGGTCGCGACGGGCTGCGGTGCGAGCGTCGACCAGCCGGCCGTCCTGGATCAGATGACACCCAGCGCGTCCTACAACGACGTGGCGCTCACGGCGATCATCTTCGGCAAGCCGTTTCGGCCGACCTACGACTTCGACACGTTCTCCGGCAACACGGGCGTCGATGTCTACGGTTTCTCCGGGTTTCTCTCGCCCAGCGCCTCTTCGGTCTCGACGAACGTCAAGCAGAACCTCTCCGCCGTGGTCTGGGAGGCCTCGAACATGCTGCAGGCCGTCCTGCCGGCCGGCATCGCGCTCGGCACGTATGACCTGGTCGTTCGCGATCCGCGCGGCCAAACCTCGCGATTGCAAGCGGCCTTCAACTCGCTCGGTCCGGACCTGACCGCGCCCGTGGTCACGATCGTCGGCCCGCTCGACGACAGCATCGTAGGCGCCCATGCCCAGGTGGCCGTCGTCGTCGAGGTCAGCGACGGAGCGGGTCAGGTGGTCGGACTCGGGGTGAGCGTTCGGACCGGCGCGGCGCAGTTCCCCGCCCACGATTGCAGCGCGGCCGCGCAAGCGAAGACCGCCTGTACGTTCTCGGTCGTGGCGCCCAGCCCGACGAGCGGCGCGTCCACGATGTTCATCGACGCGACGGCCACCGACGCCGGCGGAAACGTCGGGACGGCGGAGACGGTGGTGCAGCTGGTGCCGGCGCCGGTGGCGACTTCCCTGTCGCCCGCCAGCGGTTCGACGCTTGGGGGAACCAGCGTGACGCTCCTGGGGGCCAATTTCCTGGCCGGCGAAACGAGCGTCGCGTTCGACGGCGGCCTGGCCAGCATCACGGCTGAGTCCGCGACCTCCCTCACGGTCCTCACGCCCCCGCACGTCGCCGGGCCGGTCAACGTCACGGTCGGGACCGGCGGCGCGCTGGCGCCTTTCCTGACGCCGTTTCTGTACGTCGATCCGCCCGTCGTTCGCGCGATCAGCCCAGGCTACGGACCGGCCGCCGGCGGAACCGCCGTGCGGGTCGTGGGCGACAATTTCAACCAGGGCACCCAGATCTCCATCGGCGGGTTGCCCCTCGAGGCTTCCACCTTCGACAATGCGAACTTGATCGAGGGCGTGACGCCGGTCGGCAGCGGACCGTCGCTGGTGGGCGCCTTCGATCCCATCCTTTACGCGGGTACCATCGGGCCGATCGTGTTCAATTACGGCGCCGACGGTGGCATCCCCACCGGTTTGCCGGGCGGACTCGACGGGGGCGTTCCCATCCCCTGCCTCCTCGACGCCGCTTGCTCGGGTGGCGGGCCTTGAAGCTTCTCTCCAAGCTGACGCTGCTGGCGCTTGGGGTGTCGGCGTTGCCGCTCAGCATCGCGGGCTACTCGTCGCTGCACATCGGGCAGGTCGCCCTGCGCGGGGCGCTGGAAGAAAACGAGCTGACGGTCGCCAAGCAGGTGGCCGGCTACGCGCGAAGCCACGTCGACAATCTGCTTTCGATCCTCCGGGTCGACGCCCGAATCTTCGATCTGACCCGCTCGGCCGGCAACGAGGCGCCTTCGCCGCAGGCGCTGCTCAAGTTTCTTCAGCTGGTCTATCACCAGAGTGACGATTTCTGCGCCGTCGCGATGTTCGATGAGCACGGCGCGGTGATAGGCGAGGCCGCCTATCTCGAGAACCCCGGGCACTACGATTCCTTCAAGAGCCATGAGCCGATGCGGCCCACCGACGTCGAGGGGGTCGGTCTCATGGCGCCGCTCGGCGCTGCGCTGTCTACGGGGGAAGGGATGGGACCGATCTTCCTGGGCGGCCCGCTGCACCTGCCGCACGTGGTGCTGGCGGTGGCGTTCGATCCCAAGCTGGGCGGCGGCCGGCGCATCCTGGCGGCCGAGGTCTCGCTCAAGCGCCTGGCCAACTACGTCGCGTCGCTGTCGACCGCGGACACCGACATCAAGATCACCGACGGACGCGGCCGCCTGATCGCGGCCGGTTCGCGGGGCGGCGTCGGCAACCTCGCGCCCACGGGCGTGCCGGGTTCGCGCGAAGGCGAGCTGCCGTCCGAAGCGCTGGTAGCCGAATACACCAGCGGCGGGCGGCGCCTCATCGGCGCCTACGCGCCGGTGAGCCCCTGGGACCTCGGCGCGGTGGTGGACAAGACCGTCGACGCCGCGCTCCTCCCGGTGAATCGGATCACCTGGGCCACGCTGCTCTGGATCGCAATCTCGGCGTTGATCGGATCGATCGCGGCGCGGATCTTCGCGCGTCGGCTGGCCGGCCGGGTGGCCGCGCTCGCGATGGGGTCGCGGGAGATCGCGACTGGCAACCTCGAGGCCCGGATCGCGGAGGACTCCAACGACGAGCTGGGTGGGTTGGCCGCTGCGTTCAACCAAATGGCGGTCGGCCTCGGCGCCGCCCGCCAAAAGATCACCCAGCAGACCAAGGAGATCGTCGGCTGGAACCAGACCCTCGAGAAACGCGTCGAGGAAAAAACCGATGAGCTGCGGCAGGCGCAGGAGCTGCTGTTCCGGTCGCGATCCCTGTCGGCGCTCGGCGAGCTCGGCGCCGGGGTGGCCCACGAGATCAACAACCCCTTGAGCGGGGCGCTCGGCATCGTTCAGCTCCTGATCGGCGATCTTCCCGCGGGACATCCGGCGCGCCCACTCCTGGAGGATCTGGAGGGCGAAGCTCTTCGCATCCGGAAGATCGTCCAAAACATGCTCCGCCTGGCGCAGCGTCAGAGCGGGCACGACACCACGCCGGTCGATCTGGCGCGCACGCTGGACGACGCGGTCGAGCTCTGCAGCCCGAGCGAGCTCGGCGCTGCGGGGATCGCGGTGGTGCGGAAATACGAACCGGCCGCTTCCGTACGTGGCAGCGCGACCCAACTTCAAGAATCGTTCATCCAGATTATTCAAAACGCGCGCAACGCCATGAAAAAAGGGGGGACCCTGACACTCGAGGTTGCCCTGGTCGAAGACGCGATGGTCCGGGTGCGCATCAGCGACACCGGCGCCGGCATCAGCGCCGAGCATCTGCCCCGCATCTTCGATCCGTTTTTCACGACCAAGGGGGACCGATCGGGAACCGGGCTGGGGCTCTCCTTCGTGCACCGGACTGTCGAGGATCACGGTGGCACCATCAAGGTCGAGAGCTCCTCGGGCGGTGGCACGACCTTCGTGCTCTCCTTTCCGGCCGATGAGGGGCGGGCCCATCGGCCATGAGCACGCCCCGCCCCACCCGGCGATCCGGCCCGGTCTTGTCGATCCTGCTGGCGGTGGCCGCGCTGGCCGGGGCGGCCATCGTATCGAAGCGCCTCATGGATCGACAGGCGCCCTCCGCACCCCCCCAGCCCGCACCGGTGCAGCGGGCGCAGGCCGCCGCCGTGGACGGCCCGGCCGAAGACCCCGGAACCTTCCAGGTGACGGCCGCGATCGGTCTGGTCGAGGCCGAGCGCGACGGGCGCTGGTACGCGATCAAGAACGGCGACACGTTGACCCGCACGGATGTGGTTCGCACCGCGGCTGGTGCGCGGGCGGTGCTGCAGCTGTCGGCGGGAACCGAAATCGAGCTCCGCGAGCGGGTCGAGATCGGCCTCGATCGGTTGGCGAGCGGTCCCACGGTCGATCTCCGTCGCGGTAAGCTGCTGGCGCGCGTGAGCGGGGCCGATGCGCTCGCGATCACCTCGCACGAGACCCGCACCGCGAACGACGGCCCGGCGCACTTCGTGGTCCTCTCCGATCTGCAGGGGAGGGTCTCGGTCGCCACCTTATCCGGCTCGGCTCGGTTCGCGGCGGGCGGCAAGGCGGTGGTCCTCCCCGCGGGCACGCAGTCGTCGAGCGAAGGGGGCGCCGCGCCCGGGGATCCGGAGCGCATCCCCGAGGAGGTGTTCCTGGAGGTGGTCTGGCCGGTGGGCGAGCAGCGACATGCCACCGACCACAGCGAGATTCATGGCCGGGCGGCCCCGTCGTCGGTGGTGACGGTCAACGGATCGGCGGCGGCGGTCGCTACCGACGGTCACTTCACGACGGCGGTTCCGCTGCGCGAAGGGAAGAACGACGTCGCGGTCGAGGTGGAGGACCTGAGCGGGCGGACGCGCCAAGCTGCGACGACGGTGGTGCGCCACGGCCCGCCCCAGCCGGCGCTGACGCCGGAGACCACCGAGCTGTGGAAAAGGTGATCCCGCGATGACCGTGCCCGAGAGCCCCGCCGTTCCGCCCGCCGAACCCGATCCCGAGATCCGTCGCCTGCGCGAGCTGCTGGCGTCGGCGGGACGGCTGGCGGAGTTCGGTCGCTTCGCAGCCCAGCAGATCCACGAGCTGCGCCAGCCGCTGTTCGCCATCAAGGGGCTCGGCCAGCTCTTGCTGGAAAAGGAGCGGGTCGAGCTGGACGAGGTGCTGGACTTCGCGCGCCACATCGTCGAGCAATCGGAGCGGCTCACCGCGCTGGTCTCGAACCTCCGCCAGCTCTCGGTCCCCGCGCCGACCTCGACCAACGCGCGCACCGAGGCGGGCACGCTGCTCCTGCGCGTGACCGCCCTGCTCGATCCCCGCCTGCGAAAGACCGGCGTCACCCTGCGGACCCAGGTCGCCCCGGACTTGCCGCCCCTGGCCGCCGCGCCCCACGCCGTCGAGCAGATCGTCATCAATCTCCTGGGAAACGCGCTCGACGCGGTGGCGGGCAATGGGCAGCCGGTGGTCCAGGTGCGCGCGCGCGTGATGGCGGAGAGCCCGCGTTTCGCATCCATCGAAGTCGCCGACAACGGCTCGGGCATCGCGAAGGCGGTCCGTCACCGGCTGTTCGTATCGTTCTTCACGACCAAGGGTGACGAGCAGGGAACGGGACTCGGCCTGGCGGTCAGCCGGGAGATCGCGCGGGGCGCCGGCGGCGATCTGGTGTTGCTCGAAGAGCCGGGAACCTGGAACGAGCCCGCCTCGACGGTCTTTCGCCTGACGCTCCCCGTGTCACAGGGGCTGTGAGATGCAACCCGGCCGGGCCGCCGCCACGCTGGGTCTGTTGCTGGTCGGCGGCGGGATCGCGCGCGGCGCCGAGCCGGCGGCCGGCGTCACCGTCGACTTCGCGCCGCCCGTCGCGGTGGTGGTGACGCCTGCGCGCACGATGCTGCTCGCCGGTGTCGACAAGGATCTCGCCGTCAGCATCGACCTGTCGGGGCCCGGCGCCGAAGGCTTCACGCCTCTGCGGGCGCTGGCCACGGTGGGAACGCTGGAGATGCCTCGCCCGAGCACGCCGGGACACTTCACGACGCGCTACCTGCCGCCCCCGGACCGTTTCCCGCAGGTCGCGCTGCTGGTCGTCGAGCTGGCGAGCGGAACGACCCGCGCGCACGCCACGGCGCGGGTCGCGCTGCAGGGATCGACGGTGGTTCCGTTTCACACCAGCGGCGGCGCCGCGGTGACGATGCGGGTCGGCGATCGCCTGTTCGGTCCAGTCATCGCCGACCACCAGGGACACGTCGAGATCCCGATCGAGGTCCCGCCCGGCGTGCGCAAGGGCCAGGCGCGGGCGGTGGATCGCAACGGCGCCGCTCGGGAGACGGAGGTCGACCTGCGGCTCCCGACGTTCCCGCGGGTTCTGTTACTCGCGCCGGCGGCTTTCGAAGCGGGCGCCTTCGCGGAGGTCATCGCACTGGCCGTCAACGAGGACGGGAGCGCCGTGGCCGCCAGCGCGATGACGCTGGGCGCCTCGGCGGGGCTCACCCACGCGCTCGGCGCCGGGCCTCCCGGCGAGGCGCGGTTTCTCTTCGAGGCCCCCCGCACCGTCGGAAGCGGCGCCGTGGCGCTCACCGGCTCCACCACAGGCCTGCCGCCCGGACGGGTAGACCTGGCGGTTCCTCTGCTCGCGAGGCGGCCCGCGCGTCTCGTCTTGATCCCCAGCGCCTCGCGCCTCGTGGTCGGCGAAACTGCGCCCCTGCGCGTGGTCATC
>CAYTTF010000005.1:0-35690 GCA_964440665.1 uncultured Myxococcales bacterium | reverse complement strand
CCCCAGTCCCACCCGTAGTGGTAGGGCGCCTTGCGCGTGAACATGCTGACCATCTCCGGGGCCTGATCGTTCACCGCCGGCAGCGTGTACCCGAGGCGATCGTAGATCGGCTTGGCCACCGCGATCGGCGAGCGGAAGCGCACCACCACCAGGTTGCTCCCCGCCGCGACGTGCCCCTTGATCTCGGCCCGCCACGATCGAAACATGTTGTCCGCCGACAGCACCCGCGCCCCGTTGATCGAGACCTCGGCGTAGGTATCGAGCCCCTGGAAAGCGATCTCGATCCGCTCCCGCCGCAGGAGCGCCGCGTCGGCGACGAAAGTCGACCGGTACTCCCACTCGGTCTTATCGATCCACTGCAGCGACTTTTCGTTGGCGCCGTAAAACGGATCGGGGATCTTGCCGTCCCGCAACAGGTCGGTGTGGACACAGCCCGGCACGAGCGCCGGCATCCAGTCGCGGAAGCCCGCCGGACCTTTCGGCGCTCGAAACGACCAGGGGCCAAACGCGATCGACTGAGCGCCCACCGGCGCCGGTTCGACGCCGCCCGCGGATGCTGCGCGTGCTGGCCGCCCGTCGCCGCCTATGGCCGAAGCGAGCGCCAAGGCGGCGATCAGTCGATGACGATCGGAATGTGGAAGTCTTGCCACGCCGGGGTGGTGTTGAGCGTAGCCTGCGACTGATTCCAGAGATAGATCGCCGGGTAGCTGACCGGCGGCCCAACCTCGTCGACGACGACGGCCGTGATATAGAGCTGCGATATCTGAACCGTATTCCCCTTCGCGTCGTTCTGCGACGGAAGCCCGTAGCGATTGGAAGAAAAGACGATCCAGTAGTAGGTCTTGCCGTCGGCCACCGTCGCGGCCGGCGACCATTTCGGCCAGTGGTTGTTCACGCCCGGGCTCAGCACATTGGTGCAGCTGGGCGGTGCATTGGCCGTGAGCCGGATCGGGTTGGTATCGACCTGACCGAACGGCACAACGTAGAGCTCGGCGTTCTTGTTCGCATACATGCCCTGCCCGGCCGGCACGGCGGTAAAGGCCAGCAGCCGGTCGTCGGGCGACAAGGCCGGGTAGTACTCCTCGAGCCCGGTGGACGACGCGCCCGGCACCGGGGTCGCCGCGCCGCCCGCGCGGCTGGCGTAAGGGATCGAATACAGATCGGTGGTCCCCTGGTTGAGCCGCCCGTCCTGATCCCCCGGTTGCGCGGAGGTACCCGGAACGGTCGACGCATAGACGATGGTATTGCCGTCCGCGCTCCAGTTCGGGAAGGAGGCACCGCCCAGGTCACCCGTGTGCGCGAGATATCCGAACGACGTGCCCGGCACCGGGGTCACCGGAACAGAGAGCGACGTCTGCTGCGTCTGCGTGCTCTCGGTGTCGATCCAGACCAGGTTTCCCGGCAGCTTGTCGTCGGTGTTCCAGGGCGTCGTCAGATCCGAAGGCGCGAGCTGCGACGCCACGATTGCGATCCGATCGCCGGTCTTCCAGTGCGCGGGCGAGAACGCCAGCGGCCCGGCCCACGGATACTGGACGAAGGTCTTCGAGCCCGAGCAGGTGCTCGACGTCCCGGGCGTCGTGCAGTTGTACCCGAGATAGCCGGGCAAGGCCTGACCGGAGATGTCGGGTTTGACGCCGGCGAACGCGGCCGACCAGGGCCAGGCGTCGTCGAAGGCGACGTAGTTGCCGTCCGGTGTCCCGGTGTGGCAACCGATGCACACCGGGGTGTGGGTGTTTGACCCGTCCTGAAGAAAAACCTGTTGTTTGAGATTGGCCGTATTCAACGCCTCGGTCGTCTTCTCGTCGCCGACCGCGAAGCCCTGCAGGTCGGAGTCGGTCGGAAGGGCCTGCACGGGATCCTTGTTGGCGGCCATCGGATTGGCCGCCCAGAACACCAGGCTGCCGCCGGCGCCCACCGGCGCGATCTGGAATCTCACGGTCGTCGCCCCACCCGACGGCAGCTGCACGGTCACGCTGACGAGCTGCAGGATCACGTGGCTCGCCAGACCCTTCCAGATGTTGTCCGGCATCTTCCAGGTCTCGCCGCTCGCGTAGGCGGTGAGGTCGTTCGCCTCCAGGTCGGCGTGGACGGTGATCTTCATGTAGGCCGCGCCCGGGACGCGAACCCGCGGCCGGAGCCAATTGTTCGGGAACAAGCTCCCATCCTCCGGCTCGGTCACGCACGGACCCGAACCGCTGGGCGTCCCGAACATCGCGGGATCGACCGACGGGATGTTGGTGTTGATCGGATCGGGCGGGAAGTCGGTGCAGGGACCGTTGCAGCTCGCCGGCATGACTGAGCCGCTCCCGCCGGTTCCCGTCACCAGGCCGCCCCCGGAGCCGGCGCTGCCGTTCGACCCGGCGGTCCCCGTCGCGGACCCCTTGGCTTTGACGCCCGCGCACCCAAACCCGGCCAGGGTGCCCGCGAGCGCAAACAACCTGACGAACGACCAATAAGTGTGGTTATGCAAGAGGCTAAATCTCCCTAAAAAGTCTCATTATAACCGGCGACTTCAAAACGGCCACGTCCCGACGGCCACCCGGGGACCTCCGCGACCCGCCCCGGACCAATTCGTGTCGCCCAATGTGCGCAGACGGCGGCGGATATCCGCCAAGATTGCGCCACCGTGCCCTGCCCAACTTGACCCCACCATCTGAAGCTGCTGGAGTTGTTGGGAAGATGACCGTCGGTACGCCCTCCGATCTCCGCCAGGGCGGGCGGCTCTCGCAATCTCGCAACGGGATGGACGAAGCGGTCAGGCGCCTGGGGCGCTTTCAAATCATTGGGCGTCTCGCGACCGGCGGGATGGCGGAGGTCTACCTCGCGCTCTCCGGCGAGCTCCCCGGCTTTCGCACGCTCATCGTCGTCAAGCGGATCTTGCCGCATCTCGCCTCCAACAGTCAGTTCATCCGGATGTTCCTCGACGAGGCGCGCCTGGCGGCGTTGCTCGATCACCCGAACGTCGTGCGCATCATCGAGGTCGGGCACGACGGCGAAGAGTATTTCCTGGCCATGGAGCTGGTGCAGGGGAAGCCGCTGTCGGCGGTGCTGCGCAAGGCCGCGCGCGAGCGACGGCCCCCCACCCCGGCGCTGGCCGCTTACCTGATCGCGCAAGCCGCGAGCGGGCTCGGCTACGCGCACGGCCTCACCGACGGAGACGGTCAACCGCTGGGCGTCGTCCACCGCGACGTCTCGCCGCAAAACATCCTGGTCTCATTCGAAGGGGCGGTGAAGCTGATCGACTTCGGCGTGGCGCGCGCGTTCGGTCGCGTCGCGCACACCAGCCCGGGCGGTCTCAAGGGAAAGATCGAGTACATGTCGCCGGAGCAGGCCTCCGCCGAAGAGGTCGATCACCGCGCCGACGTCTTCGCGCTGGGCGTCGTCTTGTGGGAGGTGTTGACCGGCCGCCGGCTCTTCAAGCGCGAGACCGAGCTCGCGACGATGCGCGCCATCGTCGACGATCCGATTCCGCGGCCGTCGGAGGTGGCCGACGTTCCACCAGAGCTCGAGGCGGTGGTGATGCGCGCGCTACGCAAGCGGCGCGACGCGCGCTACTCGAGCGCGCACGAGATGGCGCTGGCGCTCGAGCGATACGCCTTCGCCAACGACGGGTTCAGCCCGCAGCAGGTCGCGGGCTACATGAAGGGACTCTTCGCGCCGGAGTTCCTGCAATGGCGCAAGACCGCGACCGCGGCGCTGGACATGGAGGTCGAGCCGGTCGAACAGGGCAATGCCCGCATCGCTGCGCTGGGTGCCGAACCGGTGACGCAGGGACCGACGATGGCGCTCCGCCCGGGCCTCTCGTCGTCGGGCCTCCGGCTCGGCACCGATGCGCAGACGGGGACACAGAGTCGGGGATCCCGCAGCCAGGGATCCCGCAGTCGGGGATCCCGTAGCCAGCCCCAAAGCCAGACGGCGCCGTCATCGCCGTCTTCGGTCGCGGCCCCCAGCAAAGGCGATCGCGTCTGGGTCTACGGCGGCCTGGCGGTGCTGGCGGCGATCACCGCCGCGGGCGCCTGGATGCTCGCCCGCCCACCGGCGTCGGCAGGCGCCGAGCGCGACCGACCGCCGGCGCTCGCGGCCCCGCTGGCGACGCCGGCCGCCGAACCACAAAAATCCGAGCCACCCGGCGCGCCGCCCGGAATCTCGCCATCCGACCCAGCGGCGACGAAGGCATCCGCACCGCCTCCCGCCGAGTCCGTCGCACCCGCCGGCGCGACTCCCACCGCCGCGCCGGCGGCGACGCCGAGCGCAGCGCCCGTGGCGCAGCCCGCGAAAGCAGCGGCCCACCCGCAACGCCCCCACCGCCGCTCGCACCCCCGCCGCGACGAAAGCTCGCCAGCGGCCGCCGCCGCGGCGACGCCGGCCGCACCCGACGACAAGAAGGCCGACCCGTTCGAGTAACGAGCCCTCTCGGGCCGATGGGCGGTCGCCTGGGGCCGTGGTAGACTGAAAATGAGCCTATGACAGCGGCCGTTCAGATCACGGGGATCAAGGACACGGAGTTCGAGGCCACCGCCGCGGTCGACGGCCAGGCTCTGGTCATGCGGCTGTGGGGAAATGCGGATCTGCGCGTCAACGCGCCGCTCGGTCCCTTCCTCGATTCGGTCGACGACGAAGCCAAGCGCAACCACATGGGTGAAGTGGTCGCCGACTTTCGCGAGCTGGTGTTCATGAACTCGTCCTGTCTCAAAGAGTTCGTCCGCTGGATCGCCCAGGTCGACGAGCGCACCGACAACCACTATCGCATCCGGTTCCTCAGCGATCCGGCCGCTCAGTGGCAGTCGCGCAGCCTCCAGGCGCTCCGCGCTTTCGCGCCCAACCTGGTCACGATCGACATCACGTAGCGTGGGAGGGGCTGCGCCCCTCCCACCTCACCCGGGCCCACCCCCGACGAGAGCCGGGGCCGGATCTTGCTCGACGGGCGGTTTCTCCGGCGGGCAAAGCCCGCCTTCGACTTTCGGATCGGCTCGGCGTCTACGGCTCGGTGCCGTAGACGAGGGCGCCGTTCAGATAGGCGGTGACCTTCGTGGTCGTGACCCAGGCGGTCGTCGAGGCGTTGTACGAATAGTCGTTCGTCTGCGTGAAGTTCGTGAAGTCGTTCTTGTTCCAGCGGAGCTGCATGTCGCTGGTGGTACCGCCGCCGGCGGCCAAGCTGCCCGCGCCGCTCGCAAACCCGAACTGGAAGTAGTGATCGGCGGTCGCTTTGGGGGTGGCCATCGTCACGAACGACGAGGCGCTGTAGACGATGGATGAACAGTTGCCGGGCAGGAAGGTGTAGTCGCAGTTCGGGGTCTGCGTCGCCGTGCCACCGTCCAGCGTGTACCAGTAGCGAACCGTGACCTGGGTGAGCGGAACTGCCGATGTCCCGTTGTTGGTGAGGTGGACGTTGATCGTTATGAACTGGACGTTCCCAATATTCACGGCCTTGAGCGCCACCGACAGCGTCGCGGGCGGAGAACACACGGTGCCCGTGCAGACGTCGGGGGGGACGCAGTCGGCGGTGGTCGCGCAGGTGGTCTTGCACGCGCCAGCGCCACAGATGTAGGGATTGCAGCTGGTCGGCGCGGGGGCGACGCACATGCTGCTCGCGTTGCAGGTCGACCCGCCGGTCAGGCTGGATCCGGTGCAGGTCGCCGCCGCGCAGCTGGTGCCGGAGGCGTACTTCTGGCACGCCCCGCTGCCGTTGCAGAACCCGTTCGTTCCGCAGGTAGCGGCGCCGGTGTTGGTGCACTGGGTGGTGGGATTCGGCGGGCTCCCCCCGGGAATCGAGGTGCACGTCCCGGGGCTGCCGGCCAGGTTGCACGCCGTGCAGATTCCGGTGCAGGCGTTGTTGCAGCAAACGCTGTTGACGCAGAACCCGGAGGCGCAGGAGGCGGCCGTCGTGCAGGCCGCGCCTTGCGACAGCTTGCCGCAGCTGCCGGTCGTGGTGTTGCAAGTGGCCGGCGTCGCACAATCGGTGTTGGCGGCGCAGGTGGTCTTGCAGGAGGTCGTACCGCACCCGTAAGGATCACACAGCGTCGAGGTCACGGTCTTGCAGTTGCCGGCGCCGTCGCAGGTCTGTGGCGGGGTGAGCGTGGAGCCCAAACAGGTCGCGGGCGCGCAGGTGGTCGTCGTGCCGTAGAGCTGGCACTTTCCCGTTCCGTCGCAGAGGCCATTCGTCTTGCACATCGTGGCGCCGAGATCCGAGCACATGCTCGTCGGGTTCGGCGCCTGACCGAGGGGAACGTTGGTACATGTTCCCGCCGTGGCGGCGAGCGCGCACGATTGGCAGGTGCCGGTGCAGGCGCTCGAACAACAGACGCCCTGTTGGCAGAACCCGGACGCGCATTCCGCCCCGGCGCCGCAGGTCGTCCCGCTCCCCTTGAGACCGCAGGTGCCAGTCGTCGTGTTGCAGAGGTTGGGCGCGACGCAGTCCGCGCTGGACGCGCAGGTGGCTTTGCACTGGCCGTTCGTACCGCAGATGAGATTGCCGCCGCAGGTCGTTGGGGTGACCGTGCCGCAGGTGCCGGTGCCGTCGCACAGGTTCGGGGGCTTGAAGTTGGTACCGGTACAGGTCGCGGCACCGCATTGCGTGCCACTCACGTACTTCCGGCAAGCTCCGGCGCCGTCACACATCCCGTCCGTGCCGCAAGTCGAGGCGGTCGTCGTCGTGCACTGGGTGGTGGGGTTGGGCGCCGCGCCCGCTGGCACGGGCGAGCAGGTGCCGGCGCTGCCCGCCAGCGCGCACGATTGACAGGTGCCCGTGCAGGTCGAATTGCAGCAGACACCTTGCGCGCAGAAACCGGACCCGCAATCGGCGGCCACGGCGCAGGTCGCGCCGATCGGATTCTTTCCGCAACTACCGTTGGTGCAGACGTTGGGCGAAACGCAGTCCGCGGTCGAGGCGCAGGTGGTCTTGCAAGCCGCCGTCCCGCAGACGTAGGGCACGCACATCGCGGTCATCGCCGCGCGACAGGTTCCGGCGCCGTCACAGGTTCGCGCCTGGGTCAGCGTCGAGCCGGTGCACGAGACGGCGCCGCAATTTAGCCCCGCCGGGTAGAACTGGCAGGCGCCGGCGCCGTTGCACGACCCGTTGGTCCCGCACGGGTTGGTGGCGGCGACATCCGGACACTGATTGAGTGGATCGGCGCCGAGAGCCACCGGCGTGCAGGTGCCAAGGCTGGTGGTCAGGGCGCACGACATGCAGGTCCCCGTGCAGGCGGTATTGCAACAGATGCCCTGCTCGCAGTGGTTCGACGTGCAGTCGCCGCCCGCGGCGCAGGCCGCGCCGGTCGCCTTTTTTCCGCAGACCGTGGCGATGCAGAAATCTCCAGACGCGCAATCCGCGTCGACCGCGCACTTGGTCTTGCAGACGCCGGTCGTGTCGCAAGCGTAGGCGCCGCAGCTCTGCGTCGTTCCCGCCTGACAAACGCCGAGGAGGCCGTCGCACTTTCCGGCCAGGGTCTCCGTGCCCGCCGTGCAAGTGTTGGTGCCGCAGATCGTGGTCGACGGGTAGAGTTGACAGGCGCCCATACCGTCGCAGGAGCCGTTGGTGCCACAGCTCGGCGCCAGGGCGTCCGCGCATTGCCCCTGCGGATCCTGCCCGCTCGGCACGTTCGTGCAGGTCCCCGCGCTCCCGGTGAGCGCGCAGGACTTGCAGTTGCCCGTGCAGGCCGTCGCGCAGCAAGCGCCCTGCGCGCAGATTCCCGACTTACAATCGCCGCCGGCGCCGCAAGTCGCGCCGGGCGGCTTGAGCCCGCAGCTTCCCGAGACGCAGAAGTTGCCCGCCGTGCAGTCGGCATCGGCCGAGCAGGTGGTCTTGCAGGCGCCCGTCGATCCGCAGGTCCACGGCGCGCACGACTGACTCGCCGGTGTCACACAGGTCCCCACGCCATCGCAGCGTCCCGCGAAGAGCAGCGTCGATCCGGTACATCCCGGCTGCTGGCAGGTCACGCCGGCGGCGTAGTTCTCGCAGCTCCCCGTGCCGTCGCAGAGACCATCGGTCCCGCAGCTGGCCGCGCCCATGTCGGTGCAGCCGTTCCGTGGATTGGTGCCGACATCGGCCGGGACGCAGGTGCCGACGCTGCCCGAGGCGGCGCAGGTCAGGCACGCGCCGTCGCAGGCGGTGTTACAGCAGACGCCGTCCACACAAATGCCCGATCCGCACTTCGCCGCGTCCGTGCAGGGCTGCCCGAGGGCGATCCCGGGCCCCTCGCCATGGTGCGAGTCCGTTCCCCCACCATCCATGACTGTCGGACCATCGGTCTTTGCACCCGCGTCGGGCTGCCGGATCTGCGCCCCGCCACCACATCCGCCCGCCACGCCCAGGGCGGCGATGGCGACGACAACGGCCGCGGCGGCAACGGCGGCACGGCCCAATGTCCATGCCCCGACGGCCCCGCTCTTCGGGCAGACCGGTCGGTGGAACATCGAAGGCGAGCGTCGAACCCTAGGCTGGGGGGAACCTATGCTCACAGCGGGCCTTTCTCGCGAGGAAGCTCTGGATATCTTCAGTCGGTGGCGGAAACACGGCGATTTCGTCAGCCGATCGCCCGAGAATCCACCATTTCCCATCTTACGCGCGCTCCCGAATTGAATCCACGATGACGTTTCGATCACCTTTTAAAGTGCGCGCCGGAGCATTACGATCGGCCCCATGAAAATCGCTCCGGGTCGCACCGTCGAGCTCGAATACGAGCTCAAGGTCAAAGGTGGGGAGGTCATCGAATCATCGGACCGCAGCGGGCCGATCCGCTATGTCCACGGCGAAGGCAAAATGCTGCCCGGATTGGAGAAACGCCTGGAAGGACTCAGTCCGGGCGACGAGAAGCAAGGGGAGGTTCCTGCCCGCGAGGCGTTCGGCACCGAAGACTCTCTTCCCGTGACCGAAATGGCGCGTAGCGTCTTTCCCGGAGGGACCCAGATCGAGCCCGGAGCGGTCTTCGAAGCCAAGGATCCGACTTCCGGCGCACCGGTCCGATTCAAGATCCTGTCCGTGAACGACGCCGCGGCCAAAGTCCGCCTGCTTCATCCCCTGGTCGGCCGCGACATCGAGTTTCGCGTCAAGGTCCTCGCCGTGCGCGATCCGAGCGCACCGGGAAACCGTCCCCCGCCGGTCCCCGGAATGGTCGAGCTGGATCCAGATGAGCTGCCCGAAGGCTGAAGTCCCGCATCCCGTCGAGATTATTGTTCCCCGCCCCCTGTTCCCGCAGCGGGATCGTGCGCAGTTTTTTCGTGAGCACTCCGTCTGGACACTACGCGGGACAAAGATCCGCGGAAGAAGGGAACCGTCATGTCGATCAGCAACAGCACCGAAAAAGTCGAGAGCCGTGGACGTGGTTTCGCGAGCATGGACCGGACGCGTCAGCGCCAGATTTCGTCGCAGGGTGGAAAGGCCGCCCATCAAAAAGGCACGGCGCACGAGTTCGATTCCAGGGAAGCCCGCGAGGCAGGACGCAAGGGCGGCATGGTGAGCGGCGGTCGCCGGCGCTCGCGCGAGGTGGCCAACACCAACGCCCCCGAGCCGACGCAGGCCGTGAGCTCGCCGGTCGAGCCCCAATCGAAAGGGACCGAAGCCAGCCATCAAGCGTAAACTGCGCGGGTGGATCCAAACGACCGGTCGCAACGCGGCCCGGTGCCGGTGCAGGTGGCCTCGGAGTCGGACTCGGCTCCGAACGGCCTGGTCGCGCTGGGCGGCAAGTTGCTGCCGGAAACGCTGGTCGCCGCGTATCGCGCCGGGATTTTTCCCTGGTCGTCCGATCCAGTTCTGACCTGGTGGTCGCCCGACCCGCGGGCGGTTTTCGAGCTCGGCTCGTGGCGTCCGCATCGGAGCGTTGGACGTGCCGCGCGTCGCGCGGGCTGGCGGTTCACCATCGACCGAAATTTCGAGGGTGTCATGCGCGCTTGCGCCGAAGCCGGCGCCGACCGGCCGTCCACCTGGATCACGGATGATTTCGTGCGTTCCTATGGCCAGCTCCATGGGATGGGCCTGGCCCACAGTGTCGAGGTCTGGGAGGACCAGGCGTTGGTGGGTGGGCTCTATGGCGTCGCGCTGGGTGGGTTTTTCGGGGGCGAGTCGATGTTCCACCGCCGTACCGACGCCTCCAAGGCCGCCGTCGGGTACTTGATCGAGCGGCTGCGCGCCGGCGGGTTCACGTTGCTCGACGCGCAGGTGCCGACGCCGCACCTGGCCCGCCTGGGAGCCACCGCCATCCCGCGCTCGGAATACTTGGCGCGCCTCCGGCGGGCGCTGACCGTGGCAGCCACCTTCACGTGAGACGTGGGACCCTGACCTGAGAGGGTCCAACCCCCCGCGATCAGCTCCGGCCGCTAAGCCCGCCCTCCCCCGCGCGCTGCGACGTTGCGTTATTGGCCCTATATCTTGGCTCTACTTGGGCGGCGGCGTCTCGCCTGCGACGCAGACGCGATTTCGGCCGGCGCGTTTGGCGGTGTACATGGTTTCGTCGGCGCGCGCGACCAGGTCGGCCGCCGCACGGAGGCCCGGGGCCGGCGCGGAAGCGACCCCCACGCTGACGGTCACGGGAATGCTGGCGCCTTCATGGGTAAACGGATGGGCGGCCACGGCCGCGCGCATGCGCTCCGACAGCACCGAGGCCGCCGGGGATTCCGAGCCGCGCGCGATGACGGCGAACTCCTCGCCGCCGTAACGCGCGAGCACCTCCTCTTCACCGAGCATGCTCATGAGCAGCGTCGCCAGCTGCGTGAGGACGTAGTCGCCGGCTTGATGACCGTGAACGTCGTTGATCCGCTTGAAGTGATCGATGTCGATGAAGATCAGCGACAGGGGCGTGCGGTGCCGGTTGGCGTACTGAAACTCACTGTCGATCCGCTCGGTGAAGTAGCGCTTGTTGAACGCCCGGGTCAGACCATCGCGCAGGGCCGACTCCGACATCTGCCGTTGAAACATCTCGTCGAGACGATCTTGGTAGCTGAACTTGAGGATGGTCGTCGACCCGAGCAGGATCTTGTCCCCCTCGGCGAGCGCGTGCCGCTGCACCCGTTCGCCATTGCAATAGGTGCCGTTGGTCGAGGAGAGATCCTCCAGCAGGTGCTGCTCGCCCTCCTTGAGGATCTGCGCGTGCTCGCGGGAGATGCCGTCGTCGATGAGGCGCAGGTCCACCTTGTCGCCGCGGCCCAGGACCACCCGCTCCTTCTCGAGTCGGTACATCTCCCCGACGCTGGATCCCGAGAGCACCACCAGGCAGGCCGCATGGGTCTGGCCATCCGCCACGACGGGCGCCTCGGGGGCTTGCGCCGTCCGCGTCGTGTCGTCGAGCGGATTGGCGACGCGGTCGCGCGTCATTCTGATAGTTTACCGACGAGCGCGGTCTTTAAGCAAACTCCTACGCGCGAAAAGGGCCTCACCCACGAGCGGCGCGCCACCCCACGCGAATCGGACCCATGCACGTCTTGATCGGCACCAGCGGCTTCAGCTACCCGGCCTGGCGGGGCGGTTTTTACCCCGAGAAGATGCCGACCACCAAGATGCTGGCCTACTACGCCGAGCGTCTGGCGGCGGTCGAAATCAACAATACGTTCTATCGGATGCCGACGGCCGAGGTTCTCTCCCGCTGGGCGGCCGAGACGCCGCCCGGGTTTCGCTTTTCGCTCAAGAGCCCGCGGCAGATCACGCACGACAAACGGCTCGCCGACACGGCGGCGGCGGTCGAACGGCTGGCGGAGGTGGCGCACGCCCTCGGCGACAAGCTCGGCCCCGTGCTGTTCCAGCTGCCCCCGTTCCTGCGCAAGGATCTCCCGCTCCTGGAGGCCTTTCTGACGGCGCTGCCGGCCGGTCTCTCGGCCGCGCTGGAGTTTCGCCACCTGTCCTGGTTCTCCGACGACGTCTACGACTGCTTGCGGGCACGCCGGGCGGCGCTTTGCATCGCCGAGTCGGACGAGATGGAGACGCCGCTCGAGGCCACCGCCGACTGGGGCTACCTGCGCCTGCGCCGGACGGATTACGACGACGTCGCGATCGGTCGCTGGGCCGAGCACCTCCAGGCCCAGCCCTGGACCTGCGCCTACGTCTTCTTCAAACACGAGGACGCCGGCAAGGGACCGGCGGCGGCCAATCGACTCCGTGAGATGCTGGCGGTTGCGGAGACGCCCGGATAGGTTTTTGGCAGTTGTCCTACATTCGGATACACTGGCGTACAAACCATGGCAAGAGCAATCGCAGGCGCGACCATCTCCTTCGGTCTGGTGTCGATCCCGGTGCGGCTCTATCCGGCCACCCAGAGCTCCGCCGCCATATCGTTCAACCTGCTGCACAAGAAGTGCGGCTCGCGGCTCAAGCAGCAGTACATCTGCCCCCGCGACGGCGAGGCCGTCAGCCGCGACGACATGGTGAAGGGCTACGAGTTCGCCAAGGACCAGTACGTGACCTTCACCCCCGAGGAGCTCAAGTCCCTCGAGGAGAAGGCGACCCAGAGCATCGACATCGCGGCGTTCGTCCCGCTGGCGGCCATCGATCCGATCTACTTCGAGCGCCCCTACTATCTCGGGCCAGAAAAGGGGGGAGACAAGGCCTACTTGCTGCTGGCGGAGGCGATGCGCGAGACCGGCCGCGCCGCGCTGGCCCGCTACGCCGCCCGAGGCAAGCAGTATCTGGTGATGCTGCGCCCCTCGGCCGACGGGCGGGCGCTGATTCTGCAGGAGCTGCTCTACGCCGACGAGGTCCGGCCGATGGCCGAGGTGCCGCTGCCAGGCGGGGAGGTGCGTGAGCCGGAGCTCAAGCTCGCCAAGCAGCTCATCGACCAGATCGCCAGCGAGACGTTCGAGCCGACGCTCTTCCACGACGAGGTCCGGGAGCGGATCCAAGCCGATATCGACCGCAAGGTGCAGGGGCACGACATCTCCGAGAGCGCGCCGGCGCCCGAGCCGGCCCGGATCATCGATCTAATGGCCGCGCTCAAGGCCAGCCTCGGCAAGGCGGCGGCGCGGACCAAGGAAGCCGCGCCGGCGCCGGACGCGGAGGCGGCCGATGAGCCCGCGTCGCGCCGGGCCGCGCACCGCTCGGAGGAGACTCCGGCTGCCGATCGCAAGCGGGCACGAAAGCGATAGGCCGCCTCCGGGCGGCACGGCGTCGGGCATGGTTCGCTTCGCTCCCCGTTGCCTCACGGCAACGCCCTCATAGCGCGCCAATAACTGGCGGCCCCGCCACAACCGTGCGCTGCTATATTCGCGGCGCTTGAGCGGCTACACGACCCAGGATGTTTCGCGCATGATCGGCGTCTCTTCGGGCCGGTTGCGCGCCTACTTGCGCTCGGGCGTCCTGTCGCCCGAGCACGGCCAGCGCGGCGAGCTGCGGTTTTCATTCCAGGATCTCCTCCTGCTTCGCAAGGCGGAGGAGCTGGTTCGCCAGCGCATCCGCCCCCACCGCGTGCGGCTGGCGCTCAAGAAGCTGCGCGCGCGTCTCCCCGACACCCGGCCGCTGACCGGCATGCAGCTCCAGGCCGAGGGGTCGTCGGTCGTGGTCCACGAAGGGAACACCCGCTGGCAAGCCGAGTCGGGCCAGGTGCTGCTCGCTTTCAACGGCCCGTTCATCGATCCCGGCAGCGCGCCGATGGCGATGCTTCCCTCCCGGTCGGCGGTTCCGTCCGGCGGCGACGTGGTGCCCCCTTCCACCGACGAGATCTATGAGATCGGGTGCGACGTCGACGAGGCCGATCCCGAACAGGCCGAGGCCAGCTACCGGCAGGTCCTGATGCAGGCCCCCGAGCATGCCGATGCGCACATCAACCTGGGACGCATCCTGCACGAGCGTGGCGATCTCCCCACCGCCGAGGCGCACTATCGCCAGGCGCTGGCGATCCGGTCGAACGATCCCACCGCGCTCTTCAACCTGGGCGTCGTGCTGGAAGATCAGGGGCGCAACGACGCGGCCCTCGAGGCCTACGGGGACGCCATCACCGTGGACGGCCGCAACGCAGATGCCCACTACAACGTCGCCCGCCTCTACGATCTGGCGGGCGACTACGGCGCCGCGCTACGCCACCTCCGGATCTGCCGCGATCTGAGCCGCACCCGCTGAGCTACGCCAGGCGGGCGTCGAGGGTGATCTTGGCGCTCGACATGAGCTTGGAGATGGGGCACCCCGAGCGAGCGGCTTCGGCGGCCTTGTCGAACTTTTCGCGGTCGGGCGTGGTGAGCTTCACCGTCACGTCGAGGTGCGACGCGGTGACGGCGAATCCGCCCTCCACCTTCTCGAGCGTGACGGTGGCGCGCGTGTCGACGTTCTCGGGCGGCAGGCCCGCCGCTTCGAGCTGACCCGACAGCGCCATCGAGAAGCAGCTGGCGTGCGCCGCCGCGATCAGCTCCTCCGGGCTGGTCCCGGCGCCACTTTCGAACCGCTGCGCGAAATCGTACGGAATGTTGGAAAAGGTACCGCTTGCCGCGGAAAACGTTCCTTTCCCGCTCTTGAGGCCACCCTTCCAGTTCGCTGTTGCCGACCTTTTCATGCCCGACTCCTCGGTTGAAGAACGCAGAGATTAACCACGAAGCGGCCCCCTTACCAGGGCCCCGGGCAGACGACCTGTTTCGCCGGAGCGGCCAGCGCGGCTAGAATCCCGCGCGATGCGAAAGCACGCCAGGGCCGGCCTCGTCCTGGTGGCGTTTTTTGCCCTGGCCCGCGGCGCCCGTGCCGACACCATCGAGGAGCCGGCCGAGGCGCTGCCGACGCCCCGGCTGCCGCGTGCGACCTGGTACACGCTGGAAACCCCGCACTTCGAGATCCACTTCTATCCGGCGGAACAGAAGTTTGCCGAAAGAGCGGCCCACATCGCCGAGCGCGCCTACCGGCTCATCACCCGTTATCTCAACTGGCGGCCGAGCGGCCGCGTGCACATCACCCTCGACGACAACACCGATGACGCCAACGGGCTCGCCACCTCCATCCCTTACAACTACATCTTGGCCTTCGGCGCGCCACCCGGCTCGCTCGACGAGCTGAACGACTTCGACGACTACGTCAAGCTGCTCGTCACGCACGAGTTCACGCACGTGGTCCACCTGGACACCATGCTGAGCCCCTGCGCGCTCCTCCTGAACACGATCATGGGGAGGACCTTCGCGCCGAACCTCTCGGAGCCGACGTGGTTCATCGAGGGGATGGCGGTGCTGATGGAGTCCCGCCAGACAACCGCCGGTCGCTTACGCAGCAGCTTCTTCGACATGCACCTGCGGGTGCCGTTCCTCGAGGGGCGGCTCTTCGGGATCGATCAGATCTCGGCGATCCCGCTGGCCTACCCCGGCGGGACGGCGGCGTACGCCTATGGATCAAACGTGCTGCGCTACATCGAAGATCGTTACGGCCCCGCCAAGATCCAGGAGATCTCCCACCGCTACGCCGACACCTGCATCCCGGGCGCCCTCAACCGCACGGTCGCCGAAACCGTCGGCCAGGGCTACGTCGGACTGTTCGGCCCCGGCCTCTGGGACGACTGGAGGCGATCAATCGCGCACCGCTACACCCTGGAGGCCGAGGAGGCGCAACGGCGGCCCCTCACCGTCGCAACCCGCCTCACCCGGGAGGCGCCGTCGCCGCGCAGCGAGGGTCCCGGCGGACGATTTTTCCGCGATGGCACGCTGGTCTATCACCGCGCCAACGACGATCAGTCGCCGGCCTACGTCCGTCTGAATCCGGAGACCGGCGCCCATCAACGGATCGCCGACATGCAAGGGGGCGGTCCGGCGGCACCGACGCCCGACGGGCAGGCGCTGATCTTTCCGCGGGTCAACTATCTGCCGCTGCCGTTGCGCATCTCGGGCAATCCCGAGCTGGGATGGAACGATCTGTTTCGCCTCGACGTCGCGGCCGGCACCATCCGGCAGCTCACGCGCGGCGCCCGCGCGCACGAGCCCGACGTCTCGCCCGACGGGAGGCAGATCGCCTGCGTGCTGGTGGGACCCGGAACGCGCGAGCTGGCGCTGGTGCCAATCGATGGGGGGACGCCGCGCGTCCTCCAGCCGGGAGCGCCGGGGCTGGCCTTCACACCAGCCTGGTCGCCCGACGGTCGGCTCATCACCTATTCGCGCTGGAAGCCGGGCGGCTTTCGAGACATTCACATCTACGATCTCGCGGCCGCCACCGACCGCGCGATCTCGGTCGATCGGGCCATGGACATCGATCCGCGGTTTTCGCCCGACGGACGGTTCATCTTGTTCTCGTCGGATCGAAGCGGCATCAACGACATCTACGCCCACGAGCTGCGCACCGGGCGGCTCTTCCAGGTGACGAACGTTCTGGCGGGCGCGTTCCAGCCCGTCGTCTCGCCCGACGGTCGCCGCCTGGTCTTCACCGGCTTCACCTCGGACGGCTTCGACCTCTGGTCTTTACCCTACGATCCGGGCCAGTTCTTGCCCGCGCAGCCTTACGCCAACGCGCGCCTCGACGCCTCCCCCGATCCCGACGCCGAGACCGATTCGCCCGATGCCGCGCCGGAAGACGCCGCCGCGCTCCCCATCCCGCAGCGGATCGTTCCCTACGCGCCCTGGAAGTACATGTACCCGCGGCAGTGGAACGTCCAGGTTCTCCCGGATCCGCTCGGTCTGGGTAATACGTTCCAGCTCAACACCAGCGTCGGTGATCCGGTCGGCAACCACGCGGTCGGATTCGAGCTCCTGCTTCCATCCAACGGAGACGCGTCCGGCTACGTCTCCTACAGCTACAACCGGCTCTGGCCCTCGTTCAGCGTCACGGTCTCGCGCACCGATCAGATGACGCCGGGCCTGATCGTCGACGGCACCAACCTCAACTACCGGCAGCGCTCCGAGAACCTGACCGCCGGGAGCGACCTGCCGATTCTGCACACCGCCGACGCGCAGGGCGACCTCGGCATCAGCTACGACTACGCGGCCTACGCTCCCACCGACCGGATCCCCGTCGGCGAGCCGACCGGTGGCATCACGATCAAACCCCAGCAGGGACCGTACGCCGATCTGCACCTCGGCTGGTCGTTCAACGACGCGCACGGCTGGCCCTATTCGATCAGCAGCCAGGAGGGGCGGATCATTCACCTCAACCTGCGCTTCTCCAACCCAATCCTGGGCGGCCGGTTCCGCACCACCGAGGTGAGCGGCTCCTGGACCGAGTATCTGACCCCCCCGTGGGCGCGTCTGCACGCGTTCGCGGTGATGGCCGCGGGCGGTTTCGGCATCGGCGACACGCGCGACTTCTTCAGTCTCGGGGGCTACTCCCCGCAGGACGTCCTGCGCGCGGTCCTGCTCAACCAGTACCAGTACGCCGCGCTTCGCGGCTATCCGGCGAACTACCTCCAAGGCGACAACTACGTCCTGCTCTCGGCGGAGTACCGCGCGCCGCTGGTCTGGATCGAAAAAGGCTACGACACCTTCCCCTTCTACCTTCGCCGGATCTGGGGCGTCCTCTTCACGGACATCGGAAACGCGTTCCAGGGCCCGTTCCAGGGCCGCGATCTCAAGACCGACGCGGGCGCCGAGGCCCACTTCCAATTCAGTCTGGGCTACTACCTCGGTGGCCAGGTGGAGCTCGGCTACGCCCACGGGTTTGCCACCGGCGGCGGCGATCGGCTGTACTGGGTCGCCGCCGCCAGTTTCTGATTTTGAAAGGGACCCTCAAAGGGTCCCTTAGACCCCCCGCGAAGAGTCCCGCCGGGCAAAGCCCGTCGGTACTCACGCGATCAGCCCCCCACGACGGCGTCGAGACTGTCGGCGAGGATGGCGGCCATCTGGTCGATCTCGGTGGCCGTCGCGGTGAGCGGCGGGAAGAGGTACATCGTGTCGCCGAGCGGACGCAGCAACGCCCCCCGCCGGACCGCCTCCCGATAGGCCGCGTAGCCGGTGCGACGGCGCGGATCGAGCGGGGTGCCGTCGGCGGCGCAGATATCGACCGCCGCCACCAGGCCGCAGGCCCGCAGGCCGCGTAGATACGGTCGCGACGCCGCCACCGATTCCATCGCCGCGCGCAGATGCGGCGCCAGCGCCCGGACCCGGCCGAGAATGTCGTCGGCCGCGAAGACGTCGAGCACGGCGTTCGCCACCGCCACCGCGAGCGCGTTGCCGGTAAAGGTATTCGAGTGCAGGAACGCGCGCCCGTCGCCATAGTCCGCGTCGAAGAGCGCGTAGACCGCGTCGGTGGTCAACACCGCCGAAAGCGGAAGCGTTCCGGCCGTGAGGCCCTTGGAGAGCACCGCAAGATCGGGAATCGCGGCCACCGACAACCGGCCGGCGCCCTCGGCCAGGTGACTGGCCAAGATGGCGCCGAGCCGGCCCATTCCCGCCGCGATCTCGTCCGCGATCAGATAGACGCCGTGCGCGTCGGCCCAGGCGCGCAGACGGCGCAGCAGATCGGGACTGAAGAAGCGCATGCCACCGGCGGCCTGAAGCACAGGCTCGTACACGATGGCGGCAAGCGTGTCGGCCTCGGCCTCGAGGGCGGCTTCGATGGCGGGCCAGCTGCCGCCCGCCTCGAGCCAGGCCGGATCGTGCGGGCCGCGTCGGTATGGCAGCCCGCCCATCCGCCGAACCGGAAAACAGAGCGCGCGAAAGGGCGCCGCGTACAGGTCGAGATCACCGACGGAGAGCGCTCCAACCGTCTCGCCGTGGTAGCCGTTTTCGAAGGCGGCGAAGCGCGTGCGCCCGGGCGCGCCACGCTGCGCCTGCGCCTGCAGCGCCATCTTGAGCGCGATCTCGACGGCGGTGGATCCGTTGTCCGCGAGAAACACCTTGCCGAAGTGTCCCGGCCGGCGTCCCGGCGCCGCGGAGGGCCCCCACACCGCCGGTGGCTGACCGTTGGCTGCCGCCAGCAGACGCTCGCACAGGCGCACCAGCGGCGCGCTGGTGGTGTTGGCGGTGATGACATGCTCGAAGGTCTCGAGCTGCCGTCGCAGGGCCGCCGCCAGGTGCGGGTGGCCGTGTCCGAGCGCCTTGCACCACCAGCTGGAAATCGCGTCCAGGATCGTGCGGCCGTCCGCCAGCTCGAGGCGCGTGCCGTGGGCCCCGATCACCTCCAGCGGCGGAAAGTCGCGGTAGTCCCGCATCTGACTGCACGGGTGCCAGAACACCGCCAGATCGCGCGCCGCGAGATCGCCCGGATGCGCGTCAGCCATTGCCTACGACTAGCACGGGTTCGGCAGCGACGGACCTACTCCACGCCGCGGCCATCGAGTCCGTGCTCGTCCATCTTGGCGTAGAGGAGCGGACGGCCGATCCCCAGCAGGCGGGCGGCTGCGGACCGGTTCCCCTTGGCGCGCTCGAGCGCGCGCAAGATGAGCTGCTTTTCCAGGCCCGCGACGGCGTCGTGGAGTGAAATGTCCTCGGCGCCGAGCGGACCGAGCGCGACGGGCGCCGCGGCGCGGACGGCCTCCGGCAGATCGTCGACGTCGATCACCTCGCTGCCGCAGAGCACGGCCGCGCGCTCGAGCACGTGGAACAGCTCCCGGACGTTTCCCGGCCAAGGGCTGCCGAGGAGCCGCTGCATCGCCTCCTCCGAAACGGCCCGCGCCGCCGTCCCCCGCAGCGCGTGCGCGACCAGCAACGGGATGTCGCTGCGCCGCGCGCGCAGGGGCGGCAGCTCGATCTCGATGACCGCCAGGCGGTAATAGAGATCCTCGCGCAAGGCCGCCCCGGCGGCGCCCGGACGCACCGCGCGGCTGGTGGCGGCGATGAGGCGCGCGTCGGTCGCGATCGGATCGTTGCCCCCCACCCGCTCGTAGGTCCCCTCCTGGACCACCCGCAGGAGCTTGGTCTGCAGCGCCGGATCGAGATCGCCGATCTCGTCGAGGAACAGCGTCCCGCCGGCCGCCGCCTCGAACCGGCCGCTGCGGCGCGCGGTCGCGCCCGTGAACGCGCCCCGCTCGTGCCCGAAGAGCTCGCTCTCGATCAGCGTGGGCGGCAGCGCGGCCAGGTTGCTGGCGATGAAGGGCTGTCGCGCGCGCGGCGCGTAGGCGTGAATGGCCCGCGCCACTAGCTCCTTGCCGGTGCCGGTCTCGCCCGTGATCAGCACCGGCGCCGTCGATCCGGCGGCCCGACCGATCAGCTTCCAGACGGCCAGCATCGCCGCGCTGGTCCCGACCAGATCGGCGCGGGTCTCGGGCGGATCGGGCGCGGGCGCGGCCGAGCGCGCCAGGGCACGCTGCTTGAGCGCCCGTTCGATCGTGGTGCGCAGGGCCTCGAGGTCGAACGGCTTGGTGAGGTAGTCGAAGGCGCCGTCGCGCATCGCCCGGATGGTCCGCTCGCTGTCTCCGTAGGCGGTCGCGACGATGACCGGCACGCCGCGCGCGGTGCTGCGCAGCTCGCCGAGATAGTCGAGCCCGTCCCCGTCGCGCAGGCGGATGTCGAGGAGCACGCAGTCGACCGCCCGCGCCGCGACGATCCCGCGCGCCTCGTCCAGGCCGGCGGCGGTCAGCGGCTCCGATCCCATGGCCGTCACGAGATCGCTGAGACCCTGCCGCAGCCCCGGCTCGTCCTCGACGATCAGCACCACCCCACTCATGCGCGACCGGCCTGCGCCTGGAGATCGAGCCGCGGTCCGCCCGCGCCGGCCGCAACTCCGGCCTGCGGCAGCGTGAGCTCGAGATGGGTCACCTCGCCCTGTCGCCCGTAGATCAGATCGCCGCCGTGCGCCCGCGCGATGGCCCGCGAGATTGCCAGCCCTAGCCCCGTGCCGTCCGGCTTGGTGGTGAAGAAGGGCTCGAAGATCTCGCCGGCCCGCCCGGGCAGCACGCCCGCGCCCCGATCGGCAATCCGGACGCGCAGCCAGCTCCCGTCGTCTTCGACAGTCGCTTCTACCGCCGCGCCATCGGGCGACGCCTCGACCGCGTTGCGCAGAACGTTGTCGAGCGCGCGCGCCAGCGCGTCCCCGTCGACCGTCGCCTCCCCATGCCCCTGGACGTCGATGACGATGCGCCGCAACCCCGCCCACGGACCGAGGGCTTCGGCCCGCGCGCGCAGCAGCGACCCTACGTCCAGCGACGCTCGCGTCCCGACGGCCCGTCCGGCCACGATCAAGAGATCGGCGACCAACCGATCGAGCCGCATGATCTCGGACGAGGCGTGATCGATGGCGGAGCGCGCGGCGCTGGGGAGCGCGGCCTCGGCGCGGATCGCAAGGTCGAGACGCAGCTTGATCGAGGCCAGCGGGTTCCGCACCTCGTGCGCGACGCCGGCGACCACCCGCCCCAGCGCCGCCAACCGCTCCTGTCGCGCGAGATCCCCCACCATCCTCTCCTGGATCCGGCGCGACTCCTCCAAACGCCGCGCCAGCGTATCGATCCCGACCGCAATGTCGTCCAGCTCTCGAACCTGGAAGCGGGGCACCGGCGCGGTCAGATCGTCGGCGAGCGCCGCCAGCGCGCCCCGCAGAGCGCCCGCGGCACGATTGACGGTGACGAGCGAGTACGAAGCGCTGGCCACCAGGAGCAGCGCCGAAAAGGCCAGCGCCACCACCAGAAGGCGCCAGGTCTGCAAGGTTGGAGAAGGGCGAACCAGCACGGCGGCCCACAGCAGGCGATCGGGGAACATCCGGACCATCCGGGCGACCAGCTGACCGCCGTCGATCTCGGTCTCGCTCTCGACGGGTGCGCCGGCGCCAGATGCCCGCGCCGCCAGCGACCCCAGGCCGGCGCACCAGGCGAGCGGCACCCCGGACGCGATCGCCTGCGCCCCGTTCGCAGCCGGCGCGACACCGCCCCGCATTCCGACGATGGGAGAGACGGCGGCGGCAGAGACCGAGGGGGCCCCGGGGGTCGCCTGCGCCGCCAGCCGGTCGATCTCGTCCCGCACCGCCTCTCGACCGCGCTCGAGGCGCTGCGCGCGGGTGACCGAGATGGCGCGGTAAAGGGCATCGGCGGAGAGCGCCGCGGTCAGGAGCCCGAGCACCGCCACGGTCAGCAGACGGTGACGGATGGGTCGGCCGAGGCGCACGCGCCGCGTATCAAGCAAGCGCGATACCGCTCGGTTGGTGCGACCGCGCTTCGTTCGCCGCGGTCACGGGCTGCCCACACGACTGACAGGTGTCCAGAATTGATACAGGTTAGCGCCCCGGAATCCGCCTGACCAGAGGAACGCCACAGGTGGTACCGCTCTGGCTCGTTTGTTGCGGTGCCCGAGCACGCTTCCCGATCTCAGTCTTTGGCCTTACAGGTAAACGTCGCCGCTCCATGCCGCCCCGCCATCTCGTCGCTCTGCTGCTTCCCCTCGTGCTGATCGGAGGATTCGTTCTGGCGGCGCCGACCTCCGACGATCCGAATGCGCCGGTGACGTCGCTGACGCTGAGCCAGGCGGAGGCGACGGCGCTCCGCAACCAACCAACGATCCAGCAATCGCACGGCCTGCTCGAGGCGGCCGAGGGCCGCGTCGAGGAGTCGCGGTCCGGGTACCTGCCCCAGGTGACCTTGAACGGAACCTACGAGCGTTCGACCGGGAACTTCGCGCCGCGTCCGGGCGCCCTACCCGCCGGCACGGCCGGCACAGGGATGACCGGTACAGGCACGACCGGCACAGGTACGACCGGCACCAACACCGCGCCCGTGAGCTGGGATCCGAAGTACAACTATTTTCTCTTCGGGGCGACGGCCACGCAGCTCATCTACGACTTCGGCCTGACCAGCGGCAAATGGCGCTCAGCCGGCGCCAGTCGAGACGCGGCCTTCGACAACACGCGTACCGCCGAGCTGCAGACGCTGCTCAACGTCCGACGCGCGTACTTCCAGGTGCGGGCGCAGCACGATCTGGTGGCGGTCGCAGAAGAGTCGTTGCGGAACCAGGAGAAACACGTGGAGCAGACCCGGGCGTTCGTCAAGACCGGCATCCAGCCAGATATCAACCTCGCGACGGTCCTGACGGCGCTGGCCAACGCAAAGGTCCAGCTGGTGATGGCACAGAACAACTTCGAGGTGGCCGAGGCGCAGCTCGCGCAGGCGATGGGGGTCCCGGTGGCGGGGCGGTTCGCGATCACCGACGAAGAAATGCAACCAGTCCCCGGCGAGGACGGCCCTTCCGGCCCACTTGCCGACCGCGCCCTCCGCGTCCGCCCGGAGGTCGCCAACCTGGTGGATCAGCGGCGCGCACAGGAGCTGACCGTCGCCTCGCTGCGCGGCGCTTACGCCCCGAGCCTGGGCGCCATCGCCAATGTCTCGGACAACGGGGTCGCGATCGACGGGTTGGTGCCCAACTGGTATGCCGGTCTGGTGCTGAGCTGGAACATCTTCCAGGGCGGGCTCACCCGCGGGCAGGTGCGAGAGGCGAAAGGGACGCTCGAGAACCTCGCCGGGCAGGAGGCGGCGGAGCGCCTTCAAGTGGAGGTCGACGTCGAGCAGGGGCGGCTGGGCATACAGGCCGCCAAGGCCACCATCGGCGCCGCCGAAGAGGCGGCCGTGAATGCGCGTGACCAGCTCACCCTCGCCGAAAAGCGCTACGCGCACGGCCTCGGCAGCGCGGTCGAGCTCGGCGATGCACAGGTCGCGTACACCACCGCGGAGGCACAGCGGGTTCAGGCACAGTTCAACCTGGCTTCCGCGCGCGCGCAGCTCCTCGCCGCCCTGGGGGACCGATGAACGCCAAGAGAGAGCCTTCGCCAAGAACGACGTTGGCCGCCGTCGCCGCCTCGGCGGCCTTCCTCTCCTTTGCTGTCCTTGCCGCGTGCGGCTGCGGAAAAAGCGAAGAGATGGCGGCCGCCCAGAGCGGACACGGGGCCGCCGGGAGCGATCGCGCGATCCCGGTTCTGGTCTCGAACGCCACGATTCGCGACGTCCCGATCTATCTGGAAGGGCTTGGCTCGGTCACGGCGTACAAGACCGTCAACGTCCGCTCGCAGGTCGACGGGCGGATGGACCGGGTCGATTTCAAAGAGGGCCAGACGGTCAAGCGTGGCGAGGTTCTCGCGCAGATCGATCCGCGTCCGTTCACCATCTTGCTCCATCAGGGAGAAGCGGCGTTGGCGCGCGATACCGGGCAGTACGAGGGGGCAAAGCGCGATCTCGATCGCTACGAGGCGGTCGGCGGGCAGCACCTGCTGCCGCAACAGCAGATCGACGACCAGCGGGCGCTGGTCGAGCAATACAAGGGCACGGTGCAAAACGATCAGGCGACGATCGAAAACGCCAAGCTGCAGCTCGACTACGCGCGCATCAAGTCGCCCATCGACGGCGTGACCGGCGTGCGCCTCGTCGATCCCGGCAACATCGTGCACGCCGCCGACACGGGGGGCATCGTGGTGGTGGCGCAGATGGATCCCATCGCGGTGCTGTTCACCCTGCCGCAGGACGACCTGCCCGACATTGCGCGCCAGCAAGCGCAGAGCCCGCTCGAGGTGGAAGCCCGCAGCCGAGATGGCGCGAAGACGCTGGGCAAGGGGCAGCTTCTGTTGATCGACAACCAGATCAACCAGGGAACGGCCACCATCCGGCTCAAGGCGGTCTTTTCCAATCCGAGCCATGTGTTGTGGCCAAACGAGTTCGTCAAGACGCGCCTGCGCCTGATGGTCCGCAAGGGGGCGTTGGTGATTCCCGCGGCGGCGGTACAGCGCGGCCCGCAGGGGACGTTCGTGTACATCGTCGAGGGTGAGAAGGCGGACCTGCGTAACGTGACCGTGGAGCGGATCGAAGGTGAGGACGCCGTCGTTTCCCAGGGCCTCTCGGCGGGCGACCGGGTCGTGCGCGAGGGACAGAGCCAGCTGCGTCCCGGAGCGCGCGTCTCGCTGCGCGACGCGGGCAACGGCCGCGGAACGGGTGGCGCCAGCGGCCGGGCAGCCGGGACGGGAGGCGCCGGCGCGTGGACGGAGCCGGGCTCAGCCCGGCAGAGTCCTTCGCGGGGGGGCACGGGGACCCTCTCAGGGTCCCCGAATACAACGACCGGGCGGCCGCAACAGTGAACATCTCCGAGCCGTTCATCCGACGCCCGGTCGGCACCGCGCTGCTCATGATCGGCGTCGCGGTGGCGGGCGTCGCCGCCTACAACCAGCTGCCCGTCGCCGCCCTCCCCCAGGTCGACTACCCGACCATCGTGGTCTCGACCATCCTGCCGGGCGCCAGCGCTGACACGATGGTCTCGGCGGTGACCACGCCGCTGGAAAGGCAGCTGGGACAGATTCCGTCGCTGGCGCACCTGACGTCCGTCAGCAGCGCTGCCAGCTCGCAGATCACGCTGCAGTTCACGCTCGATCGCGACATCGATTCGGCCGAGCAGGACGTCCAGGCGGCGCTCAACGCCGCGTCGAACCTGCTGCCCAAGACGCTGCCGACGCCGCCCACCTACAGCAAGAGCAACCCGGCCGACGTCCCGGTCATCTCGCTCTCCATCACCTCCGACACCGCCGCGCTGAGCGTGGTCGATGACTACGCGGATTCGATCCTGGCGCAGAAGCTGTCGCAGGTCTCCGGTGTCGGACTGGTCACCTTGAACGGCGGCCAGCGGCCGGCGGTGCGGGTGCAGGTCGACCCCGTCGCGCTGGCCGGTCGCGGCCTCGGCCTCGAGGACGTCCGTTCGGTCCTCGCGCTCGCCAACGTCAACCAGCCCAAGGGCAACCTGGACGGCCCCCGCCAGAATTATCTGGTCTCCGCCAACGATCAGCTGCTGAGCGCCGCGGGGTACGGGCCGCTCATCATCGCCTACGTCAACGGCGCACCGGTGCGGCTCACCGACGTGGCCAAGGTGCTCGACGGCGTGGAGAACGCGCAGGTGGCCGGCTGGGCCAACGATCACCCCGCCGTGATCCTCAATGTCCAGCGTCAGCCCGGCGCGAACCTGATCGAGGTCGCCGAGCGGGTGAAGGCCCTCCTGCCCCGGCTCGAGGCCTCGCTGCCACAGGGAATCAAGGTGGAAATTCTCTCGGACCGCACCGAGACCGTCCGCGCCTCCGTGCGGGACGTCGAATTCACCTTGCTGCTGACGATGGTCCTGGTGGTCGCGGTCATCTATCTGTTCTTGCGAAACTTCCGCGCCACCATCATCCCGGGCGTCGCGGTGCCGCTGTCGCTCATCGCGACCTTCGGCGTGATGTTGCTGCTCGGCTACAGCCTCAACAACCTGACCTTGATGGCGCTCACCATCTCGACCGGGTTCGTGGTCGACGACGCCATCGTCATGATCGAGAACATCTCCCGGCACATCGAGCTCGGCGATCCGCCCTTCACCGCCGCGCTCAAGGGCTCGAAGCAGATCGGCTTCACCATCCTGTCGCTGACCGTCTCGCTGGTCGCGGTGCTGATTCCACTGCTGTTCATGGGCGGCGTCATCGGGCGGCTGTTCCGTGAGTTCGCGGTCACGCTCAGCATCGCGATCGTCGCGTCCGGGATCATCTCGCTCACGCTGACGGCGATGATGTGCGCGCACATCCTGCGCCCCACCAAGCCCGAGGACGAAAGCCGCATCGCCGGCGCCTCGGAGAAGGCCTTCGACTGGATGGTCAAGGTCTACGACCGTTGCCTGGGGTGGATCTTCGACCACCAGGCATTGACGCTGATGGCCACCGTCGCGACCATCGCGCTCACGATCGTGCTGGCGGTCGTGATCCCGAAAGGCCTCTTCCCACAACAGGATACCGGCATGCTGCTGGGAATCACCGAGGCCCCGCCGGACATCTCGTTCCCGGCCATGATGGACCGCCAACGCGCCGTCGCCGACATCGTCCGCGCCGATCCAGACGTCCAGAACCTGTCGTCGTTCATCGGCGCCGACGGAAGCAACCCCACGCTGTCCAGCGGACGCCTGTCGATCAACCTCAAACCGCGCGACCAGAGGCACTCGAACGCGCAACAGATCATCGATCGTTTGAGCACCAAGCTGGCGGCGGTCAGCGGGGTGAGCGTGTATCTGCAGGCCGTGCAGGATCTCGAGCTCGAAAGCCAGGTCAGTCGGACGCAGTACCAGTACACCATCGAGGACGCCGACCCCAAGGAGCTGTCGCTCTGGGCGCCCCAGGTGCTCGATCGGCTGAAGAAGATCCCCGAGCTCGCCGACGTGGCCAGCGATCAGCAGGACGGGGCGCTGCAAATGACGCTGGTCATCGACCGGGACAGCGCCTCCCGGATCGGGATCACGGCGCAAGCCATCGACGACACTCTCTATGATGCCTTCGGCCAGCGGCCGGTGTCGACGATCTTCACGCAGCTCAATCTCTATCGCGTGATCCTCGAGGTCGCGCCCCAGTACCAGCAGAACCCCGACGGGCTCGGCCAGATCTATCTGCGGTCCGCCAGCGGCGAGGCGGTTCCCTTGAGCGCCTTTGCCCATTTCGAGCGCACGCAGACGACCATCTCGATCGCCCACGAAGGGCAGTTTCCCGCCGTGACGCTCTCCTTCAATCTGGCGCCGCGCGCGGCGCTCGGCGATGCCGTCAACGCCGTGCGAACGGCCGTGATCGGGATGGGGGCTCCGGTCGGTCTGCACGGCGACTTCCAGTGCGCGGCCGCCGCCTTTGGCGATTCGCTCTCCACCGAGCCGCTGCTGATCCTGGCGGCGATCGTGACGGTCTACATCGTGCTCGGCGTGCTTTATGAAAGCTACATCCACCCGGTCACGATCCTGTCGAGCCTCCCGTCGGCCGGCGTGGGGGCCTTTTTGGCGCTGCTGGTCACCCGATCCGAATTCACGGTCATAGCCCTCATCGGGATCGTGCTGCTCATCGGCATCGTCAAGAAGAACGCCATCATGATGATCGACTTCGCGCTCGAGGCCGAGCGCGACGAGAAGAAGTCTCCCCGCGAAGCCATCCATCAGGCCTGCCTGCTGCGCTTCCGACCGATCATGATGACCACGGTGGCCGCGCTCCTCGGCGGCTTGCCGCTGGCGCTCGGCACGGGGAGCGGCAACGAGCTGCGCCGGCCGCTCGGGGTCACCATCGTGGGCGGCCTCTTGCTCTCGCAGATCCTCACCCTCTTCACGACGCCCGTGATCTACCTCTACATGGAACGCCTGGCGGCGCGCCTGCGCCGCGGCAAGAAGCCCAGCCCGGCGCCCGATGAGAACGAAGGCCAGAAAGACCAACGGGCCAAGCAAGAAAGGCCGGACAAGCCGGACAAGCCGGTCGCCGCGACACCGGTCGTGGCGCCCGGGACGCCATGAACATCTCGGCGCCCTTCGTCGAGCGACCGATCGCGACGTCGTTGTTGGCGGCTGCCGTGATCCTCGCAGGAGGGATGGCCTACCGGTACCTGTCGGTCGCCCCGCTGCCGCGGGTCGACTTTCCGACCATCCAGGTCTCCGGCGCACTGCCCGGGGCCAGCCCCAACACCATGGCCTCGTCGGTGGCCACGCCGCTCGAGCGGCGATTCGGGCGGATCGCCGGCCTGACCGAGATGACCTCGGTCAACACCCTGGGCTCCACGTCGATCACCTTGCAGTTCGATCTGGATCGCGACATCACGGGCGCCGCCCGCGACGTCCAGGCGGCCATCAACGCCTCCCTCTCCGAGCTGCCGCCCAACCTTCCCAGCCTCCCCAACTATCGTAAGGTCAACCCGGCCGACTCGCCGGTCCTGATCCTCTCGCTCACCTCGGAGTCCTTGCCGCTGGCGCAGGTCTTCGACGCCGCCAACAGCGTCCTGGCCCAGAAGATCTCGCAAATCAGCGGGGTCGGCCAGGTGTTCGTGGGTGGCGGGCAACAGCCGGCCGTGCGCGTCCAGGTCGACCAGGAGACCTTGGCCGGCCGCGGTCTCTCCTTGGAGGACGTGCGCGCCGCGCTGGCGACGTCGACCGCCAACCAGCCCAAGGGGACGCTGACCGGCGCGACCGTCACCTACAACATCGCCGCCACCGACCAGCTGCTGGGCGCGGACGCCTACCGCCAGCTCGTGATCTCGTACCAAAACGGCGCGACGATCCGTCTGGGCGACGTCGCCAAGGTCTTCGACGACGTCGAGAACAACCGTCTGGCCGGGTGGATCGACGGCCAGCGCTGCGTCCTCATGATCATCCGCCGGCAACCGGGGGCGAACATCCTGTCGACGATCGACGGGGTCAAGGCCGCCTTGCCGTTCCTGCGGGAGTCAATCTCGCCGGCCATCAAGGTCGACATCGCCTCCGATCGGACGGCGACCATCCGCGCCTCGGTGCGCGACGTCGAGACGACCTTGCTCTTGAGCGTGTTCCTGGTGACCGCCGTGGTCTTCATCTTCCTGCGTAGCGCGCGCGCCACCGCCATCCCGACCATCGCCGTGCCCCTGTCGCTGATCGGTACCTTCGGCGTCATGTACCTCCTCGACTACAGCCTGGACAACCTGTCGCTCATGGCGCTCACGATCTCGACCGGGTTCGTCGTCGACGACGCCATCGTGGTGACCGAGAACATCGCCCGCCTCATCGAGGACGGAAAACCGCCGCTCCAGGCGGCGCTGGAGGGCGCCAAGCAGATCGGCTTCACCATCATCTCCATCACGGTCTCGCTCATCGCCGTGTTCATCCCCATCCTCTTCATGGGCGGCATCATCGGCCGCCTGTTCCGCGAGTTCGCGGTCACGCTCAGCGTGGCGGTCGCCATCTCGGCCGTCGTGTCGCTGACCGTCACCCCCATGATGGCGGGCCGACTCCTCCGCCCGGCCAGCGCGCAACGCCAGGGGCGTTTCTACCGCGCCTCGGAGCGGGTCTTCACGGCCATGGTCCACGGCTACGATCGCGGGCTCACCTGGGTGCTCGAGCACTCACTCGTCATGCTGTTCCTGACCGCCGCCACGCTCGGGCTCACGGTCTTCCTCGCCATCAAGGTCCCCAAGGGCCTCTTTCCCCAACAGGACACCGGCATGCTCTCGGGCTTTTCCGAGGCGTCACAGGACATCTCGTCCGGGGCGATGCGCAAGGCGCAGGAGAAGGTGAACAAGATCGTCAACGCGGATCCCGACGTCTCGCACACCATCGCCTTCGTGGGCGGATCGAGCGGCGCCGGCAACACCGGCACCATGTTCATCACGCTCAAGGACTACGCCAAGCGCAAGAGCAACGCCGATCAGATCATCGCCCGCTTGCGCCCTCAGCTGGCGCGGGTGCCGGGCATCACCCTGTTCCTGCAATCCGTGCAGGACGTCCGCATGGGCGGCCGCAGCTCGCGGACCCAGTATCAGTACGCGCTGGAGGACGCCGACCTGGCCGAGCTGCAGACCTGGAGCCCGCGCGTCCTCGACAAGCTGAAGAAGCTGCCCCAGCTCCGCGATGTCGCGAGCGATCAACAGACCGCCGGGCTCGAGCTGGCGGTCGACGTCGACCGCGACAGCGCCAGCCGGCTCGGCATCACGGCGCAGATGGTGGACGACACCCTCTACGATGCCTTCGGCCAGCGCCAGGTGGCGACCTCGTTCACGGCGCTCAACTACTATCGGGTGGTACTGGAGGCGACGCCCGAGCAGTACGCCAGCCCCGACCAGCTGGTCCACGTGTACGTGCGGGGCGCCGCCGGCCAGCTGGTTCCGCTGCCCAGCATCGCGCACATGACCGAAACGCCCACACCGCTGGCGGTCACGCACCAGGGGCAGTTCCCGGCCACCACCCTGTCCTTCAACCTGGCGCCCGGCGCCGCGCTGGGCGACGCGGTCAAAGCGATCGACGCCGCGGAACGGCAGATCGGCCTGCCCTCCGGAATCCACGCCAGCTTTCAAGGAACCGCGCAGGCCTTCGGCGCGTCGCTCAACAGCGAGCCCTGGCTGATCGCCGCCGCGCTCTTCACCGTTTACATCGTGCTCGGCATGCTCTACGAGAGCCTGATCCACCCGATCACGATCCTGTCGACGCTGCCGTCGGCGGCGCTGGGGGCGCTCATCGCCCTCATGGTCCTGCACTTCGATTTCAGCATCATCGCCCTCATCGGGGTGATCCTGCTGCTCGGCATCGTGAAGAAGAACGCCATCATGATGATCGACTTCGCGCTCGAGGCGGAGCGCAACGAAGGCCTCGATCCCAAAGAGGCGATCCACCGCGCCTGTCTGCTCCGCTTCCGCCCGATCTTGATGACCACCCTGGCGGCGCTGTTCGGCGCGGTGCCGCTCGCGCTGGGCCTGGGCGCCGGCTCCGAGCTCCGCCGCCCACTCGGCATCACGATCGTGGGCGGCCTCTGCGTCTCCCAGCTCCTGAACCTCTTCTCGACGCCGGTGATCTACCTCTACCACGACCGCCTCCGCCGCGACCACGCCGTCGAGCACCAGACGGCGGCCGCCGAAGCGCAGGCCCAGGCCTGAGGCTCCGGAAACCCGCCAGAGGCCGCGCGGGTGTCCGGTATCATCGTCATAGTCCGCTCAGGAGAAACCAAACTTGGCACTGAAGCCCTGTACTGGATGTGGAAAACCGGTCCTCACGACCGCTAAGGTTTGCCCAGGTTGTCGCAGGTTCCTGCCGACCACGCCGAGCGCGATGAAGGGACTCGCCGCCGCGATGATGGTGGCCTTCGCCGTCTTGTTCGCCACCGTCCTGTTTCAGGTCGTCAGAAGTCTCGGAAAGCCCGTGGCGCCCAAAACAAAAACGACCCAATCGCCAGGTTGAACCTGGACGCCTGGGTCGCCGGATGGCGCGAAGGGTCGGCTGCGGTTACTCCTGCCCGTGCCCGTGGCGGAAGTGCCCGTGCTCCTGCGCCAGGATCGCCTGGACCTGACGGCGTTGATCGGGTGTCAGCACCTGGGCGGTCTGAACGAAGCCCTGCGTGAGCAGCGTCGAGCTTCGGTTGGCGAGCGTCATCGACTGCTGCCGGAGCTGCTCGACCGTGGACGGGTTGATGGTGGCTGCCGTCAGAGCGCCGACGATCTGCTGGCGCACGGCCCCGTGCTGCTGGTGCATCGCCTTGAGCTGCGGACGCAGATCGCTCCAGATCGCTTCGATCTGGCTGCGCTGACTGGCCGTCGCGCCGACTTTGTCGAGCATCCGCTCCATCCGGCGCGCCATGAAGCCGCCCGCCATCGCCCCCGCGTCGGTCGGATCGACCTGCTGACCTTCGCCCGTCGCTTGGGCGTGGGCGGCCGAGATGGACACGCCCCCGAGTGCCAGGGCCGCGACCACCGGCCCGAGGAGCCAGAGCCCGAACCGGCGCGGGCGTTGGGGTGGCAGGACTTGTCGTACATAGGGCGAGCTCTTGGTGCGCATGAGGTGTCTCCTTCGTGGTCTCGGTGCTGCGCCCGTTTGACACGCTGCCGCCCCGAAAAGTTAGCGGCCAGATCTTTCCGGCCGGTCGCGCGTCGGTAAGGGACAGGAGGCTCATCATGACCAGGATCTCTTTGCTGACCACGCTCTTTGGAATCGGATCGCTCTTGCTGGCCGCGGACTCGTGCGCGGCGTCCCCGCTCCCGAACGGACCGACGGCGTTGCGCGACCGGGTGGCCGGCTACGAGATGACCGTGCTGGTGGACGGCGTGCCGGTGCCGACCTACACATACGATGGTGACACCTACGTGCTCGGCCAGCTCGGCGCACGCTACACGCTGCGGGTCGCCAACCACTCGGGGCGGCGGATCGAGGCGGTGGTGTCGGTCGACGGGCGCGACGTCGTCGACGGCAAGCCGGCCGACTTCCGCGGCAAACGCGGGTACCTGGTCCCGGCCTGGGGCTCGGTCGACATCGACGGCTGGCGGATCTCGCACGCAGAGGCGGCCGCCTTTCGCTTTTCGAGCGTCCGCGATTCGTACGCCGCCCGCACCGGCAGCGCCCGCGAGGTCGGCGTCATCGGCGTCGCCGTCTTCCCCGAGCGCTACGTCCCGCCGCCGATCCTGTATCCGCCCCGCCGCCCGCTGGCGCTCCCCGAATCGTCGCGGATGCGCGACTACCGCTACGACCCCCGCAGCTCACAGGGCTCGATGGGCGGCGGCGGATATGACGCCCCGTCGGCAGCGGCAGCGCCCCCGGCCGCCCGTTCCATGGACAAGTCGGCGCCCGCCGAAGAGGCGCCGATGGCCGACGACCTGGAGAGCGGACGTGCCAAGGGGGCGCATGCGGAAGCGCAGGCGCCCAACAAGAAATCGCGTCCCGGCCTCGGCACCGAATACGGGGAAGCGGTGAGCTCGCAGATCTACGAGGTCGAGTTCGTGCGGGCCAATTCCGGTCGTCCCGCAGCGGTCCTGGGCGCGCGCTACAACGATCGCGAAGGGCTGCTCGCGATGGGGATCCCCGTCGACGGCACCGACGACACCTGCGCCTCCGACGCCGACCTGCGCCTTACGGCCGAGCCGTTTCCCGCGACCGATCGCCGCTTCGCCGCCCCCCCGCCCGGATGGCGGCGCGCTTGCGGCTGGCGCTAGGCCCGGCGAGGATGCCGCCCTGGTGGACGGCGACGAGTCGGACGAGGCCCTCATGACGGCGTACCGGGCCGGCGAGGTGCGCGCGTTCGAGAAACTCCTGGCCCGCCATGAAAAACCGGTCTGGAACTTCCTCCGCCGCTTCTCGCGAGATGCAGAAGCGGCGGAGGACCTTTTGCAGGAGGTGTTCTTGCGGGTGGTGAAGGACGCCCAAGAATCGACGGCGGCCTGGAAGGGAAACGCCAAGTTTTCGACCTGGCTCTACACCATCGCCCGCAACCTCTGCATCGATCGGGCGCGCCGGGCGGTTCACCGGGAGGCGGCTTCGCTGGATAGAACGGGGCCGGCCGGCACCGAGTCGACCGAGACCTTGCACGACCGGATCGCGTCGACCGACGCGCCGGCCGACGCGGTGGTGGCCGACCGGCAGGCGGCACGCCGGATCGATCGGGCCATCGCCGAGCTGCCGGACGATCAACGTGAGGTGTTCTTGATGCGCGAAGTGATGGAGCTGCCGTTCTCCGAGATCGCGTCCGTGGTGGGCGCGTCGGAGCCGACGGTCAAGAGCCGGATGCGCTACGCGCTCGAAAAGCTGCGCGGCGCGCTGGCCGATCTGGGCGCCGGCGTGACCTCGGGCGCGGCCGAATCCACGGGGTCAGGATAGGGACAGATGGCGAAGAGCTGTGAAGACGTGAGCGCGCGGATGATGGAGCTCCTCTACGGGGAGTTGCCGGAGGGCGAGCGCGCGGCGATCGAGGCCCACCTCGAAGCCGACGCCGGTGGCTGCGCGCGCTGCCGCGCGGAGCTGGCGGGCCTCCGCAGCACCCGCGCGATCGCGCGCCAGGTGCTGGACGAAACGCCACCGGCGCGGGCGCACCAGGCGATCCTGCGCGCCGCGGTCGCGGACGTCGCGGGCCGACAACCTGCACCCGAAAAGCGCATCGAGCCAGCCGGCCCGACGTTCTGGGAGAGACTGCGCGCGCGCTGGACGTTGCCGACGCTGGCGACGGTCGGCGCGGTGGCAGTCTTCCTGCTCGCGAGCAAGATCTTCATGGAACCGGAGAAGACGTACGAGCGCGGACGCCAAGGCCTCGTGCCGGCGCCCGTCGAGGCACCGGCACCGACGACGGCCGGCGAGCCTGCGACCGCGCCGGCAGCCGAAGCGGAGCGTTCCGCGCCGGGCGCCGCTGCGCCCAAGATGGCCGCGCCGGGCGCCGCCGCGCCCGAGACGACCGCGCCTGCCGCCGACGCTCCGGCCGAGGGAAAGGCCACCGTCCGTGCCCACGCCGGACCGGGCGCTACCGGCGGGCTGAGCGCGCTCGGCTCGGGCTCCGCGCAGATCGCAAACAAGCGGCGAGCCGCACCGGAGCGACTCGCGAAAGAAAGTAGCGAGGTCGCCCGTGAAGCCTACGCCGAGCCACCGGCGGTCAGGCGCGCCGACCGTGCGTTTGCTCAGCCGCCGCCGCCGAGGAGCACCCCCGCCGCCCCGGTGGCCGCGGCCGACGACGGCGACGTGCTGCTCGATCGCCAGGGATCCGGCCTTTCGCGCCAAGGCGCAGGGCGCGGCAGCGGAGGCGGCGCTTCTGACCCCAGGCTCGCCGAAAAGAAGAGCTCGGCCCCCGCAAAATCGGCCGCCAAAGGATTCGGCGGGCTGGGCAACGATCTCGAAGGCGGCGCCGGGGCACCGGCCCGGCAGGCATCACCGGGCACGCTCGCCAAAGCGGCGCCGCCCCGCGAAAGGAACGCGGGCGCCGGCCGAGCCGAATCAGCGCCCGCTGCGGCACCCGCGCCGCCACCTCCGGCGAGCGCTCCCATCCCCGCCAAGCGAGATCGAGCCGAGGCGGCCTCCGAGGAGGAAGCCATGGCCGACGAGGAGGCCCCCGTCGCCCGCAGCAAGAAAGAGTCCGACAAGAGCGCGCGCAAGGCCGAGACGCCGGTCGCCCACGCCGATCGCCTATTCTCCGAAGGGCGCTGGGCCGAGGCCGCTACCGCCTACCGCGATCTCCTCCGGCGCGACCCCCGCAACGCCGACGCCGGCCGCTGGCGCCAGCGCTTGGCCGCCGCCGAGGCGGCTCTGTCGCCGGCCGCGCCCTTCGCCGCGCCGCCACCGCCGCGTTGATTCAGGTAAGCGACGTCAATTGCACGAGGCGGCCACAAGACTGCTGACGCACCCGGCGACAACACCGTCACCCATCGCTGTGTTCAAGCAATCGGTCGAACAGTTGCCGGTGCAGGGGTAGCCGGTATCTTCGCAGTTGATCATCGCTTCACACTGGGTGGACTTGTCCGTCGAGTTTTCCTTGCAGGCGCTGCAAGGCGATGCGCCCGTGAACGCGTAGCCGTTCAGCTTGATCGCGTCGATGCAGTTCTTGGCCGCGCCGCCGCCCATCCCCGTCGTGCCGGCCATTCCGTTGGTCCCAGCCTTGCCCATCGTGCCGGCCATTCCGTTGGTGCCAGCCTTGCCCATCGTGCCGGCCATTCCGTTGGTCCCAGCGTTGCCAATCGTGCCGG
>CAYTTF010000004.1:35529-37447 GCA_964440665.1 uncultured Myxococcales bacterium | reverse complement strand
AAGATCGCCTCCGCAGCCGTTTCACCTGGGGGCTCATCGCCGAGGTCGAAACGCCGGACCTCGAGACGCGGGTGGCCATCTTGAAGCGCAAGGCGGAGGCGGAGCAGGTGAACCTCCCCGACGAGGTGGCGCTGTACCTGGCCGCGCACATCAAGACCAACGTCCGCGAGCTGGAAGGCGCCTTGCTGCGGCTGGCGGCCCGGGCCTCGTTCCAGGGACAATCGATCTCCGTAGAGCTCGCGCGGGACGCGCTCGCCAAGCTCATCGCCAACGCGTCCACAGGCCTCACCATCGAGACCGTCCAGCGCCAGGTCGCCTCTTACTTCGACGTGAAGTTGCACGACCTCAAGGGACCCAAGCGCCACCGCGCCGTGGCACACCCTCGCATGGTCGCGATGTATCTCGCGCGCAAGCTCACCAAGATGAGCTACCCCGAGATCGGCAGTCGTTTCGGCGGAAAGGACCACTCCACCGTCATCAGCGCGGTCCGGAAGATCGAGCGCCTCTGCGCCGAAGATCCGTCGGTCCGAAGCGTGGTGAGCACGCTCGAAAGCCACCTGCGCCAACCCTGATCTCGTCGCACCGTTTTTGTCCCCCGACCGCTGTGGAACAAGTTGTGGACCAACCAGAGATCAGCCAATGCCCCGGTGAGCCCACCTTCCTTCCAGCCCGCCGCCCCCGACCCGTCCACACCCAAAACAACGACAACCACCGACGGTGACGATGCGTTATCCACATCTCCACAAGACCTACTACATCTGCTTTTTAATCTTCTAATTTAAAGATAGAAGAAGACCCGGAACAGAAGGAGCGAACGGATGGAGTTCAAGATTCGAAAGGAAGAGTTCCTGCGGGGACTCTATTTGGCGCATGGCATCGCCGACCGGAAGAGCACGCTCCCGATCCTGGCCAACGTCCTCCTTCGCACGGAAGGAAAGGACAAGCTCCTCTGTGGCGCGACGGATCTGAACGTCACCACGCTGGTCACGCTCAACGCGAAGGTCGAGAAGGAAGGCGGTTTGACCGTCGGTGCGCGTCAGCTCTACGAGATCGTCAAGGGACTTCCGGACGACGAGGTGCACGTGCGTCGGACGGAGCAGAACTGGGCCGAGATCCGGGCTGGAAAAGTGGAGTTCAAGGTGGTCGGGCTATCCGATCGCGACTATCCGAAGCTGCCCGCGATCGCGGAAGCGCAGACGTTCAAGGTCGAGACCGGCGCCCTGCGCGACATGATCGCCAAGACCATATTTTCGGTGTCACTGGACGAGACGCGCCAACATCTGGCGGGGGTACTGTTCGAGTCGGACGGCACGACCGCGCGGATGGTCTCGACCGACGGACACCGGCTCTCGAAGATCTCGCGCCCGCTGCCGGGCGGACCGAAGCTGGCCACCGGCGTGCTGATTCCGCGCAAAGGGATCGTCGAGCTTCGGCGCGCCATCGAGACCCGTGAGGCGCCGGTCGCGATCGGCATTCACGACGGCAACTTCGTCTTGAAGGCGGACGACGTCGGCATTTCGGTGAAGCTGATTGACGGTCAGTTTCCCCCCTACGATCAGGTCATCCCCAAGGAGAACGAACGTGCCTTCACCGTGTCGCGCCTCGGGTTTCTGGACGCGCTCCGCCGGGTGTCGTTGATGTCCTCGGACAAGACGTCCGGCGTACGGATCGGTCTCGAGAAGGGAAAGCTCCGGATCGAAAGCGATAACCCAGATCTCGGGGCCGCGCGCGAGGAGATCGATGTCGCCTACAAGGGCGCCGCGGTCCAGATCGGGTTCAACGCCCGCTATTTCATCGACCTGCTCGGTGAGATCGAGACGCCGGAGGTCCGGGTGGAGCTGGCGGGGGAGCTCGACCCGGCGGTGGTCCGCCCCAACGACGGCAGCGACTACGTTTGCGTCGTCATGCCCATGAGGCT
>CAYTTF010000004.1:31225-35429 GCA_964440665.1 uncultured Myxococcales bacterium | reverse complement strand
GAGCCGCTCAAGCTGGTGCCGGGGGAGCATCTGTCGGTTCTGTTTGGTGACAACGGTCAGGGGAAAACCAACATTCTCGAAGCGGCCTACTACCTGGCCGCCCTGCGCTCCTTTCGGACCACACACGCAGACGATCTGATCCGCCGCGGCGATCCGGGGGCTCGAGCCCGGCTTCGCGCGGAGGTCGAGCACCGGGGCCTCGAGCGTCGTTTCGAGGTCGAGCTCGGTGCAACCGGGCGGCGCGCCCGCCTGGATGGAAAATCGGTGCGCGGGACCGCCGCGGCGCTGGGCGCCGTCAGCGTGGTCCTGTTCGTCCCCGAGGATCTGCTGCTCTCTCGCGCGCCTCCGGCGGCCCGTCGCCGTTTTCTCGACCTGGCCATCTTCAACGTCGAGCGCGGCTACTACGACGAAGCCAGCGAGTTCCAGAAGGTGCTGCGGAATCGAAACGCGCTCTTGCGACAGGGATCCTCCGACCCGGAGTTGCTCGACACCTACGACGAAGAGCTGGCGCGCACGGGTGCACGGGTGGTGACGCGGCGGCGGGCGCTGGTCGCCGCGCTCGAGCCGCGCTTCGCCGGCCACTTTCGGCAGCTCCACGGCGATCTGGCCGTGTCGCTCGCCTACCGCAGCGACCCCGACGTCGAGGCCGCGGGCGACGAAGCCGCTGTGCAGCGCGCGCTCGAACGGGGCCTGGCCGGGCGCAGGGCGCTCGACCTGCGCCGGCGCTTCACCGGATTTGGTCCTCAGGTCGACGATCTGGAGATCGGATTCCTGGGCACGCTGGCCCGCAGCCAAGCCTCGCAAGGGCAGCTCCGGTCTCTCATGCTGGCGCTCAAGCTGGCTGAGCTGACCCACGTCGAGGCCCGCCTCGGGGATCCCCCGGTGCTCCTGCTCGACGACGTACCGAGCGAGCTCGATCCCTTGCGCCGCGCGCTGCTCTTCGACGTGATTGCCAAGCTCGATTGCCAGACGCTGATCTCGGTCACCGAGCGGGAGATCGTTCCGGCGCTCTCCGAACGCCGCGACTTTCTAGTTCGGGCGGGAACGGTCGTCCCCGATCCGACAGCGGCCTGACGCATATTCTCTTTACAGGCTATAGGAAGCATGCTAGGTAATTGGAAACGTTCAGGTTTGTAGCCATTTTGACTGGGTCTGTTTCGGCTCCCTTGAACGTCCATCAGCGATGACTACACCGGGAGTGCCTGCACCAGGCGACGTACCCGGCGAAGGCGCGACAACTGCCGTGAGCTCTGCCGAGACGTACAACGAAGAGAGCATCCAGGTCTTGAAGGGCCTCGAGGCGGTTCGCAAGCGTCCGGGCATGTACATCGGCGATACCGACGACGGGACCGGCCTGCACCACATGGTCTACGAGGTCGTCGACAACGCGGTCGACGAAGCGCTGGCGGGATTCTGCGACCAGGTGAACGTCGTCATTCACTTCGACGGATCGGCGTCGGTCGAGGACAACGGCCGCGGCATTCCGGTGGGCGAGCACCCGACCGAGAAACGCCCGACGGCGGAGATCGTGATGACCGTCCTGCACGCCGGCGGCAAGTTCAACCACTCGAACTACAAGGTGTCCGGTGGGCTCCACGGCGTCGGCGTCTCCGTGGTCAACGCGCTTTCGGAGTGGCTCAAGCTCGAGATCAAACGCGACAACAAGACCTACTACCAGGAATACCGGCGCGGCGATCCCGCCACGACGCTCACGGCGATTGGCGTCTCGGACAGGACCGGCACCAAGATTACGTTCAAACCGGATTCGGAGATTTTCAAGGGCACCGAGTTCAGCTTCGAGATCCTGACCCAGCGGCTCAAGGAGCTGTCCTACCTCAACCAGGGCCTCGCCATCACCATCCGCGACGAGCGGACGGACAAGGCGCACGACTTCAAGTTCTCGGGCGGCATCTCGCAGTTCGTCGCCGACCTGAACGCGTCGAAGACCACCGTCCACGACAAGCCGATTCACGTGCAGGGCGAGGTGGATGGGACGCAGGTCGACATCGCGCTGCAGTGGAACGATTCGTATTCGGAGGCGATCTACTGCTTCACCAACAACATCAAGAACAAGGACGGCGGGACGCACCTGACCGGTTTCCGGGCCGCGCTCACCCGGACCGTCAATGCCTACGCCCAGGCGGCGGGCCTGCTCAAGGATCTGAAGAACGGCCTCGGCGGCGACGACATCAGCGAGGGGTTGAGCGCGATCGTTTCGATCAAGCACCCGGATCCGAAGTTCAGCAACCAACCGAAGGACAAGCTGGTCTCTTCGGAGGTGAAGGGGATCGTCGAGCGTGTTGTGAACGAGAAGCTCGGGCGTTTCCTGGAAGAGCACCCGCGCGAGGCCAAGCAGATCATCGAAAAGGCTGTGCTGGCGGCGCGCGCGAGAGATGCCGCTCGCAAGGCGCGCGAGATGGTGCAGCGCAAAGGGGCGCTCGATTCATCCTCACTCCCGGGCAAGCTCGCCGACTGCCAGGAGCGGGATCCGGCGCTTGCCGAGCTCTACATCGTCGAGGGAGACAGTGCCGGTGGCTCCGCCAAGCAGGGCCGCAACCGGAAGGACCAGGCGATCCTTCCGCTACGCGGCAAGATCCTCAACGTCGAGAAGGCGCGCCTCGAGAAGATGCTCTCGTCGCAAGAAATTGTGACGCTCATCACCGCGCTGGGCTGTGGCGTCGAACAAGAGAAGGACATGGCGAAGCTGCGTTACCACCGCATCATCATCATGACGGACGCCGATGTCGACGGCAGCCACATCCGGACGTTGCTGCTGACCTTCTTCTATCGCCACTACCCCGAGATCGTCGACCGCGGCTATCTCTACATCGCGCAGCCACCGCTCTATCGGGTCAAGAAGGGCAAGAAGGAGCTCTACCTGAAAAACGAGCAGGCGCTGGAAGACTTCCTGCTCGATAGCGCCGCCGAGAACCTGGTGCTCCGATCGGCGAGCCCGGGCGAAGGGATCGCCGGCGAGGCGCTCCGGCTGCGGGCCCGGCAGGCCGGCAAGTACAAGCGACTGCTCGGCGTCATCGACCGGAAGCACGACGCGAGGATCATCGACGGGATCGTGAAGTCGGCCCGCTTGACCAAGCCCGATCTGCGGGATCAAAATAAGCTCCTGGGTGGGCTGGCGCGGTTGCAGCAATACTTCGACCGCTTCGCCCCCGAGCTTTCCGATACGGTCTTCAAGGTCCCGGCCGACAGCGAGCACGGCGGGTTCAAGATCGTGGCGCCGGCGCGCGGCGCGGGCGTCCGTCGGGCAACCACCATCGACTTCGAGCTGATGAACTCGCCGGAATTCGTCGATCTGCAGGCGCTGTCCGCGGAGCTCGCGGCGCTCGGCGAGGCGCCTTACGTGCTCGAGCACGGGACCGAGCGGATCGAGTTCGACCGCTTCGAGGAGCTCGGCGATCGGGTTCACGAGATCGGCAAGAAGGGCCTGGCCATCAATCGCTACAAGGGTCTCGGCGAGATGAATCCGGAGCAGCTCTGGGAAACCACCATGGATCCGGCCCGCCGGACGCTCTTGCAGGTGCGCGTCGAGGATGCCTACGAAGCCGACAGCCTCTTCTCGACGTTGATGGGCGATCTCGTCGAGCCGCGCCGGGCGTTCATCGAAACCAACGCGCTCAACGTCCGAAACCTCGACGTATAGAACGAGCGGGCGGGGCCTTCGCCCACCCGCCGTTCGGTCGCTCCTTTGGACGTAGATTTCTGGTCAGACCCGGATGTTCTGGATGATCGACATCTGCATCTGGTGCATCGCTGCCATCATCGAAGTCACCAGCTGATTCATCTGGGTGATCTGATTCATCCGAGCCTGGATCTGCGTCATGGCGCTGGGATTGTTGGCGACGTCCGCCGGGATCTTTCCGCTGGTGACGGCCTGCATGAACTGATCGGGCGACAAGGCCATCAGGTCAGACAAGCTCGAGGGTGTGGCGGTCGAGCCCCCGCCTTTCGAAGCGGAGGTGGAAGCGCTGGTGTCCGCGGCATCCTCCGAGCTCGAAGCGGATTTGGACGCGCCGCTGGTGGCGGTTCCACCCGCTCCGTTCCCGCCGGTGGTGCCGGCGGCGGCCTTCGATGAGGTGGCGCTGGTAGAAGCGCCGCTGGCGGCGGACGCCGACGCAGCGGGCGCCGAGCCGGCGGGCGCCGAGCCGGCGGGCGCCGAACCGGCAGGTGCCGAACCGGCAGGTGCCGA
>CAYTTF010000004.1:0-31125 GCA_964440665.1 uncultured Myxococcales bacterium | reverse complement strand
CGGGCGCCGAGCCGGCGGGCGCCGAACCGGCAGGTGCCGAACCGGCAGGTGCCGAACCGGCAGGTGCCGACGCAGCGGGCGCGGGGGCACTGGTCCTGGTGCGGACCGCCTCCCGGTGTCGCCCTCCCCATTTCATGATCACCCGGTGGTGTGCTGGTTCGGTCGCCGTGCGATGCGACGCGCGCGTCGAACCGCGGGCGATGACGTTGGTGGCGGCCGGCTGCGGGCCGGATGTCGTGCTCGTCTGCGAGGTTCCGGGCGGCACGGTGGTGTTGGTGACCGCCGGCTGTGTCCCCGGCGCGCGCGGCGGCGGAGGCGCAGGTTCGGCCGCGAGACTGCCGGCCGGCGCGGCGGCCACGTTGGTCTTCGCGGAGGAGGAGAGGCCCTGTGCCATCTGCGGGAGGTCCTTGAGCGCGTCGGCCAGGTGCCCGAGCGCCTGCAGGGGATGACCCGTCTCGTAATCGACGGCCCCGCCGACGATGTCGCCGATGGCCTTCATGTTTTGCGGCAGGACCGCGTCGCACACGTCCTTGGCGAGCTTGCCAGGGTCGGTGGCGAGCGACGCAACGTCGGAAACGATGCTGCTGAGGCTGAAGCCCATGACGATCTCCTTAGGCCGCGATCTGCGGGCTGGGGGTGGAGGGAACGCCCGCGCCGGTCGCAGCGGGCGTGGTCTTCTGGTGAGCGAGCGCCTCGCGGATTTCGCCGCGCATGAAGAGCAGCTTTGGCTCGTTGGGCTCGTAGGCGAGACCCTTGTCGAGCTCCGCCAGGGCCTCGACCAGCTTGCCGAGGCGGCGCAGCGCGGCGGCGTAGAGCGAATAGGACCACCAGTATCGATGGTCGGCGGCGATGAGGCCGCGGCAAAGCACCTCGACTTCGGAATAGCGCCCGACCTGGTAGAGCTGGTAGGCGAGCGCCATGATGGCGTCGAGCGCCTCGTCCGGGATGCCGAAGATCGACTTCATGGTCGTCTCTTCGAGAAACTTGCGTGCGTTCGGCGTCAGTTGCGGATTGAGCTCGGCGTCCATTGCGCGCCTCCTTTTCTGGTGTCCGAGGTTGGATAGGCGGACAGAGGAGGCTTCGGCACGCCGCGCGCGAAGTTGCGTCCGCTCAAGACGAACGAAAAAAACCCCAGCGCGGGACGAGCCCGGGCCGGGGTCAATAGAGCGCGGTTGACGCGCTAACAGGAGAAGATGCGATCCAACTTTTCTTCGATCTTCACTTCTTTGGACTTGGTCGCGACGGCGATCTCCTTGATGAGGAGAGTCCGTGCGGTGTCGAGCATCTTCCGCTCACCAAACGACAGCTCTTTGTCGCCTTTGAGCCGCTGCAAATCACGAAGCACTTCGGCGATCTCGAAGACCGACCCGGTCTTGATCTTCTCCATGTACTCGCGGTAACGGCGGTTCCAAGTCTGGCCTTCGACCGCCACTTCACGGCTCTTGAGGATCTCGAACACCTCGTCGACTTCATCCGCTCGAATGAGCTCACGCAACCCCACCGCTCCCGCATTGCGCGTCGGGATCATGATCTTCATGCCGTTCTCAAGAATTTTGAGAATGTAGAAGGTCTGCTTGTTCTCCGAGATCTCACGCGTCTCGATACCGACAATCTGTGCCACGCCGTGTGCCGGATAGACCGCCAAGTCACCCACTCTGAAAGTCGGCTCCATGACTACGTTGACTCCTTGTTGAGGACGGATTTCAAAGCACGCGAACCTTATCATACGAATCAGCTGGATTCAACGCATTCTCCGTCGCGGCCGACAGGTTGATGAATGCCGCGCTGCGCGCGTCAGAGGGCTGTCAGGCCGCGCTGCGGCGCAGGTAATTGAGGATCGAAAGCACGCCGAATCCGGTGGCGCCTTTGCCAACGTGCCCCAGTTCTTTGCTGGCGCTCGCGGGTCCGGCTATGTCGACATGAACCCAGGGGACGTTGCCGACGAATTCCTTCAGGAACAGACCTGCGGTCAGTGCGCCGCCCCAACGCTCGCCCGTGTTCTTCAGGTCGGCGATCTCGGACTTGAGTTGCTCGGCAAGCCGCGATGGCAGCGGCAGGCGCCACATCTCTTCACCCGATTGCTCGGCGGCCGCCAGAAACGCGGCGGCGAGCGTTTCGTCATTGCCCATGACGCCGGCGATGTGCGGGCCGAGCGCAACCACACATGCACCCGTCAGGGTGGCGAAGTCGAGGATGGCATCGGGCCGTAAACGCAAGCCAAAGGTCAGCGCGTCCGCCAATGTGAGACGTCCTTCGGCATCCGTGTTGTTGATCTCGACGGTCTTGCCCTCGAGCGAACGAAGGACGTCCCCGAGTTTGTAGGCGCTGCCCGACGGCATGTTCTCGGTGCAGGCCGCGAGCGCGTGTACTTCGATCGGCAGCTTCTCTTCTCCGGCGGCCACGACGGCGGCGAGCACCGCGGCGGCGCCCGCCATATCGGTCTTCATGTCGAGCATGCCCTCGTTGGTCTTGATCGAAAGACCGCCGGAATCGAAGGTGACCCCCTTGCCGACCAGCACCACGCGTCGCCGGGTCGTCGCGGGCTTCCAGGCGAGGTGAACGAAGCGCGGCGCTTCCGCGCTCCCCTGCGCGACCGCGAGAAAGAGACCCATGCCGAGCTCCGCGCAGGCGGCGCGATCGAGCACTTCCACCTCGAGCCCCGCTTCCCGTCCCCAGCCGCTGGAGAGCTCGGCGATTCGTGCGGGCGTCATCACGCCCGCTGGCTCGTTCACCAGGTCACGCGCGCGCGCAACCGCTCGAGCGCCGGAGTGGGCCCGTGCGAGCGCCGCCGCCGTTTCCGCGGCGTCGTGGGGGCCGGGCGGGCAGAGCGTCAGCGCGGCGAGAGTCGTCGCCTGACTTCGCTCGTCCGTCAGGTATCGGTCGAAGCGGTAGCCCCCCAGCCAGGCCCCTTCGGCTGCGGCCTCCGTCGCGGCCACACCCGCGGTCGTCGCCATCCAGGTGAATGCGACGCGCGCGGCCCCCACGGAAACGCCGAGGCGGATCGCATTTCCCGCTGCGATCCGCAACGCCCGACCCGACGGTTCGGCCCCGGGTCCAATCCCGACCAACCCGATCCGACGGGCAGCCAATCCGCCGTTTGTGTGCGCGAGCAGCGATTGTCCCAATCGCCCCCGAAATCGCTCGTCGGCGATGGCGCGCCGAAGGACGCCGCCGAGCCGCGCGTCGGCCCGATCGAGGTGGCTTGGCCGGTCGAGATCGGCTTCGCCGCACGCGATGACGAGGAGATCGACGTGGCAGTCGAGCGGATCTTTGTTGTCGATGCCAAGCTCAAGCATGGATGGTTGGGCTCTTGGGGGGCGGCTAGCGGTTTCGGTTCAGCGTAGGGTGAGGCCCGCGTTATTTCAAGGCAGCGGCGCCAAGGACGGCGACTAGACGGCGGCCCCGCTGTTGACATCGAGGGGCGGCAAACAGTAGCGTAAGAACCGATGGCGAAGGCCCGACCGCTGCGAAAGGCTGTCCGCAAATCTGGCGGCAAGGCGAACAAACGCCCGAGCCGGAGCGGTTCAGCGCGGAAGCCCGCGACACCAAAAGGCTCCTCCCGCACCCCAACGGCACGCACACGCGGCAAGCTGGGATCGGGCGGTGCGCGCAAGGCCGGGGTCTCCTCCTCAAAACTATCGGAACGTCAGGCGATGGTTCCGGAAACACCGCCTCCGCTGCCGGCGCCCATCGCCAGCTTCACGTTCTGACCGGGGGCTCTTCAGAATGTCCACGACCATGTCGACGACGAGCGTTCTGCCTGAAAAGCGCGAGGCTGCAGCCAAGGCTCTCCGTGAGATCCTCGAACGTATGGGGATCGAGGCCGAAGTAAGTGCCTTCGATGACGGTGAGCGAATTTTTCTCGACGCGCATGGCGCTGAGTCGGGGCTAATTATCGGGAAAAAGGGCGCTACGTTAGACGCATTACAGTATATCATAAACAGAATCGTCAGCAAAAAGCCCAATGACGGTCCCGGGGTCGTCGTCGACGCCGAGGGATATCGTGGTCGCCGCGAGGATTCGCTGGCGGATCTCGCGCGGCGGCTGGCGGAGAAGGTGATCAAGACCGGTCGACCCGTGCCGGTCGAGCCAATGAGCCCGGCGGATCGCCGAATCGTTCACGTCACGCTGGTCGACCATCCTGGGGTGACCACCGAGTCGGACGGCGAAGGCCTTTTCCGCCGGGTGGTCATCTATCCCAAGGCTCCAGCGGCCACCGGCGTCTAATAGACCTCGTCCCGCAACCTCGTCCCCAGCAGCCGATCCAGGGCTTCGCCTGCAAGCCGTGCTTCGAGCGCATCGGCCAGCAGGTCGGGATCGGTCTGGGCGCCCATCGACAGATAGGGCAGCGTCCCGAGCACGTTTTGGCCTGTCAAAGTCGCGATGAGCTCGGCATTGCCGGGTTCGGCAGGGCCAGCGCCCGCAGTTGTCTGGCTGAGAATCACGCCGATCACCGTGAGCCCGTTTCGCGCGGCTTCGCGCAGGGTGAGCGCCGTGTGATTGACCGTTCCGAGCGCGGTTCGCGCAACGACGAGGAGGGGGAGCGCGAGTCGTGCCGCCAGATCGACGGTGGTGAGCTCGTCGACGTACGGTACGAGGAGACCGCCGGCGCCCTCGACCAGCAAGAAGTCACCTTTCGCGGCGATCGCATGGGCCCGTTCGACGATCACATCGAGGTCGATAAGGACCCCTTCCGCCGCTGCGGCCAGCGACGGAGCCGCCGGGAGACGGAGAGCGTGCACGCAGATGTCGGATGCGGGAATCGGTGGCCGGGCGGCGCGCCAGAGCGCGGCGGCGTCGGCCGCCTCGGGGTCGCAGCCGGTCTCGACCGGTTTGAACGGGATCGGCCTACGCCCGCGTCGCTCGGCCAGACGCAACAGCGCCATCGAAACGGTCGTCTTCCCGACTCCCGTGTCCGTGCCGGTGACGAACAGGCCCCGCAAAGGCGTGCCGGGAGTCACTCCAGCGCCTCGGCCAGCGCGGCGACCAAAGCTATTAGATCACCCGCGGCGTGCGCGGCCGAAAGCGTGACCCGCAAGCGGGCGGATCCGGCCGGCACCGTCGGCGGCCGGATGGCGGGAACGAAGATCCCGCGCGCCGCCAATGCCGCGGATGCCGTCAGGGCGCGGGCGTTGCTGCCCATCAATATTGGTACGATCGGGCCCCGGATCGGGCTCGTCGCTCCCGATGTCGGCGCGGGCGGATCGGTCGCGCTCGCTCGCGCGACCTCCGTCGCCGGTTCCCCGACGCCAAGAGCGTTCAGCTGGTCGTCGAGCCAGACCCGATGCTGATGAAGGAGACCGCGGCGTCGATCGCCTTCAGTGCCGGCAACCAGGTCGAGTGCCGCGTCCGCCGCCGCGGCGACCGGAGGCGGAAGCGCGGTCGTATAGACGAAGGTGCGCGAACGATTGACCAGGATGTCGCGCAATGCCCGATCCCCGGCGACAAATCCGCCCGCCGCCCCCAAAGCTTTTCCGAGCGTGGCGACCAGGACATCTGGCGCCACGCCGGCGGCGGCGCACAGACCCCGCCCGCCGGGACCAAGGGTGCCAAAGGCGTGGGCCTCGTCGACAATCAGGATGGCGTCCGTCGCTGTTGCGGCTTCGGCGAGCGCCCCGAGGGGAGCTGCGTCGCCGTCCATGCTGAACAGAGACTCGGTAACCAGGATTCGGCGCCGAAATCTGCTGGCCTCGGCCAGCAGGCGGGCCGCCGCGCGGAAGTCGGCATGAGGGTAAACCGCCACCTGCGCCCGCGAGAGACGGCAGCCGTCGATGATGCTGGCGTGGTTGAGGGCGTCGGAGACGATCAGATCCTCGGACCCGGCCAGCGCGGTTAGAACACCCAGATTGGCCTGGTAGCCGCTGGGGAACACCAAGGTGGCCTGCCGGCCAAGGAACATCGCCAGGTGCTCCTCCAGGCGACGGTGTGCAGGCAGGTCACCGGAGACCAAACGCGAGGCCGACGCGCCAAACCCATCTCGGACGCCTGCCGCCGCGGCCGCGGAAAGCAGCGCGGGGTGACTTGCCAAGCCCAAGTAATCGTTGGAACAAAACGAGATTCTGGGAAGCTGCCCGATCCGAACATTCACCCGTGAGACGCCGGCAGTTTCCGGGCAAGCCCGCAGCCGATCGGTCGCCGCGAGGGCCGCCAATTCCGCTTCCAGGGTGGCCGAGAGCGAACGCATGCGGCTTTTATATCAAGCCCAAGCGGGCCTGTTCCACGTGGAACACGGGACTCGGCGACCTTGGCCGTCATGTTCCACACTGTCACGTTCCACGTGGAACAGGGGAGTCGCTGACGAGCTAGCAAGGTCGTGTTCCACGTGGAACAGCGCTTCAGACGACGACCTCGACCAGCACACGCCGTCCGTCGGCGTATACCTGCTTGCGACCTGCGTTCCCTCCGAGCCCGGCGCGCGGGGTGGTGAGCGCGAAGACACGCCCGCCTGGCCACACGAGCCTGCGGCCGAGCGCCAGCCAGACCTCGGGTGTGAAGGTGGCCCGGGATAGGGCCGCGTCGAACCTCTCGCCCGCCTCGGCCAGATCCTCGCCGCGGCGGGCGTCCAGACGGACCCGGCCAGCAACACCGGCCTGCCGGATCGCCGTGCGCAGGAAGGCGCCCTTCTTGGCGATCGGTTCACAAAGCTGAACGTCGAGCGTCGGGCGGAGGAGGGCCAGCGGAAGCGCCGGGAGGCCACCGCCGCTGCCGACGTCGACGATTCGAGCCGGCTGGTCGAGCCACCTGGCCAGCGCGAAGGCATCGGGGAAATGCGACTCCAGCAGCACCTTCACGGACGCCGCGCCGGTCAGGTTGATCCGGGCGTTCCACTCTAGAAGCAGGTCGGCGTACGAGAGGAGGGCTTCAATTTGAGTGCCGTCGCACGGCACTTGCCATCTGGCCGCCAACGCTGCCAGGGCGTGCCGCGGATCGGGCTCGACAGCCTCTGTCGCGCACATCGCTGGCCACGTATTATCACGCCGATGCTGGAAAAGCCGATGCTGGCGGAAGTGCTGGTCCCGTTCGTCCGCGACTTCGCGGGCGGGGGGAAGGGGACGGTCGAAACGTTGGCGGGCGACGCCTCGACCCGCCGCTATCACCGGGTGCACCTGGCGGGCGGCTCGCCGCCGAGCGCGGTCGTCATGGAGCTTCCCGACGAGCCTCTGAAGTCTGACGAGGCCAGCTCGCCCGGTCTCGGCCCGCCAGAGCTACCTTTTCTCAACATCCAGCGGTATCTGGCGGGGGGCGGCTATCCGGTGCCGAGGGTCTTTCGCTTCGATCCCCAGCTCGGCCTGGTAGGCCTCGAGGATCTCGGCGATCGCACCTTCGAGGCGGCCGTCAAGGGCGCCTCCGATTCCGAGCGCGCGCGTTTTTATCGCGCGGCGATCGAGCAGATCGTCGCACTCCAAGAGCTGGGCAAGGCTCGGCCCGATTCGGGCTGCGTCGCGTTTTCGCGCCGTTTCGACGAAACGCTGCTGCGATGGGAACTGGCGCATTTCAAGGAGTGGTACCTCGAGGCCGAGCGCGGCGTGCAGTTGGAAGGTGCCGAAGCGGCGGTCCTGGAAACGGCTTTCGACTGGATCGCGCGCCAGCTCGCCGCAGCACCGACGACGCTGGTCCACCGGGATTTCCAGAGCCGCAACCTGATGGTGGTCGGCGACGGATCGGAGCCCGACCTCAAGGTGATCGACTTTCAGGATGCGTTGCTGGGCACGCCCGCCTATGATCTGGTGGCGCTCCTGCGCGATTCCTATGTCGTTCTCGCACCGGCCGAGGCGGACGCGCTCGTGGGGCACTTCATCGCGCGGGCGGGAGTCGAGGACCAGGCCGGCTTCCGCCGCCTGTTCGTGCTGCAGACCCTGCAGCGCAAGCTCAAAGACACAGGTCGCTTCGTCTTCATCGACCGGGTGCGGAAGAATCCCAGCTTCTTGCGATGGATTCCGGCGTCGATCGGGTACGTGCGGGAGGCGCTCGCCGTGGCCCCGGACGAGCTCGGCGCCTTGCGCGACCTCCTCGGTCGCCGGGTGCCGGAACTTGCCAGTTAGCTATTTATAATTTGTAGTATGGAAATCAGGGCCGGAAGTGGCGCATATACTGCGGGGCGGCAGCGGCGATGGAGCCACAACGTAGAGAGGAGAGGGGAGCGCAAGCGATCCTGATCGTCGACAGCGACGAGTCGATCCGGCGGATCCTCGATCTCACCTTGCGACAAGCCGGGTTCTCTGTCGGGCTCGCCAGCAACCGCGAAGAGGCGATGAAACGCCTGGCCGACGGCCCCGATCTGGTGATCGCCGCGGCCAGCGATCCGGATGCGTTGGCGTTCTGCCGGCTGGTCAAGCAGACCGGCGATCGGATGCCGCCCGCGGTGGTGTTGATTTCGGATCCGGGTCTGGAGAACAAGACGCGTGGGCTGGAGGCCGGCGCCGACGACTTCGTCATCAAACCGATCTACGTGCAGGAGGTGGTGTCGCGCGCGCGCGCCCTCTTGCAGCGACGCGAACGGGAGCGGCTTGAGCTTTCCGCGTACGCGCCCGCGCCGGCACCATCGGGGGTCGAGGGGGCGGAGGCCCCCGCGCCGGGATCCGATCACTTCATCAGCGACATCGCAGACGTTCCGCTGGTCGATCTCTTGCGGGCGATCTCCGCGCATCAGAAATCGGGCGTCGCGGCGATCACGGCGGCGGGCGGCGCGCGGGGCGAGATTTTCTTTCGCCAAGGGAACGTGGTCGATGCCGAGGTTGGGCGTCTCTCCGGTCGCGACGCGATCTATCGGCTCTTTTGCTGGTCGTCCGGGCGGCTCGAGATCGAGTGGAAGAGCATCCGGCGCAAGGACACCATCGAGATGCGCCCGCACGATCTCCTGATGGAGGCGCTGCGACGGGTCGACGAGTGGCGCCGGCTGCTGTCCGACCTTCCGCCGCTCGATACGATCTTCGAGGTCGACTATCGGGTCCTCGCCGAACGGCTGGCCGACATCCCCGACGAGGTGAACCGGATCCTGCGTCTATTCGACGGGATGCGGACCTTCCTGCAGGTCATCGACGATTGCGGCCTGTCCGATCTCGACGCCGCGGCGGCGATCGGCAAGCTCTGTCACGAGCGGATCGTCCACGACATCCGGGTGCCGGCTGCCGAGGACGATATGCTCGGGGCCGCCGATCTGGAAGGTTGGCTCTCGGAAGCGACCGGCCCGTTTCGTTCGCCGCCGCATCTCGAGCGCGATCTCTTCGGTGCCTCGCCGGAAGCGGGGATCGGCGTGCACGGTCGACCGACCACGCCCATCGACCCCCTCGGTGAAGGCGCGCGCGATGCACTCGACGACGACATGCGCGTCCGTTTCACCGACCGGCTCCAGGCCGAGGGCCACGTGCCGGATTCGTCGCCGCAGGGCTCTTTGTCGCCGCAGGGCTCTTCGTTGTTGCTGGGGCCGGGATTTCCGACCACGCTGCAGGGTCTCGGCACGGCGGCGCCGGATCCGGTCCGCGCCCCCGTCGGACTGCCGGTCGCTCTGAGTGAAATGGCCAGCTCGATCGAGGCGGCGGCCACCTCGATCGAGGACGCGACGCCGATCATGGATCCCGACGCGCCGACCCTGGAGGAAGACGACGCGACGCCGATCATGGACGCGCGATCGCTGGACGAAGCGTTGCCTTCAATCTTGCCCCCGCCGCCTGGCGCGGGCGCGCCGCCGCCGTCTCTTTTCCAGGTGGCGGCGGCGCTGCCGACTGGAACCGAAGTGCGGTCGGCCTCCGGTGAGATCATCGTTCGTCCAAGCAACGCCAAGATCAAGCAGTCGCCCGCGGCCGAGGCGCGCCTGGCACATCTGCGCGAAGAGAACGCGCGCCCTTTCGTGCGTGCGTCGCAATCGCTGACGCCGCCGGGCAGTGCACGCGCGCTCGACGAGCTGCCGCCTCTCGTCGACGGTCCCGCCCCCGAGCCGCAGCGGCAGACGACCGAGCTGGTGGACGCCTCGGAGCTGGAGGACAAATTTTCCGCCTCGGAAGCCGCCGACGAGCTCGGAATCCCTTCGCACCGCCGCGGGATGTTCCTGGTGGCGGCCGTCGCGGGGCTGGTCCTCGTCACGGGTGCGGTGTATTTTCGATCGCACCGCAAGGCCACCCACGACGCGTTCAGCGACGAGGCGACTGCCGACGACGTGGCGCCGCGCGCACCGTCGGCCGCGACGCCCGCGCCGGCACCGGTGGGGCCAACGATCGTTCCCATACCCCCCCCGTCCGCGCCACAGTCGGGCACGACGGCGGCGCCGGTGGCGATGGGGGGCGGCGCCGCGACCGCCGGATCGGGCGGTTCGGGCGCTCGGTCTGCCACCGCATCGGTTGCTGCGGCACACGACGATCTCGACGAGCGTGCGGCCGATCCCAAGATGGCCCGCGTGCGTGCGGCCGAAGCGGCGCCCCTGTTGTCGATTTGCCATACTTCATTCCACGAACAGCGGATGAAGGACGCGGAGGCGGCCTGCACCGCCGCGCGGGATGCCAACATGGATTCGGCGGAGGCCCACGGTCTCCTGGCGCACGCCCTCTTCAATCGCAACCGCCGCCGCGAGTCGCTCGCGGAGGCCGAGCGGGCGGTCAAGCTGAACCCCAAGTGGGCCGACGCCTACGTCATCATCGGCGGCGTTCATCAGGACGCCGGAGAGATGGACGACGCGAAGCGCGCCTACCAGCGTTATCTCGAGCTCGATCCGCACGGCCAGTTCGCGGGCGATCTGCGCGCGATCGTCGACCGCCTCGGAAAGCCCTGAGGTGCTGGTCCTCGGAATCGAGACGTCGTGTGACGAAACCGCCGCCGCCGTCGTCGAGGACGGACGGTGGGTTCGTTCCGATGTCGTCGCCTCGCAGATTCTGGCGCACGCCCCCTACGGCGGCGTGGTCCCCGAGGTGGCGTCGCGCCAGCATGTCGCCACCATCATCCCGGTGATTAGGCGCGCCATGGCCGACGCGGGGATCGGCTTCGGCGATCTCGATGCGGTCGCCGTCACCTGCGGGCCGGGTCTGGTCGGCGCGCTCCTGGTCGGTGTCGAGACCGCCAAGGCGCTTGCTTTCGCGCTCCGCAAGCCGCTCTGCGGCGTCAATCACCTGGCCGGCCATCTGGCCGCCGCCTCGCTCGCAGATCCGGCGGTCCCAACGCCACCGCCGTTTCCGCATCTGGCGTTGCTGGTCTCGGGCGGGCACACGGCGATCATCCGGGTCGATGAGCCGGGCAAGACGCGCCTTCTGGGTGCGACACGGGACGACGCCGCCGGCGAGGCTTTCGACAAGGTGGGCAAGCTCCTGGGGCTCGGCTATCCGGGCGGCATTGCGATCGACCGGCTCGCCGCCACCGGGAATCCGCGCGCCGTGGCGCTGCCGCGGGCGCTGGCGGGACGAGACGATCTCGATTTCAGCTTTTCGGGTCTCAAGACGGCGGTCTCGATCTGGCTCGACAAAAGGGGCTCGCTGGGCTCGCCCGGATCGGCTGGTCTGCCCGAGGGGACGGCGCTGGCGGATGTCTGCGCCAGCTTTCAGATGGCCGTGGTGGACGTCCTGGTGCGCAAGTCGCGGCGGGCGCTCGCGCGCGAGGGGCTGGGCGCCCTGGTGGTTTGTGGCGGCGTGGCGGCAAACCGAGGCCTGCGCGCGGGGCTCGCCGAAGCGGCACGCCTCGACGGATTCGCGCTCTTCATCCCGCCGCCCAAGCGGTGCACCGACAACGCTTCGATGATCGCGGCGGCGGGCAGCGATCTCTTCGTCCGCGGCAGACACGCCGGCCTGGATCTGGCGGTGGATCCGGGTCTGGAGCTGTGACCGGCTCGCCCGATTCACCGTCGATCGGGGATCCGCGACGGGTGCTGGCGAGGTACGGGCTCGCGGCGAAGAAGGCCTGGGGACAGAACTTCTTGCGCGACCGCGCGGTGCTCTCGCGCATCGCGGCCGCGACCGGTGCGGGGCCCGAGGACGTCGTCGTCGAAATCGGCGCCGGTCTGGGCGCGCTCACGGCGGCGCTGCTGTGCCTCGAACCGGCCCCGGCCCGCGTCCTGGCGATCGAGCGCGATCCCGACATGCTGGCGGTGCTCACTGGGGAGCTGGGGAGGTGGCCGCGTCTGGAGGTGCTGCGGGCCGACGCCGCGCACTTCAATTTTGCCGCGGCGGCTCGCGCGGCTGGGCGGCCCGTGATCGTCGTCGGCAATCTTCCGTATCAGATCGCGAGCGCGCTCATCCTGGCGCTGGTGGAGGCCGGTCGCGGCGGCGCCGTCGCGCGCGCGATCGTGATGGTCCAGCGCGAGATGGCGCAGCGGATCGTGGCGCCGCCGGGGAACCGGGTCTACGGACGTTTGACGGTCGCGATCACGCAGCACGCAGAGGCGCGCATCCTTTTCAATGTCCGACCGGGGTCGTTTCATCCGGCGCCGGCCGTGACCTCGTCGGTGCTGAGCCTGGTTCCCCGCGCGGCGCCGCTGGCGGCGGTTCGCGACACCGCCGTCTTCGAGGAGGTCGTCAAGCAGGCGTTCGCGACGCGCCGGAAGATGTTGCGCCGGGCGCTGGCGGCTCGATTCGGCGAGGCGGAGGCTGGCGCGGCGCTGGCGACGGCCGGCATCGCCGGAACGAGGCGGGCGGAGGAGCTGTCGGTCGCCGACTTCGCGCGTTTGTCGGACGCGCTTGCGGACGACCCCGCGAAACGCTAGGCCAGGGGCGCGATGCCCGAGCTCCCCGAGGTCGAAACGATCGTGCGCGGCCTCGAGCCGATCGTTCGGGGCCGCCGGATCGAATCGGTCTGGTGGAGTGGGCGTCCGCTTCATCTTGCGCGCGCGATCGATCTGCGCGGGCTGCGCGCGGTCGTCGTGGGCCGCGCGATCGCCGGCGTGCGCCGGCGCGGCAAGTACATCATTCTCGAGAGCGATCGCCCGCGGGACGAAGGCGTCGTCATTCATCTGGGCATGACCGGGCGGCTGCGGGTGCAGCCGGCCGCCGGCGCGCGGGCGCCGCACACGCACGTCGTCTTCGGGCTGGCGGGCGGGGACGAGCTGCGCTTCGTCGACGCCCGCCGCTTCGGCTGGGTGGCGCCGGGAAGGCCGCTCGCCGGGGTGGCGGCGCTCGCCGATCTCGGTCCCGACGCCCTCGTCGGGTTCGACGCGCCGACCCTGGCCGCGGCGCTGACCGGCGTCCGCGCGCCGATCAAGGCGTTCCTGCTGGACCAGCGTCGGATCGCGGGGCTCGGAAATATCTACGTCTCGGAAGCGCTGTTCCGGGCCGGCATTCACCCCGCCACGCCCGCCCATCGGGTACGGCGCCGGGCGGCCGAGCTGCTCGATGCGGTGGGTGCGGTGCTGGTGGGCGGGATTGCGCGCCGGGGCACCACGCTGCGCGACTACGTGGATGCCGACGGCCAGCGGGGCGACAACGCCGCCGCGCTGCAGGTCTACGGACGCGCGTCTCGACCTTGCGGCAAGTGCGGCACCGCGATCCGCAGGCGGGTCGATGCCGGTCGCGCCACGTTCTTCTGCCCGCGCTGCCAGCCCGCCCGGCGGTGACCAGCGGGGCTTCGGACCTGGGCCCACCGTGACCGATCGGTGGCGCCGAAGGCGACTACGAGATCTTGAGGGTCTCGACCGCTCGCGCGAGTGCCTCCAGCGGCCGCTCGATTCGCTCTTCGTGGATCAGCGCGCGCATGGCGGCGTCGCCCGCCGACGCGGCGATGGTGGTCTCGGCATCGTCGAAGACGGCGTCGAGATCCCGCCGGAGGCCCGCGAAAAGGGGCTCCTCGGGATCGGGTGCGCGGCGCACCAGCACGTCCCGGATGGCGGCGATCTCCAGACGCAGTCGCGGGAGCTGGTGTCGGAAAAAATCGGGTACCGCGCCGCCTTCGATCACCCCGCGGGCGTAGGCGGCGAAGCGATCGAGCGCCGTGGAGATGGCCTGCGCCGCCGCCGCGCGCGCCGGTGCCAGTGCGACGGGATCGTCCGGCCCGGGCAACGCGGCGAGGAGCGCAGCCCGCGTCCGATCCGCGGCGCGCGCGACGGCGTCCTCCAGCAGCTCGGCCAGGAACTCTTCGTCCGCGGGGGTCGCCCGGTGATCGCCGAACAGCCAGGAGCGCGGCTGCACGAACTCGCGGACCTCGATCGCGGCGCGACGGTAGCCCTCCTGGACCCGGGCCCGCAGCGCGATTCGCTCTGCGTCGAGCACGCTGCCGAGCCGTTCGGCGAGCGCTTCCAGTCCGGTTCGCACTTCTTCGAGGGCGAAGGCCGCGGGCCTGGCAGCGGTCGACGCCTCCCGGGCCGCGCCCTGAAAGCGCTCCAGCGCAGCGACGGCGGTGGCGCGTTTCAAAGCCAGCGCCTGGGTGAAAAAGCTCTTCTCGAGAACCGCGCTCAGCGTGTCGAACGCGGGATCCGGCTGCCCAGCGCGGAGGGCGGCCAGCGCGCGTGTGGCCGAGAATGGGACCACCGAGTCGAGCAGCCCGCCGAGCGCGCCCGTCAGGTGGCGGACCACCGCATCGACCTCGGCCGGTTCGGTGCGGTCGATCTTGTTGAGGACGCCGACCACCCGTTTGCCGGCCGCGTGCGCCAGCCCGAGCGCCTCCTTCTCGGTCGCCTTGGCGGCCTGCCCGACGGCGAAAACCCAGACGATGGCGTCTGCGTCGCGTAGGAAGTCACGCGCCACGCGGTCGTGCTCGGGGCGGATGGAATTAAGCCCGGGCGTATCGACGATCTCGATGCGTCGGAGCGCCTCGAGGGGTAGAAAAATCTCCACCATCCGAATGTCGCGCGCGTCGGCGTCGCGGAGCGCGGTCAGGAACGCCGCGACCGCACTGGCCGGGATCGCGCGGGTGGTTCCGTCGTGGTAGACCACGCGCGCCTGCGCTACGTCGCCGTAACGGAGCACGTTGATCGTCGCGGTGGTGGGCGTGATGCCGGTGGGGGCGACCTCGTCGCCGCAGAGCGCGTTGACGAATGACGATTTGCCGGCGTTGAATTCGCCCATCACCGCCACCAGCAGCGGGCGATCGAGCGCCTCGGCGGCGCGCCCGGCCGCCGCCGCCAGGGCGAAGAGCGCCGGGTTGGCGGCGGCGAAGTCCTGCGCCCAGCCGAGGAGCCCCGCGAGCTGGCCGGCGGGCGGCGCCGCCGGCGCACCGGCACGCGCCAGGAACCGGCGGCCGGGCTCGCCCGGCGCCAGGCGACCGAGCTCGAGGAGATCCGATTCGCTCGGCCCGCGATCGATGAACCTGCCGAGGGCAGCCTGCAGCGCCATCTCGGGGACGGAATCTGCGGCGACCGCGCTCTGGGCCAGCCCGGCGAGCGCCTCGGGATCTTCGGCCCCGAGCGCCAGCGAAACGCGCGTGCTGAGTGGCGCGGGCGCCCCCAGCCGCGATTCGGTGGCGGCGGCCGCCAATGCCTCGGGCCAGCGCCCAGCGGCGGCGCAGGCCTCCCGGAGGGCGGCCCACGCGCGGGGATCTTCGGGGGCGTCGTCGCGCGCGCTGTGCCCGAGCGCGATCGCCTCGTCGCACCGTCCGGCGCGGGCCAGAAACCGGACCAGCGCCGCCCGCAGCGAGATGTCTTTCGGCGCCGCCGCGAGCCCCTCGCGGAGCAGCGCCTCGGCGAGCGCCTCGTCGCGGGTCGCGGTCGCCGCCTCGGCGAAGACCGCCGGGTCGGCTGTCGCGGCGCGCGCGGCGCGGGTCAACCACTCGGACGCTTCCCGCTCGCCCAGACGGGCGAGGACCCGGCCGTAGTCGAGCGACAGCCGGCGATCGTCGTCGCCGGCGAGATCGAGCGCCTTGCGCAGCTCGCGCGCCGCCTGCCGCAACCGTCCAGTCGCCGCGTGAACCGCGCCGAGCGCCGCATGCGCCCGCCCGCGCAGAGTCGGCCCGCGCGGAGTCGGCGAGCTCGACAGGATCGGACCCATGGGCAAGACCGGATTGACCGGCAAGATCGGATCGACCGCCAGCGCCAACGCCCTCCGAAGGGCGTCGGCCGCGGGCTCCGCCCGCCCGAGGCGCGCGAGCACCTCGCCAAGCGTCACCCAGGCTTCGGCGTTGTTTCCTTCGAGATCGACGGCATGGCCGAGCGGGACCACAGCCTCTTCGAACGCCCCCCGCCGCGCCAGCAGCTGGCCCAGCGCCAGAAATGGCAGCGGCGCGCGCGGAACCCGCCGGGTGATCTCGAGCAACGAGCCTTCGGCTACCGCCGTGTCGCCCCGCTCAGCCAGCGCGCGGGCCCGGGCGACCTCCGCGGCGATGGTGGCGTCGGCGTCACCGGTCAGCTCTTCGAGTGTGCCCGCGATTCGGTCCAGGATGCCCATCAGGCGTCCGTGGACGGTGGCGCCGGGGCGTCGACCTCTGGCGACCAGACCCGCTGGCGGATGTCGACGATCCGCTCGTCGATGGCGCGCAGACCGGTCAATGCGACGTCGATCTTGGTCTCTGCGCCCGCGACGGGCGCGTTGTCCTTGGTTGTGCGCCGCTCGCGCAACGCCAGGTCGAGCACCTCGGCGATGCCGCGCGACAGGGCGTCGCCGGCCTGCGCGACGAACTCGAGCAGCCGCGAACCGAACCCGTCGATGATCTCGTCGAGCTTGGGGCCGACGAGCGCCGCGACCCGATCGATCGCGACCGGCCCCTGGGCCTTCGCCTCGGTCTTGACCTCGGCGGCGACCCGCCCGCGCAGCACGAATGCCAAGAGCGGCGCCGCCAGCGTCAGCACGCCGCCCACCAGGCCGTCGACGAACAGGAACACCGTCGTCCCGAGCGCGCCGAGCGCGAAGATCGACGCGTCGTATTTGAGCGTGTCGACCTTGATCTCGACCTTGGTGTCCGCCGGGCCGAGCTCGGTCGAAACGATGTCGATGACTTCGCGGACATTCTCATTTGCGACCTGGATGACCGTCTCGGCCAGCCGTTCGAGCTCGGCCGCGATCCGTTCGCCTTCTGCTTCGGTCCACGATTTCCAGGTGTCTTGCACGAAGAACGACAGGTAGCGACGGACATCGGCCGCTTCCACCTTGTCGATGTCGGCCGCGAGGCCGTCGCGCAGCTCGGCGGTGAAGTCGGCCAGATCCTGGCGCACGCGCGCCTTGAGCGCGGCCGTCTCGGCGCGCACGCTGGCCGCGGCGGTCTCGAGCACCCTCTTGCCGGTGCGCAGCTTCTCCTGCGCGCGGACGATCCGCTCCTCGAGCTCCGGAAACGACAGCTCGAGCGAGCGGCGGTGAATGGCCAGGCTCTGGCGAACGAACGCGGAGAGACGGGTCGCGTCCGCCAGCGCATGATCGAGAAGCAGCCGACGGCGCTCGTCCGCGACCGTCGCGCCGAGCGCGGCGACGAACGTGTCCAGGCCCGAGCCCGCCCGATCGCCCGCCAGCGCGCGCTTGGCAGAAATCGGATAGATCGCCGGATCGGGCACGATCGCGGTGAGGTGCTTGCGCGCGAACGCCAGCGTCTCGGCCAGCTCCGCTTCGCTGAGCAGATCCGCCTTGGCGACCACGAACAGCAGGCGATCGCGCGTCGATCGCAGGATGCGCTCCTCGAGGAACTGACGCTCGGAGGCGGTCAGGATCTGCGTCGCGTCGAGCAGAAACACCGCCGCGTCGGCGCGCGGCAGGTAGCCGTAGGTGATCTCGGCGCGCTGCTCGTTGATGTCGTTGACGCCGGGCGTGTCGACGATGGTCAGTCGATTTTCGAGCAACGCCGCCGGGTGCGTCAGCTCGACGTGGTGGATTCCCGCGACCTTCCCCGCCGACTTCGCGTCGGCGTACGGCGCGCGATCGCCCTTCGGCCCCTCGCCCTTCGGGCCGTCGCCTTTGGCGTCCAGCCCGTCGACCGTCAGCCAGTCGCCCAGCGCGGCGGCGTCGATCGACCGGCGCACCCCGTCGTCGCCGACCAACGTGGCGGACGCCCGCGCGCCGTACGCGATGTGGGTCAAGATCGCCGTCGTCGGCGTGATGCCGGTCGGCAGGATCGCGCCGCCGAGCAGTGCGTTGATGAACGTCGATTTGCCATGGTTGAACTCGCCCAGGACCACCACCGAGAATCGCTCCTCGTCGAGCTTCGGCAGCCGCGTCTCACGGACGTCGCGCGCGATCCAGGGCAAGCCCGCCGCCTCCGCGGCCGCGGCGAGGTCGGCCAGCACGCCGCGGATCGCCGCCTTACGTTCGTCCACCGACGGCGTCGTCGATGGCGACTTGGGCCCGCTCATCGCAGCACCGACAGCAATTCCCCGACGCGGGCGTCGCATTCGTCCTTCGAAGTCCCCGCCGGCGGCTCTCCCGCGGCGTCGCCCCCGCCCCGCGCGCTCCCGATCAGGCTCTTGAAATACGCGGTCTCGGCGTAGAGCCGCAGCGCCGACACCCGCTTGGGCAGATACGGATGCGTGCGCAGGAGCTCGTCGAAGCGCCCCACCCCGCGGTCGGTCTCGTCGAGCTGCCTCAGGTATTCCTCGATGTTGACGTCGCTGTAGAGCTTGCGCGATCCGAGCGCCAGCTTGACCAGACAGCCGATCGAGACATCCAGATCCCGGGTACAGATCAGCCCGGCGCGGTCGCAGGTGATCTCCGCGCGCCGCGCCCAGGCGTTGAGCGCCAACACCGCCGGCTTGACGCTCCAGCGCAGGAAGACGTTCGCGGCGTGGGTCAGAAAGTGCAGCGTGGTCAGGTAGACGACGTGGTTGTTCTGGATGTGGCCGCACTCGTGGCCGATCACATCCAGCAGCTCCGGCTCCGACAGGTGATCGATGAGCGCGGCGTTGACGACGATGTACGGGTCGTCGGCGGTGCCGAAGGTGTGCGCGTTGAGCGAGCCGATGTTGGGCGACACGTAAAGTGTCGGCAGTGGGATGCGCAGTATGTCGGCGCAGCGCTCGGCCAGCTTGGCGATGCGCGGGAACTGCTTGGGCGTCACCTTGACCGCCGTACCCAGCATGCGGCTCTTCTCGACCGACTGCCAGAGGCGGACCGTCGCCTCCACCGCCAACGTCACCGGCCGGATGCGGTCGAGGGCGACGCGCACTTTGACGTCGCCGCCGTAGGCGTAGGCGGTGCCCTCGCGGGCGCGGGTCGACGCGTCCCCCTTCCGCGCCGCGACGTAGCGCGCAAATGACAGATCGATCTCGGGTTTCGGCACCGGATGATAATAGAATAAGCCTGACCAATGGCCACCGTCGCTTCCGCCTCGCTTCCGCTCCCCGAATTCGCCGCAGTCTCCGAGCGCGAGCTCGCCTTCATGCGCCGGGCGCTGGCGGCGGCCGAGGAGGCCGGTGGCCGCGGCGAGGTGCCGGTCGGCGCCGTCGTGGTGTTGGGTGACACCATCGTCGCCGTCGCCCACAACGAGCGCGAGACCGCGAGCGATCCCACGGCGCACGCCGAGATCCTGGCGCTGCGCCGCGCGGCAGCCGCGCTCGGCAGCTGGCGCCTGTGCGACGCCGATCTCTTCGTCACCATGGAGCCCTGCCCCATGTGCGCCGGCGCGCTGGTGAACGCCCGCCTCCGCCGCCTCTATTTCGGCTGCGACGACCCGAAGGCGGGCGCGGTGCGTACCCTCTACAATCTGGTCGACGATCCGCGCCTCAACCATCGGGTGGAGGTCGTTCCCGGCGTCCTGGGGGCGGAGGGTGCGGCGCTGCTGCGCGGATTCTTTTCCCGCCTCCGGCAGCCCGAGGGCCGAACGCCGTGAGAACGCCGGGTTCGGCGGCGCTTCTGCTGGCGGCGCTGGTTGGAACCACGGGCTGCGGCTCGGTCACCAAGATCGCGCACGACGGCGGCGGTGGCGCCGCGGGTGCCCACGGCGATTCGTCGACCGACGGCGGCGGTGGCGCCGCGGGTGCCCACGGCGATTCGTCGACCGGCACCGACGCGCCCCGCGATCTGGCGGCGGACGCGCCCCGCGATCTGGCGGCGGACGCGCCCCGTGATCTGGCGGGTAGCAAAGATCGGGCATCGGCCTCGGACGTCCCGCGCGACCGGGTGTCCGTGCCGCCCAAAGACGCCCACCCCGACGGCATCGTCACGGGCGGGCAGTGCCAGGGCGACTCGGACTGCAAGCTGTATCCGGCCGGTGTGGGTGAATGCTGTGGCTCCTGTATTCCGGCGACCGAACCGCAGCCACCAACGGTGCAGTGCCTCATCGCCTGCCTGACGCCTCTCAAGAGCTGCACGTGCGTCAGCCATCAATGCAAGGGAAGCAACACGCTGCTCTAGATGGGCGCGCCGAAATCGCCCCTGGTCTTGATCCTGCCTGGTCTCGGCGGCTCGGGTCCCGACCACTGGCAGACCCGCTGGCAGACGCTCTACCCGCGACACCGCCGCGTCGTTCAGCTCGACTGGGACCACCCGGATCGCGAGCCGTGGCTGGCGGCGCTGGCCGCCGCGATCGACGCCGCCGGCGAGACGGTGGTCCTGGTGGCGCACAGCCTGGGTTGCGCGCTGGTGGCGCACGCCGCGACGAGGGCATTTTCCGCCCGGGTGGGGGCGGCCCTCCTGGTCGCGCCGGCCGACGTCGATTCGCCGGTCTGCACCCCCGCGGAGACGCACGTTTTTGCGCCCCTGCCGCTCCTGCCGTTGCCGTTCCCCGCCACCGTCGTGGCGAGCGAGACCGATCCTTTCGTGACGCTCGAACGCGCGCGGGGATTCGCGGCCGCCTGGGGCGCGGACTTCGTCGACGCCGGCCCCTGCGGCCACCTCAACGCCGCCTCCGGCCTGGGCGACTGGCCGGCCGGACGCGCGATCCTCGCCACGCTGGTCGCCCGCGCTCTCCAGATCCCGGAGGGCTCGCACCTTTAGCTCGTCAGATTTCGATCCGAATAGATATTTCCGGGCGTCTCCGAACTTGCCGTAAAAATCGGGGGCATCGTCGTCGGGGGGCGCTTCTGGCAATATGCGGTCCATGTCCAGCGTGTCGCGTTCATCACGAGGGGTTAGATGTGGAGCCCGTCCCCTCCGGGCGATGGTTGCGGTCATGGCGGCGACCGTTGCGGGGGGAATCTGCGCCAGCCAGCGGGAAGCGACCGCCGCGCCGATCCCGCGGCCCGCGCCGACCACGACGCCGAAGCCGATCGACGACTGGACGATGCACACCGCGCTCGGGCTGGACATGGGCGTGGGGTCGACGATCTCGGTCTACAACGAGAACGGCGGGCCGAGCGCGACGCTGTTCTACACCGCTCTGCGTGGCACCTACGACCTCCCCCATCACTTCCAGGGCCTGTTGACCCTGCGGCAGTGGTGGCTGCCCAGCTCCAACCACGCGACGATGTTCGGCGTCGGGGCGCGCTACGAGCCGTTCGTCTATTCCTACGGTCGAGTGTTCTTCGACGCCGCGCTCGGTCCCACCTCGACCAGCTTCGCCTGGGCCTTCGGTTACGACCTGGGGGGCGGGATGGAATTCGAGCTTCCCGACGCGCCCGGCTTCGGCCTCGGCCCCTACCTGCGCTACGGGAGCGTCGTCAATCCGGATAGGCGGGACAGCGACGACGGACGCGCCTGGAACATCGGGGTCTCCTTCACCTACCACTTCGGTCGCGCGGCCGCGGGCGCCTCATCGGAGCCCGAGCATCGTGCCACCCCGCGCGGCTCGTTCCACATCAGCATTCCCGACACCGACCGCGACGGCATCGCCGACGACGAAGATCAGTGCCGCGATACGCCGGCCGGGCCGCACCCCGATCCTTTCCGCCCGGGTTGTCCCGAGGCCGACGAGGACGGCGACGGCGTTCCCGACAACGTGGACGCCTGCCCGGTCACGCCGCCGGGCGCGAAGCCCGATCCGAAGCGCCCGGGATGTCCTTTCATCGACAGCGACGGCGACGGGATCTCGGACGCCGACGACAGCTGCCCGACCCGCCCGGGGCCGGCCTCGCCCGAGCCGTCGAAGAACGGCTGCCCGGATCTGAGGAAGCCCCACGTCGTCGTGGCACCCCCGCCGCCCTCGGCGAAAGACGAGGCGATCGCGCCCAAGCCCGTCAAGAAGCACCACTTGGCCCGTCCCCCCGAAGGTCAGTGAGCCAAGAGACCTTCGACGGTCCCTCTCTAGATTCTCAGCCGGCTATCTTCTGTTCGAGCCGTTCGACCACCTTGACCTCGTAGGCGTCGTCGTAGAGGGCGTTGGCCTCGAGGATGCCGGTGGGGCTGGTGACGTTGACCTCGGTGAGCCAGCCGCCGATGACGTCCAGTCCCACGAAGAAGTGGCCGCGCTCGCGCAGCCGCGGGCCGACCTTGCGCACGATGGCGATGTCGCGGTCGTCCAGCGTGGTCGCCATCGGTTTGGCGCCCACGTGGAGGTTGCCGCGCGCGTCGTCGGCGGCCGGCACGCGCAGCACGGCGCAGAGCGGCTCACCGTCGACGAGGAGGATCCGCTTGTCACCCTTCCGGACCTCGGGAAGGTACTTCTGCGCCATGGTCCAGCGCCGGCCGAGGTTGGTCGACTGCTCGAGGATGGCGCCGGTGTTGGGATCGCCCCGGCGAACATGGAACACGCCGAAGCCGCCGGAGGCATCGAGAGGCTTGACCACCACCTCGCCCCCCTGCTCCGCCAGGAACGAACGCAACCGGCTCGTTTCGCGGGTGACCACCGACGGCGGGCACAGATCGGGATATTCGAGCACGCTCAGCTTCTCGTTCTGCTCGCGCAGCCCGCGTGGGTCGTTGATGATGAGCGTCGCGCCCCGCGCCCGTTCCAGCAGCAGGGTCGCGAAGTAATAGTCGAGGTCGAAGGGCGGATCCTTGCGCATGAGCACGGCCGCGCAGCTTTTGAGCGGGACCGTGCCCTGGGGGCCGAGCAGGTAGTGGTCGCCGACGACCCGCCGGACGGTGACCGGCCAGGCGCTCGCGACGGCGTCGGCGTGCTCCAGCGAAAGGTGCCGGGGCTCGCAGAACCAGATCTCGTGGCCGCGCGCCTGCGCCGCCAGCATGATCGCGAAGGTGGTGTCGCCGGCGATCTGCAGCCGTGCCAGCGGGTCCATGACGAAGAGCAGCTTCATGGGGTGATCTTGACTAGGAAGCGGGCGGCGCGCCCGTGGGATCGGCACCGCCGGCCGGCGATTCGCGCATCGGCAAGAGATGCTCGAGGCCGTGCTTGCGCAGGCGATAGTAGAGCGTCGAGCGGTTGATCCCGAGCGCGCGGGCCGCGTGCGCGATGTTGCCCTGCGCGCCGTCGATCGCGGCGACGATGGCCCCGCGTTCCTGCTCGTGCAGGCGCTCGCCCAACGGCCGCGCGCCGTCGCCGGCCCGCTGCGCCGACGTCGTGGCCGTGGCGGTCGCCGGCGACGACGACGGCCGGCGGGTGAACTCCAGATCGGCGGCTGTGATCTCCGAGCCGCGCGCCAGGATCAGCGCCCGCTCGATGAGGTTCTCGAGCTCGCGGACGTTTCCCGGCCAGGGATAGGTGGTCAGCGCGGCTACGGCGGTCGCGTCGATTCCGTGGACCGGTTTCCCTGCGCCGGGCGCGTATTTTTGCAAGAAATGCTCGGCCAGAAGCGGGATGTCGCTCTGGCGATCGCGCAGCGGGGGCAGCTGGATGGGGAAGACGTTCAAGCGGTAATAGAGATCCTCCCGGAAGGTGCCGTCGGCGATCTGCCGTTCCAGATCCCGGTGGGTGGCCGAGACCACCCGCACGTCGACCTTGATGGTTTCGCTGCCGCCCACACGCTCGAATTCGCGCTCCTGCAGGACGCGCAGCAGCTTCACCTGCACGTCGAGCGGCAAGTCGCCGACCTCGTCGAGAAACAGCGTGCCGCCGTCGGCCAGCTCGAAGCGCCCGAGGCGCCGCGCGACTGCGCCGGTGAAGGACCCCTTCTCGTGGCCGAAGAGCTCCGATTCCAGCACGCCCGGCGCCAGCGCGGCGCAATTGAGCCGCACGAAGGGCCGCGATTCGCGCGCGCTGTTGATGTGGATGGCGCGCGCCACCATCTCCTTGCCGGTGCCGGTCTCGCCGCGCAGGAGCACCGTCGACGAGGTCTTGGCGACTTGCTCGACCCGGGTCAGGACCTCCCGCAGCGCCGGCGACTCCCCGACGATGGCGCCGAAGCTGAAGGCGCTGTGCGCGTCCTTGGACAACATCCCCACGTAGGCGGCCAGCTGCTCGCCCAGGCGGCGGTTTTCGCGCCGGAGCGCGAACCGTTCCACCGCGTGGGTCAGGACGCCGCGCACCTCCTTGGAGTCCCAGGGCTTGGTCACGTAGCGGTAAATGCGTCCCAGATTGATCGCTTCGATCAGCACGTCGACGTCGGTGAACGCGGTCACGATGATGCCCACAGCGTCGGGCCGGATCTCCCGCGCGGCCTTGAGCAGGTCGAGGCCGGTCATCTTGGGCATGCGCTGGTCGGTGACGATCGCGGCAACGTCGTGCTGCCTCGCCAGCGCCAGCGCCTCTTCGCCGCTCCCCGCCAGCAGGAGCTGGAACGTTCGCCCGAAGTTGAAGCGGAAAGCGTCCAGGTTGTCGGACTCGTCGTCGACCACCAGGACCGGGAATTTCCCGAGGTCCAGACCCTGCGACATGCGGCGGGTAGCATACCCTCAAGGGCCGCCTTTTTGCGCTCTGCCCGTGACTCTTGATACGATCCCCGTCTCTTGGTGTCTGTGGTCATGACGGAACGCAAGCACTCACGGTCGTCCGACCCCCCGGCGGCAGCCACCGCGGGGGTCCCCTCGACCTTGGCCGCGCGTCGCCCGATGGCCCGGGCCACGCGCATCGCGCTCTTTGAACGCGAGGTGCGCGAGCGGCTCTCGCGCGCGGCGCTGGAGCTGGTCCTGGCGCGAGCCGAGGTGATTTCCGAGGGGCAGCGGAGCGTGCGGGGCGGCCGCGACGCCTATTTCGGTTCGACCATGCTCACCATCGATCTGCCCGCCCTCGAGCTGCTGCTCCGCGACGCGTGCGACGCGGGGACCGCCCGACGGGTGGCGGGGCTCCTGGAATCGGATAGCCAGGTTGCGGCCCACATCGAGGCCCTGGCGGGACGCGAGGCGGCGCGCGTCGCCGGCGCCGAACCCAAGACGGTGAGCACCCACGTGGCGATTCGTGCCCAGGCCGCCAAGGTCTTCATCGACATCGACGTCGAGGCGACATTCTGAACGCGATGGAAGAAGCGACCTACACCTACGGCGGCGCGGCGAAGATCCTGGACGTCGCCGAGAGCAAGCTGCGCTACTGGGCCCAGGTTGGCTTCGTCGGGCCTTCGGTGCGGCGGGGGGGCAGGCCGCTCTACTCGTTCCAGGATCTGGTGAGCGTGAAGGCGGCCAAGGAGCTGGTCGATCGGGGGTTCAAGGCCGGCGAGATCCGCAAGGCGATCGAAGAGGTGCGCGCGACGCTGCCGCATCTCGATCGCCCGCTCGATCGGATGCGCGTCGCGTTCGATGGCACGCGGCTGGTGGTGGTCGACGAGGGGAACGCCTTTGAGTCGACCGGCCAGAAGGTGTTCGACTTTGGCCTCGCCGAGCTGGCCCGCCAGATCTCCGACATTCGATCGACGCCCACCGGCGAGCGGCCGACGGCGACCGGGTCGCTCGAGGGTCCGGCGGCCAGCGCGCCCACCGAACGCCGAGCCTACGACTGGTTCATCGAAGGGACGCGCGCCGAAAACGGCGGCGAGGCGGGAGACGCGCAGGCCGAACGGTGCTACCGGGAAGCGCTGGCCCTCGACGCGGGGCTGGCCGCCGCACGCACGAACCTCGGCAGCCTGGCCTACCGCCGCGGCGACATTGGGGAGGCGCGGGAAGCGTTCGAGGCGGCCCTCGCGATCGATCCCGATCAGCCGGAGGCGCGCTTCAACCTCGCCAACATCGTCCTCGAGGCGGGCGATCTCGAGCTGGCCGTGGCCGAGTTCCGTCGGGTCTTGCAGACCACGCCCGATTTTGCCGACGCGCACTTCAATCTGGCCGTCGCGCTGGACAGTCTGGGCGGCCACGCCGCTGCCCGCGCGCACCTCGAGCGGTACCTGGCGCTCGACTCGGATGCGACGCCCTGGGCCGAACAGGCCCGCGCGCTCATCGCCCGCCTCGACTAGACTTCCCGGACGATGGCACGGTGGCTCATCTGCGCCGTGGCCTGGTTGGCGGCGGCCCGTAGCCCGCGCGCCCCCCAGCCCGCGCACGACCGCGTGGTGATCCCGGGCGGGCCGTTCACCCAGGGGAGCACGCGCGGCGACGAAGACGAGCGGCCGGTGCGCAAGGTCGTCGTCAAGACCTTCGCCATCGATCGCACGGAGGTCACGCGCGGCGACTACGCCCTTTGCGTCTTCGCCGGCCGTTGCCAGGCGCCGCCCTCGCCGGCCGCCGCCGCAGGCGATCCGAAGCTTCCCGCCGTCGGGGCGGGCGATCCGAAGCCTCCCGCCGCCGCGGCGGGAAGCGACCCGAAGCTTCCCGTCACCGGCGTCGAGTGGAGCGACGCGCAGGCTTACTGTCGTTTCGCCGGCGGGCGCTTGCCGACCGAGGCGGAATGGGAGAAAGCGGCGCGGGGGACCGACGCACGCGAGTACCCCTGGGGAAACGACGCCGACTGTGCGCGCGCCAACTGGGGCAACTTCGAGGGCGAAGGGCCCTGCGCCGGCAAGAACCCCGGCCACCCGGTCGCCGTTGGAACCTATCCGTCGGGCGCCAGTCCCTACGGGGTGATGGATCTGGGGGGCAACGTCTGGGAGTGGGTGGCGGACAAGTACGACGACGAGCCTGGCCGCAGGGTGGTTCGGGGCGGGTCCTGCTGCAGCTACTTCGTCGGGCCGCGCGCCGCAAACCGGAACGCCTGGGCACCGGAACACCGCGACGCCGATCTCGGGTTCAGGTGCGCCGGGCCGCGGTGATGCGGCGGGGCCTCTGGATCGTTGTCGGCGCGCTGGTCGCTGCGACACCGGGGGCGCGCGCCGCGACACCCTGCTGCCACCCGCAGGAGCCACGGGCCAAACCCCGCCACGTCGGCGATGCGACGCGGGACAAGCACACCCACGTCACCGAGGACGCGCCGGCGCCGGCCACCGGTGATCGCGACCGCGATCGCATCCTCCGCATGCAGGCCGCGCTGCGCGAGATCTTGCACGACAGCGCCCTGCGCCGGACCCGCGTCGGAATGCGGGTGATGGAGGCGCGCACCGGCCGGGTGTTCTTCGAGACGCGCGACGGGATCCTGATGGATCCGGCCTCGAACCAGAAGGTGCTGGCCACCACCACCGCCCTCATGCGCCTCGGCGCCGACTGGTGTTTTCGTACCGAGCTTTCCGGTCCCGCGCCAACCGCGGAGGGGGTGGTCGTCGGCGACGTTTATCTGCGCGGCAGCGGCGATCCGACCGTTCGCAGCGGCGATCTCGACGCGCTGGCGGCCGCGCTGGCCCGGCGCGGGGTGCGGAGCATCGCGGGCGCCGTGGTGGCGGATCCGCGGCGGATCGGCGCCGACGAACCGGTCAGCGACGAGGAGACGCCGGCGGAGGACGAGTCGATCGGTGAAGCCGACGCGATGGCCGAGGCGCCACGCGGGTCGCTTCCGCCGCGCGCGCCGCTGGTCGTGAACCACGGCCTCATGCTGGTCCGGGTCCGGCCGGCTGCGGAGGCGGGCGCCCCCGCCGAGGTGACGACCACCCCGGCCGATCCGTCGTTCGTCATCCACAACGGCGCCCACACCAAGACGCACGGCCATTCGCATGTGTCGGTCCGCCTGTCCGTGGCCGGCGCTCGAATTGCCGTCGACATCGACGGTCGCGTTTCGACCGTCCGGGGCGGTCTCATTTTTCGCCGCCGCGTCCCGCAGCAGGCCCTCTATGCGGCGGCGTTGATGCGGGCATCGCTGGTGGCCGCCGGGATCGCGGTGCGCGACGACGCGCGGGTCGAACCGACGCCCGCGCCGCGGCCGGGACGCGTGCTGCCGCTCTACGCGGTGCACGAGTCGGCGCCGCTCGGCATCCTGCTGCGCAAGATCAACAAGGACTCCGAGAACGACTACGCGGAGCGGGTGCTCGAGGCGGCGGGCGCCGAGGTCTATGGCGGCGCACCCACCGGCGACAAAGGCGTGCGCCTTCTACGCGAAGTGATCGGTGAGCTCGGCCTTCCGCCTGGCAGCTACGTCCCGCGCAACGGCTCGGGGCTCGGGCACGCGAACCGAATCACCGCGGCCTCGATGGCGGCGCTGCTGCGCGCGCTCTATCTGGATCCGCGCATCGGCCCGGAGCTCCTGCAGTCGCTCTCGGTGGGGGGCGTCGACGGCACCACCCGCAACCGATTCAAGGGGACGCTCGCCGCCCAGCGGGTCCGCGCCAAGACCGGCACGTTGCACGGCAAGTCGTGCCTGTCGGGACTGGTCGGCGACGGACCGGACGTGCTGGTTTTTTCGATTCTGGTCGAAGGGCTGCACGGCCACAGCCTGGCGGCGGTCCGCGGTGCGCAAGTCGGCTGCGTGAACGCGATGATGCGCTACGCGCGCGAAGCCCGCGGTCAGCAGATCGACATCGCCACAGGAAACGCGACGCCGCCCGCGACGCCGGACCTCGAGCCCGGTGAAGAGGTCAGCGAGGGACAGGAAGAGGCGCCGCCGCCCGTGCCCGGGGCCTCCACCCAGGCGCACGAAGATCCCGTCGATGCGGTCTTGCGCAAGGAACGCGACCGGCGCGCGGCCTCACCGGTGCTTCCGCGCTTTGTCATCCCCGCGGCCCCGCACTGAGAGCCACAGATCGACAGCGCGTAGTTGTCGCCATCATCCCCGTCCCGGTAGCGCGTCGACCAGGTCGAGAACGCTTCTCGCTTCGACGGCGAAGTCACTGTCGATCGAGTGGCGGTGCGGCGTTCGACAGGCGACATACGCCTTTTCGACGGCGCTCGTTCCGTAGTAGGCCCTGAGCGCCGCGATGCCCTTCGTGGCGTCGCGTCGCGGCGTCTCCGTGAGCTTGCACTCGACCGCGATGAACCTCGCGCCACGTTCGATGACGATGTCGACCTCGTCGCCCGTGGAGGTGCGCCAGTACCAGACCGGCGGCCGCGCGCGCGCCGTCTGGAAGTGGCGCACGACTTGCCCTACGACGAACGTCTCCCAGAACGCGCCCGCGAGGGGCGAGGCGAGGAGCGTCGCGCGACTGTCGATGCCCACGAGGTGGCTCGCGAGGCCCGTGTCCAGGAAGTAGAGTTTCGGCGCCTTCACGAGTCGCTTGCCCAGATTGCGGTGGTACGGCTCGAGTAGGTAGACGAGCCCCGAGGCCACGAGCACCGACATCCAGGCGCGCGCCGTGTTCGGGGCCACGCCGACATCTCGCGCCAGATCCGCATACGAGAGGCTCTGGCCCGTGCGTAGCGCAGCGGCTCGCATGAACCGATCGAAGTCGCGCAGGTCCCCCACGCCACGCATGTTCCTCACGTCCCTCTCGAGGTATGTGGCGAGGTAGCTCGAGTAAAAGTCCGACGCGCGCTCGAACACCCCGGAGTAGAGGGCCGGGAACCCCCCGGTCACGACATAGTCGAGATCCGCGCGCTTGGCGTTCTCGCGATGAACCTCGCCAAATGACAGCGAGCTCATCTCGAGGACCCCGCAGCGCCCGGCGAGGCTCTCGGAGACGTTATGCATGAGAGCGAAGGTCTGCGATCCCGTCAGCAAGAAGCGGCCGGGCCGGCGATCTCGATCGATGACCTTCTTGAGGTGCCTGAAGAGGGATGGAACGTACTGGACCTCGTCCAGGATCAAGGGCCCCGGGTGGGCCGCGAAAAAGGTGTCCGGCTGAGTTTCGGCCTGACGTGCGAGCGCCGGATCGTCGAAGGTCGCGTAGGCGAGGCTCGGGTACTGGTGACGCAGAAGCGACGTCTTTCCAACCTGCCGGGGCCCCGTGAGCAGCACCGCGGGGAAGGTCCGCAAGAGCGCGGCTACCGCCCGGGACCATTCGCGTTCAATCCACATGCATGATTTATGCACTACGATTGCACGATTGTAAATCCCCGGAGAGGTGGCAGTAAACCGGACACGGTTGTCGCGGTTCGTCCCGCCCTCGGCTCAGTTTTCGGCGGTCTTGCACGCTGGAACGCGCCTTGCTTCATCGCAATTCCATGAAACGTTACCTCGCCCTCGCAGGGCTGATGATCATCTCCGCTTGCGGCTCCGGGAACCTTCACGGACCGGACGCCGGCGGCAAGGGCGGCGATGGGAGCACCGCCTCGGCGGGCACGGGTGGCGGCAGCGGTGGCGACGCGGTCGGCGGTACCGTTGGGGCGGCTGGGGCGGCTGGCTCGGGACAGGCCGGCACCGGGGGAGCCGTGCGCGCCTGCGGCGCCTCCGACACGTTCGCGCCCATCCGCATCCAGGCCGAGGTCCCGCCCGGAACCACGGTCCTTTCCGGCCCAGCCGCAGAGGAAATGACCCAGATCTTCGATGTGACGGGCATGGTTGCGAGCGTGATGCGGATCGACCAGCCCTGCCCCGCCGACTGCCCAGCTACCCACCAGCCCGCCCCGCAGTGTCCGATCTGCACCGGCGGCACGATGCCGTCCGTTCGGGTCGAGGTCGTGGATCGGGACGACAAGCACTGGGCGATCGTCGTCAGCCCCGAGGGTGCGCTCGCGGAATGGGAAGCCGCCGCCCAGACCGTCCGCGGAAAGTCAGTTTCCCTGCGCATCACCTATCGCGAGGGATTCCAAGTGTACTTGGCGCTCGGGTTCACCCTGACCGACGATGCCGGCCTGGTGATGGCCTCGGACGGAGGTCAGTTCGTCAACGCGCTCGCCGCAGCCGACACCCCCTCGCTCGCGGTGCAGTCGGGTGCGCCGATCTGCCGCGATGCGGGTAGTTGCGTGCGCGTCTTTCGCGAGCTCTCGTTCCAGGGAACCACGACGGCCAACGTCGGGATCGCCGACGGCGAAGTGACGATCGGTTCGCGCCGCTACGGCGCGCGCAACCAAGGCGCTCGCACCCTGCAACCGGGCACCTGCGGTTCGGACAGCGAAGAAGCTTCGCCGTGGTCGGTCTGGCTGAGGCCGAGCCCGCCGAATCCGTGAGGGACTAGACCGCTTTCAAATTGACCCGAGGGAGTAGCCGGCGAAGGCGAGCCAGGCCCTGACGTCGCCGCTAGAAATGGTGGTCATCGCGAAAGCGACGGCATCGTCAAAAGCTTCGCGGGAGAGCGTGGGCAAGCGTCGGAGGAGGTCTTTAATACGGCGGCAGGAAGAGCACCTCGGCTCCGACCGCGCGTATCGCTGCGAGGGC
>CAYTTF010000003.1:0-38842 GCA_964440665.1 uncultured Myxococcales bacterium | reverse complement strand
CGCCGCCGGTGACGCCGAGCTCGATCTCCAGCGTCATGTTCATCTTGGCGATGCGGGTCAGCGTCTTGGCGCTGATCTCGATGTTCTCCGCCAGCGGCTGCTCCGAAAGGTCGAGCATGTGCGAGCTGAAGAGCGGCTCGCCGTTGCGCGCGAAGTATTCCTCACCGGCCGCGATGACGCCGTCGACCCAGGGGAGAATCTTCTTGGCGCAGTGGTCGGTGTGCAGCACCACCGGCACGCCGTAGACCTTGGCCAGCGTCCTCACGTGGAGCGCGCCGGCGATGGCACCGGCGATCGAGGCCTGCTGCGCGGAATTGTCGAGCGACTTGCCGCCGTAGAACTGCGCGCCGGTGTGCGAGAACTGGATGATGATCGGGGCCTTGGCCTCCTTGGCGGCCGCCATCGCGGCGTTCGCCGAGTGCGATCCGATCGCGTTCACCGACGGCAGCGCCGCCCCGGCTTCTTTACAATAGGCGAACAGCTCTTTGAGAGCGTTGCCCGTCACGACCCCTGGCTTGATCTGCATGGTTCCCATTGGCGCGGCAGTATAGGACGGACGTGAGCGCTTTTCGACGCCATGTGTGTTTCCGAAATGTCAGCGACGGCGAAGCGTCCGCAGCAGGGAGAGCGGGTGGAGGACGCGGTGGAGGTCGACCCGGCTCGGCGGCCGGGGCGATGCCCGGCGCGGGGATGAGACGGCGATGAGGGCCGCCGTCGCAGCCTCGTCGGGCGCGTAGAAAAAATCGCTGGGGAACAGAGCGACCGGCAGGCTGCCGTCCGCGCCTCGCAGCGCCAGGAGGTTGGTCCGCGCCTGCGCGGGCACAAAGGGGGCCGCCGTAGTCAACGACACCGTGCGCGCCACCATCGGCGACGAGAGGCTGGTACCGGCCAGCCACAGGAGCCAATCGCCCGCGTATGGCGCGACGATCGACTGGCCCGGCGCGTAGACGTCGACGCAGGCGCCGAAGTCCGAGAAGGTGTTCCGAACCTGGTTGCCCGGGTTGTAGGCGCCGACCAGGAGCGACAGCGGATCGCCGATGTGGCACGCGAGCGAGTCGGCGCCGCTGTCGATCTGCGAGCCGTCGTTCCCGGCCGCTTGGACGGTGAGGACCGCAGGCCCCTGGATCGTCGCGGCGTGCGCCAGCTCGATCTGGTCGAGGATCGCAAGATAGCCCGACAGGTCGATGGGCGTCGGACAGTTGCTGGTGATCTGGGCCGTCTCCAGAGTTGCCCGCGATGACGAGCCGAAGCTCTCGTTGACCAGGCCGACGTCGTACTGCGTTTGGGCCAGCGAGATGTCGCCCTCGAGCTCGGTCGGTTGATTCACCAGGGCGGCGAATACTTGCGGATCGGAGAAGAGCTGCACGGCCTGGTCGACTTCCGATTGCACGAAGCACACGAACGAGCTCTGCACGGATGATTCGGAGGCCAGCTGCCGCTCGACCAGCACCAACCGGACGTTTGGGTTGTCGTGGACGATCGTGCCTGAGGTCGCGGTGCCGTGATAGCGGAAGTTTTGGAACTCGGCGTCCAGCACATCGGTGATCTGGGTGAGCTCAGCCAGCGAGAAGGCCTGCTGACCGACCTGGTTGCCGCGGACCATCGCGTTCCAGCGGTTGCGATACTGCGCGATCGACGGGAAGGGATCCGCCTTCGCTCCGATGCCGACGGTCAGATGGCAGCTGTCGTCGGGCACGCTCAGCGCCGCTATGAGATCTTGCTTCATCTGATCGAACGAGACGGCCGCATCGGCGCCCCCCGCGTCCGGCGAGACGGCCGCGTCGGCGCCCCCCGCGTCCGGCGAGACGGCCGCGTCGGCGCCCCCCGCGTCCGGCGAGACGGCCGCGTCGGCGGCGCTGGTCGGCTCGTCGACGCAGGTCTCGGTGTAGACCGCGGCGACCCTGCCCCGCAACTCGCCCACCGACAGGTCGAACCCCTCGTCGATCACCATGACGTTCTGCGACTGGTTGGGGCTGGGCGGCACCAAGGAGAAGCCGCCGTCCCCGCCACAGCCGCAGACCGCCAGGCCCCAAACCAGGCTCGAAGACACCGACGCGACCCGTGATCGAAGCATGCGGCCTTCCTGCGCCTTTCTTCAATCGGTCAGAAGCACGAAAAGACGGTTGCTCTCCGGGGCCCAGGCGTCTTTGTTGGGATGTGCGAAACGGGCAAGCCGGGCGAAGCCGCGCGGCGTGAGCGCACCCAGGACCAGGGCTAAACGACTCGGCGCCTGGGGATCGGGGACCAGGGCGCGATAGGCACGATCCCCCAGCGGGCGGCCGTCGGGCGGCAACACCGGCACCTCCCGCGCAAGGCCATTGAGCGGCGCGGCACCCACCAGAACCAGGTTGAAGCGCGCCCGATCGTCGGGCGTCACCTGGTGGTCGGCCTTGACGGAGAAGCGCGCGCCGACCATCGGCCCCCAATCGGCGAGCGCGGTGGCCAGCGCGCGCGCGGCCGTCACCGCCTCCGGCGGTCCGTTCGTGCCGTAAACGTAGATGTGCGGGCGCTGGCGCGGGAAGCTCTTGCCGCAAAGGCCGGGGATCGCCTGGCCGGGTGGCGGCGGAGGCGGCGCCGTCCGGGGCGCGGCCGGGTCGCGCTTGATCGCCGCCAGCGTGCGCAGGAGCGCGGCGCCCTTGTATGCCGGCACCCAGGCGGCATGGTCGACGCTGGCGTATTCCGTGTAGCGGACGTTCTTGCCCAACCAGCCGAGCGCGCGATACCGGTCGACCATCCGGCGCGAGTCGGCGACCGGGACCACCGGATCCTTGTCGCCGTGGAAAATGAGAACCCGCAGGTGGGCCGCGTTCTCGGCGATCGCCGGCGGCGACAACGCGTCGATAAGGGGCAGGTCATAGAGCGCCGCGTCCGCGGGGCGCACCATCCTGCGATAGTCGGTGATGCCGCAGACCGGCGCGAGCGCCGCGAACAGCTCCGGGTGGCGAAGACCGATCTGCCAGGTCCCGCCACCGCCCATCGAGAGGCCGGTCAAGCTGATGCGATCGGGATCGACATGGTACGCGCGGCGCACGTCCTGCAGGACGCGCATGACGTCCTCGCCGCCCAGGCCGTCGTAGCCCATCAGCTCGCCGCGGCCGTAGGGCGACACCACCAGCGCCGGCACGTCCGGAAGTGGCAGCTCGTTACGCGAGGCCTCGGCGTCGGTCTCGCCGGGGCGGTTGTCGAGGCCGAACACGCGGCGCAGGTTGTGCCGGTGGTCGGAGAACGCGCCGTGTAGCGCGACAATCAGCGGCCAGGGTTTGCGCGCGTCGTAGCCCGGCGGTACGTAGAGCGCGTAGGGCTGCAGCGTCCCGTCCCAGTCGGCCCGGTAGGCCTTCACCATCTCGCCCGTCGCCGTCCGGTACGGATCCTCGCCGGCGGCGACGCGATCGGCGAAGGCGCGCGCCGTCTCGAGGCTCTTACGAACGAAATCCCGATCGCGTGTGGGAACCGTGATGCTGGCCCGGCGGAGATCGGCGTCCTCGACCAGACGCTCGATCGAAGGAAGCGTCACCTCGCGCAGGATCTCTGGGTTCGCCGCCGCGCCAGCGACCTTGGCGCGGGCGCGCGCGATCGCGGCGACGGCAGCCGCGCGCAGGGCTGGGACCTCGTCTGCCGGTGGCGCAGCACCCATGGGCTCGGCCGCAAGCCCCGTTGGCCCACCGAGCGCAAGCGTCGCGACCGTCGCGACGACGCCGGCCGCGGCCCATCTCGGTCCCAGCGTTCTCATCGGTGGGGGTGGAAGAACGGCACGCGCTTGGGCGGCGCGCGCTTCTTGAGCGTCACGGCGATCTTGCGGTCCTTGGTGCTGTGAATCGATACCTTGCGTGTCGCCGGCGCGAAGCCCCGCTTGACCAGCGCGATCTCGTAGGTATTGCCGGTCTTGAAGTGAAGGCTGATGGGCGTGCGCCCCAGGACGCGCGCCTTGGTCCGCACGACGGCGCCGCTCGGCGCGCTGGTGAAGTGCAGGATGGCGGTCTCGACGCGCGGGACGTCGACGGGCGCCTTGGCCGTGGCGGCGTGAGACTTGGCCGTCGGCGCGGCCTTGCCCGCCGCGGCCGCCTCGGCGTCGTCTTCGCCGATGACCGCGTTCTCGGCGTTGGGGACGGCGTTCCGGAGCAGCGCCTCCTCATCGGGCTCGTCGTCCTCGGGCGCAGCCGATTTCTTGTCGCCGGGCGGGGTCGCTTCGGCCGTCGCGGGATGCGCGTCCGCCGGGGCGGCAGACGCGCCGGGCAGCGGCGTCTGCGCGGCGTCGACCACAGCCACCGAATGCTCGGGCGGAGTCGCGGGCGCGGGCGTCGGTTCTTTCCCGGCAACCTGCGGCGGCGCGATCGCTGGACGCCCCTCCACGGCGGCGTCATTCCCGAGCCCGAGCGCGCTCATCACCCCCCGCTTCTGCGCCCACCCACTCAGGTAGTGGAACCCCACCACCGCACCCACCGTGAGAGCGACGCCCGTCCAAAAGCCGTTCGAACGCCGCTTGCCCGAGACGGTCTTGCTCGGCTTCGGGATCTCCGCCGTCGATCCCCCTTTGCCCCCTTTGGGCGGCGCCCCCTTCGGGTCGGCCTTGGGATTGGCCTTGAGATCCGGAGCCGGCGAGCGCGCGCGCGCCCCTTCGGCCTGTCCCCCCGAGGCCTCGAGATCGCCGAGCTCGAACGACGTCCCGGCCGAAAGGTCGGTGCCCATCACGTCGTTCACGACGCCGCTGCCGTCGCGGCGTTGCTTGCCGATCGAGGGGACGTCGTCGCGACGGCCGAGCTGCTCGAGCCAGGCCTTGAGCTCCGACTGCCCGGCCGACTGAAACTCGGTGCGCAGCACCCGTTCGACGTCGGCCAGCATCTCGTCGGCGCTCTGATACCGCTCGCTCGGCAAAAGCCGCATCGCGCGCAGAATGATGCCGGCGACCGATTCGTTCATCGTCGGCCTGACCTCCCGGGGCGGCGTGAACTCCGCCTTCTGCACGCGCAGCAGCGACTCCAGATCGTTGTTGGCCTCGAACGGCAGCCGATCGGTCATCGTCCGATAGAGCAGCGATCCGACGGAGAAGATGTCCGACCGGCGGTCGACGGCCCCCCCCATCGCCTGCTCGGGCGACATGTATGCGACCTTGCCCTTGATGACGCCGGCCGCGGTCTGCTCGCGTTTGCGCTGGGCCTTGGCGATGCCGAAGTCGGCGACCTTCACCTCCCCCTCCCCGCTCAAGAGCACGTTGTTGGGGCTGATGTCGCGGTGGACGATCCCGAGCGGCTTGCCGTCGCGCGCCTTGCCGTGCGCGTAGGCGAGCCCGCGGCAGACCTCGGCGACGACATAGAGCCCGAGCGCGGCCGGCCAGACCATCCCGGCCGCGTGCGCACGCTGCAGGATCTTCTCGAGGTCCCAGCCGTCGACCAGCTCGAGCGCCAGAAAATAGCGGCCCGCTGCGACGCCCAGATCCAGGACCTGAACGACGTTGCCGTGCTGAAGGCTCATCGAGATGTGCGCCTCGTCGAGCAGCATGTTGCGGAACTGCGGGTCGGCCGAGTACTGGGTGAGGATCCGCTTGAGCACCACGGGCTTCTCGAAGCCCTCCGCGCCGTGCTGGATGGCCAGAAAGATCTCGGCCATCCCGCCGTCGGCCAACTTGCCCAGGATGGTGTACCGCCCGTGCGACGCCATACGCGGCGGCTAAGGTATCATCCCCGAGGCCGGCTGACCCGACTCCGTCGCCCGCCGTGGCTCTTTCTGATCTGCGCGGCGGCGACTCGGAATCCTCACGACCGACGCCGAGTTCGTCCACTTCGCCAAGGTTCTGCCGATCCAGCTTCTTTCGCCCCGCGCATCTTTGTCAGGCTAACGAACGGCCTAGCGCCGCGGCCAGGGATCGGGATCATCGTGACGGAGAGTTTGGCGCCCGCGGGGTGCTCCCCGTCGTCCTCGCTGGAGTATCATTGCCGGATGCTCAATCTCTACGCGCGCCTCGCGGGAAAGTCCGTCCGGCTGGCGCTGCGCGGGTGGCCGGTCGCCATCGCGCTGCTGGTTTATGCCGTGACCTTTCTGCTGGCGGAAGGCGCGCTGGGCCAGCTCGGCGTGGTGGGCGGTTTTCTGACCGGATTCGTGATGGCCTTCCTGGCCTCGAGCTATCTCCATCTCTTGTCGTTGGCGATCGCCGGCCGGGCGATTCGCCTGGCCGACATCCGCGAGAGCTTCGGCGCGCGCTTCTGGGACGTGGTGAGCGTGCTCTTCGCCTTCTGGATCATCGATCTGATCCTGGGCTCCCTGCTTTCGGGTGCCGGAGAGCGCGGCGCGATCGTGATGGTCCTCGCGGGGCTCGCGATGGCGGTGTTCTTCAACCCGGTCCCCGAGCTCATCTATCTCGGCCAGGGGCGGGTTCGGTCGTTCGCGCTCCTGGGCGAATCGGGGCGATTCATCTCGGCGCATTGGCCGGAGTGGTTGGGACCGAACGCGCTCATCGCCGCCGCGATCTTGATCCCGAGCGGGCTCATGCAGGGCGGGCCATTCGCGGCGCGAGTCCTCAGCATCGGGGCCCTCTTCTCGCTGCACGGCGTGGCCGTCACTGTGCTGGTCATTCCGATCTGGCTCAAACCCATCATGCTGATCTTCATCACCTGGGCGATGGTGTTCCGGGGCCTGCTGTTCGTCGAGCTCGCGACCGGAAAGAACCGCCGCATGCGCCAGTGGTCGGCCTAGTGGCGACCGATCGCTTTGGCATCGACGACGGCTACCACGACGCGCGCGGCGTCGAGCATCGGACCTCGGCCGCGACACGGGCGGCGCTCTGCGCGGCGATGGGCGCCCCCGGCGACGGCGACGCCAACGCCGACACCAACGCGCCGGAGCCGGGCGGGGCGCAGGCCGTTCGCGTCCTACTCCCGGGCAGCGATCGCACGGCCCCGGGCGGCGCCGACCTGACCCTCGAAGACGGCAGCCAGCGCACCGTCGATGGTGAGCTTCCCGCCGACTTGCCGGAGGGTTACCACCAGCTCTTCCCGCGCGGCGGCGGCGAAACGCTTCTGATCGTCAGCCCGGGCCGCTGTTATCTGCCCGACGGCCTGTCGACCTGGGGCTTCGCCGCCCAAGTCTACGCCGCGCGGTCGCGCGAGAGCTGGGGGATCGGCGATCTCTTCGATCTCGCGCGGCTCGGACGCTGGACCGGGCGGCTCGGTGGCGGCGTGGTGATGGTGAATCCGCTCTGCGCCGCGACGCCCGTGCGACCGATCGAGCCGAGCCCCTACTATCCGTCGAGCCGTCGCTTCAACAACCCGCTTTACCTGCGGGTCGAGGAGGTGTCGGGCTGGGATCAGCTGGACGCGCGAACCCGCGAGCGCCTCGGGCACGCCGGACGCGCGCTCAACGCCGCGCGCCTCGTCGATCGCAACGCGATCTTCCAGCTCAAGATGGAGGCCCTGGAAGCGATCTTCGCGCGCTTCAAGGGCGAGACGGGGTTCGACTGGTACCGCTCCGGCGAGGGGCAGGCGCTCACGGACTTCGCGACCTACTGCGCGCTCTGCGAGCTGCACGGGAAAGACTGGCGGCGCTGGCCCGCCGAAGTCCGGCGCGCCGACAGCGCCGCCACCGCCGCGTTTCGGGTTTCACACCGGGAGCGCATCCGGTTTCACGCCTGGCTGCAGTGGCAGCTCGATACGCAGTGTGAGCTGGCCGCGCAGACGATCGCGATCATCAACGATCTGCCGATCGGCCTCGACGTGGCCGGCGCGGACGCCTGGTGCTGGCAGGATCTGCTGGCCAACGACGTATCGGTTGGCGCGCCGCCGGACGAATTCAACGCCAACGGACAGGACTGGGGACTGACGCCGTTCATCCCCCTGCGCCTGCGCGCCGCCCGCTACCAGCCCTTCATCGAAACCATCCGCGCGATGATGCGCAATGCGGGCGGGCTGCGCATCGACCACGTGATGGGCCTCTTCCGTCTGTTCTGGATTCCGCATTCGCTCGGGACCAAAGCCGGCGCCTACGTGCGCGGTCGGGCCGACGAGCTGCTGGCCATCGTCGCGCTCGAGAGCCAGCGGGCGCGGGCCTTCGTCGTCGGCGAGGACCTCGGCACCGTCGAGCCGGGCGTGCGCGAGCGCCTCGCCGAACACCGCATGCTCTCTTACCGGCTGCTGTACTTCGAGCCCATGCCGCCCGCCGCGTTCCCGGAGCTCGCGCTCTCCAGCGTCACCACCCACGATCTAGCGACCATCGCTGGCCTGTGGACCGGGAGCGACGAGGCGGAGCAGAAGAAGATCGGCATCGACCCCAACGAAACCGGGATGCAGGCGCTGCGCGACAAGCTGGTGACGTTCGGGGGCGTGCCCGAGGACGCCTCGGCCGAAGAGGCGATCGAATCCACCTACCGCGCGCTGGCCAAGGCGCCCTCCCGGATCTTGCTGGCGACGCTCGACGACGCGGTCGCGGCCACGGAGCGCCCCAACCTTCCCGGCACCGTCTCCGAGCGGCCGAACTGGTCGATCGCGCTCGAGCAACCTCTCGAGGAGATCGAGGAGCTGGAATTGCCCAAACGCATCGCGCGGGCGCTGACCCGCGGCTGACGCTCCGGGTTCCGCCGATGGCGGATGGCGTTACTATCTGTTCATGATTTCCAGCCCCCGCCGCGCCGGCTCCTCCCTGGCGCTGGTCGCGTCGCTTGCCCTGGCTCTGGGCGTCGGTTGCCGCGCGGGTGAGGGTGGTGGCGCGGGTGGCGCGGGCGGGAGCGTCTCCACGGGAAAGGCCGGCACCGGCGGCACCGCCGCGGCAGGTACCGGAGGTAGCGGCAGCGGTGCCGCGGGGAATGGCAGCGCCGGAACATCCGGTGGCGCCGGCACCACCGGAAGCGCGGGTGTGTCCGGCAGCGCCGGGACGTCCGGCAGCGCCGGCACCACCGGAAGCGCGGGGACGATCGGCGGTGCCGGAACAGCCGGCCGAGGGGGAGCCGGCGGCGCCGGCACCACCGGAAGCGCCGGCACGGGCGGCGGCGGAGCCGGAAACCCGTGTTCGGCCCGCCCGGGTCTGATCTTCTGCGACACCTTCGAGGCCGCGACGACGACCACGCCGCCCTCCCCCTGGACGACGACCGGAACGGTGACGGTCGACAGCACCACGCCCGCACACAGCGGCGAGAAATCCATTCACATCGGCGACACCGCCAACGACTACGACACGCTCTTGATATTGCACAGCGCCTCCGTCCTGCCGGTGACGGCCGGCCGCTTCTACGTGCGCGTGTTCATGCAGCTCCACGACGCGATGAGCGCCGGCCACAACACCTTCATCCTCTCCGACCTCTTCGCCGCGCAGGGGAGCGGGAACGCCCTTCGCGTCGGCGAACAGAACCAGATGCTCATGTTCACCCTCATGGGGGATGCCCACGGGGCGCTCTCGAACGCCAACTACTACAACGACGGGAAGCCGGGTATTCAGTTCACGCCCGGCGCCTGGACCTGCCTGGAGATCCTCCTCGACTCGAAGACGCCAGAGATCGACGTCTGGGTGAATACCCACGAGGTCCCGGACCTGCACCACACCGACTTTCCCATCGACAACTACGACAACCTTCGCTTCGGCTTCGAGAAATATGCCGGTCCCGCGGTGGACATCTGGTACGACGACATCGCCGTGGGGACGCAGCCCATCGGCTGCGACTGACCTTGCGCTATCATGCCCGCCGTGAGCCTGGACGAAGCCGTCGAAATCGTTGACTACGACCCCCACCGCGCCGGGCGTTTCCGGGGCGAGCGCGATCGGTTGCGCATCGGCCTGGCGACCGCGACGCTCCGGTTCGAGCACATCGGTTCGACTGCGGTCCCGGGCCTCGGCGGCCGACCCATCGTGGACTTGATGCTGGGCGCGCCGCCCATAGCCTGGGCCGCGCTGCCCGAGCTGCGCGCGCGGGTGGTCGCGCTCGGCTACCAGGATCTCGGCGAGGCCGGTGTGCCCGGGCGGATCTATTTCCGCCAGCGCGCGCTGCGCGCATTCAACCTGGCGCTGGTCGAGCTCAACGGCGCCCTCTGGCGGGACAACATCGCACTGCGCGACTACCTGCGCGCCCACCCCGCTGACGTCGCGGCCTACGCCGAGACCAAACGGGCCGCCATCGCCGGCGGGGCGACCACGCTCCTCGCCTACTCCGCGGCCCAGACACCCGCGCTCGCCGCGCTCACCGAGAAGGCCCGCGCCTGGCGCGCGAGCTGAACCGCCACCCACACTGGCCCGCCGTGCCGCGGCTCCTGCTTTTCTATCACTTCTTCCACCCCGACGACGTCGTGAGCGCGCGGCTCTACGCCGATCTCGCCGAGGAGCTGCAGCGGCGCGGCTGGCAGGTCACCGTGGTGACCAGCAACCGACTGTGGCGGGATCCGAGCGTCGAGCTGCCGCCCCGAGAAGACTGGAACGGCATTCAGATCCACCGCGTTTTCCGGCCGTCCTGGGATCAGGCGCGACCGATCGAGCGGCTCGCCAACAGCGGGTGGATGGTCGCCGCCTGGCTGCGGCGGACGGTCGGCCTCGGGGATTTCGACGCCATCGTGATCGGATCGGATCCCGCGTTCGCGCCGACGCTGGGACTCGGCCTGCGGCTCTTGCAGCCGCGCGCGGCGATCGTGCACTGGTGCTTCGATCTCTATCCCGAAATTCTCACGGCGGAGGGCGGGCGCGCGGTGACCGTTCTCGGGCCGATCGCGCGGGGCCTGATGGGCCTGGCCTATCGCCGCTTCGACGCGCTCGTCGACCTGGGCCCCCGCATGCGCGAGCGGCTGGCGGACTACCATGCCGGTGCTGTCCAGGAGACGATGGTCCCCTGGGCGCTCAGCGAGACGGACGCGCCCGCGCCCGTCGACGCCGAAGCGCGCGCCGCCCTCTTCCCGCGCGCAAAGCTCGCGTTGCTCTACTCGGGCACGATGGGGCGCGCACACGACTTCGAGCCGTTCCTGCGCCTCGGGCGCGCCTGCCGAGCCCGATCGGGCGACGCGGTGTCGGTTTGCTTCGCCGCCCGTGGCAACCGCGCCGACGAGCTGCGGCGCGCGATAGCGCCCGACGATAGCAACGTCGGCCTGGCACCGTTCGCGGCCGAGGCGGCGCTCCCCGCGCGCCTCGCGTCGGCCGATCTGCACCTCGTCAGCCTGCGCGCCGACTGGGCGGGCGTGGTCGTACCGTCCAAGTTCTTCGCCTCGCTGGCGATCGGTCGGCCGGTGATCTACGCGGGACCGGCCGACTCCGAGATCGCGCGCTGGATCGCCGAGTACGATCTCGGGATCCACCTCACCGAGGACGGCGTCGACGCCGCCGCGGATCGCGTGCACCGACTGATGGAGGATCCCGCCGAGATCGCGCGCTGGCAGGAGAACGCGCTCGCCGTCTACCGGCGCGAGTGGTCGAAACGGGTCACCTGCGATCGGTGGGACGCGCGGCTGAGAGCGCTCGTGTCCTCACGAACGCAGTAGACGATCGAGGTTCTGCTTCTCCCAGGCGCAGGCGCGTTGGTAGTCGGGGAACTGGCGCTCCTCGGCCAGGAACGCCGGGGTGTGAAAGCGCCGGCGGCCGTTCTCGCGCAGCACCTCGTGCTTGCCGTGCAGCATCTCGTGAAAGACGATCCACGCCACGAAATAGTCCGGCACGCACTCCTGGTCCAGCACCGGGTGAATGCGGATGATGCGATCCTCGACAGCGAAGCTCCCCATCTTGATCGACCGGCGCCGCTGCCCGCGCGCCGCGTCCGGTCCCCAGGTGATGCGCGCGTCCAGCGCGCTGCCGAAGTGCGCGGCGTTGAGCCGACCGAAGATCGCCTGCAGATCGTGACAGCGACCGGCGGTGCGCAGGGTGAGGTTGCGCGGCCGGCGCGTCTGCTGCCGGATGATGTGCTGGTGCTCCTCGATGAACTCGCCAAGCAACGTCGAGGCTCGGCGGTCGTTGTGAACCACGTAGCGGGCCAGCGCGCGCACCACGCGCGGCTCGGCGCCCACGAACATCTGGTGCAGGCGCAGCCGGTACCCGTCCGACTTCCGCCGCACCGAGATCATGCTGTAGTGGTTGTTGGTGAGGCGCAGCTCCAGCGTCTTGCCCGGGGGCAGATAGAGCGCCAGCCCGGCCGCCATGCGATCGGTGGTTGCTTCCAGGGTCGGGGTGAAACGCACCTGGCGCGCGGCGGCCGCCCGGCGCAAGGCGCGCTGGGAACGGCTGCCCACCGCGGCGGGTGCCGCGGCATCGGGGCCACCGAACGGTAACGAGAGCTGGTGTGTGCGAGATGTCGGAGCGTCGAACGGAGAACTAGGCGGAGGATGCTTCAAGTTGCCCTCTCTATCAGCATGCTCCCTCGGTAAGAGCCCGGAAAGCCTATCAACCGGCGCGCGCCGGCGCAAAATACGTACGTGTCCGCCGTTATTTGACTTTACCTGTGAATAACTGATACGGGCCCGCGCCGTTTCGAGCGCCTCGGCCGCGTTTTCGAGGTCACCTGCCGCATGATTGCCGCGCAGCAACTGGAAAGCGCCGCGGGCCGACAAAGTGTGCATGCGAGGAGATTTCGAGCGGCCGGAGGCCTTCAACGCAATCATCGGAGACGATGCTGGCTTGCGCGCTGCGCTGGCGCGTACGGCGCTGGTGGCGCCCACGGGAACCCCGGTGCTGGTCACCGGCGAAAGCGGCACCGGCAAGGAGCTGTTGGCGCGCGCACTGCACGAGCTGGGACCGAATCCGAGCGGTGCGTTCGTCGCGGTGAACTGCGGCGCGCTCCCGCGAGAGCTGGCGGAGAGCGAGCTCTTCGGACACGAGCGGGGCGCCTTCACCGGCGCGGCGGCCCGTCGCGCCGGCTGGTTCGAGGAGGCCTCCGGGGGAACGCTGGTCCTCGACGAGATCGGTGAGCTCCCGCTGGATCTGCAGCCCAAGCTCCTGCGGGTCCTCGAATCGGGACGGCTGCGCCGGGTGGGCGGCGCGGGCGAGATCGCTGTGCGCGTCCGCGTGGTGGCCATGACCTTGCGCGATCTAGAAGGCGAGGTACAGCGACGCACCTTTCGTCCCGATCTCTATTACCGGCTGGCCGGTATCTGTGTGCGGCTCCCCCCGCTCCGCGAGCGGCGCGGCGACATCCCAGGTCTGGCCGCGCACTTTCTACGCGAGATTGAACCGGAGGTCGGGGCCCGGGAGCTGGAGGCGATCGCACTGGCGACGCTCAGCGCCGCGGACTGGCCGGGCAACGTCCGCGAGCTGCGCAACGTGATCCGCAGGGCGGCGATCCTGACCAGCGGACGGGCAGACCGGCGGATTGGCGCCGACGCCCTGGAGCTCCCGCCAGCCACCCCGTTCCGTCTGGCGGACGCGGGCGCCGAGGATGGTCCGGCCCCTGTCGCCGCACCGGCCTCGACGGATGATGCCATCCGCATCGGGGGCCGCACCTTCGATGAGATCGAGCGCGAGGTGTTCTCCTGGGCCCTTCGGCGCAACGCCGGCAGCCGCCGGCGCGCTGCGCGCGCGCTCGACGTCGCCCGTTCCACCTTCTGCGACAAGGTCCGGCGCTACAGCCTGTGAAGGTGGCGAGCGCTACTGTGCCGGATTGGCCACTTCCGGCGGCGGCGGTGGCGGCGGCGGCGGGGATTCAGGGGCGGCGGGAGCCCCGGCTTCGGCAACGACCGGAGTGGTGGCACCTCCGTGCCATCCGCCCGTCGCTGGGTTTGCAGTCGGCGGGGGGGCCGCGGGTGGTGGAGGTGGTGGAGGTGGCGGCGGGGGAGGCGCGGGGGGAGGCGCGTCGGGCGGGGGTGGCGCGACCACGGCCACGGAGGGCGCCGGAACCGGCGCCTGCGGCGGGAGCTTGAACCCGGAGCTCGAGGGAGAAATCGAGGCCCTGATCCCAGGTCGGGGTCCCACCGGCGAGCTGGTAATGGGCGAGGTGGGTGAGAGCAGCGGCGGATTGAGCTGGCCGAGCCGTCCGGACAAACGCATGCCATAGAAACCGTCTGCCCGTTTTCCTTGCGCGGCGGCCATCTGCAAGATCGTCTGAACGTTGGCCGCCTGTTTCAGGAACGCGTCGCTGAGCTTGAAGCGCAGATAGGCGTTCACCGTCGACATCGCGACCGGATCCCGCAGCGTGACCTCGCCCTCGAGCGCGATCTCGCCATCGGGAGACTTGGCCTCGATCCCCTGCAGCTTGGCCACTCCCTTGTCGATCGCGACGTGCCCCCCCAGATCGTCCAGCCGGACGCGCGGCAACGTCAGCCCACCGCTGAGGAAGGGGTTGCCGGCCACGCGCAGGGGGGACTTCCCGTCACCGAGCACGCACCCTTCACAGGAAAACGTGATCTCGCCGGTCGCATCGGCAAAACGACCGGTCTCCGACCCGACCTCGAAATCCACCTTCGCGGTGCCGACCAGGGGCAGGTTGATGGTCTCGCGCACGCCGGGCAGCTCGTTCAACTTCACGCCCTTCGCGTGAACCGCGATCTGGAAAGGTTTCTTCTTGCCCGGCGTCCCACTCTGAGAAAATTCGATCTGTCCGCCGAACGCGTCCAGCAACACGGTGTAGCTCTTGGACGACGAGAACAGGGACAGCGGCGAGACCGAGACCCGCGCCGACTCGACGGTGAACCGCGTCGGCTTGCCGGTTGTGGGCCGGGTGCGCACCCGGATGTCGTGGAAGGTGACGCCGAGGCCGAAGGCCGGACCGGCCGAGCCGATCTCGACGTCGAGATCTTTGTCGGACGCCATCCGAATGGCCATCTCCTTGGCCCGCTGATAGGGGAACGAGAAGTAGAGCGCCACCACGAACACCACCAGGCCAAAGCCGGTGAAAAGGGCGATGCGGCGCAGGCGGCGCACTCTGTCTGTCGTCATCGAGACCATCGGCAGCTCCTCACCGTTTCTCTGGTCCTTCCGGCTTCTTCTTGGCCTTGTCGTCGCGGACGCGCTCGAACGCCGTGGCGGTCAGCTCCACGTCCAGCTTGTCGGTCTCGTCGGAATATCGGTGCTTGAGCGACAGGCGCGTGAAGAAGACCAAGCGCGGCCCCGTCTCGACGCGCTTGAGGAACTTGGTCAGGCTCTGCAGATCCGTCTCGCGGATCTTGATGTCCATGTCGTGCTCGATGTAGCGGCGGCCGGCGGGAACGGAGGGGCGCTCGCTCGATTCGGCGATCTGAACGTTCTCGCCGCGCGCGGCGGTCTCCAGATCGGCGGTGAGCTGCGGCGGATCGTTGCCGATGCGCGCCTCCTGGACGGCGTTGCGGGACTTGGCCTCCAGGTATTCGTCGCGGTGCTGGGCGATGGCGCCGAGCGCGTCCCGGATAGCCGCATTCTCGTCCTGAAGATCGCCGATCCTGTTCATGGTGTAGCTCGTGGCCGCAATGAGACCGACCGCCAGGATCGCGACCCCCAGCACCGAGATCCCGCGCCGCTCGCGGGGGGCGAGTCTCTCCCACCACGCCGCGAGACGAGCGGCCGGGACGCGGAGAATCCGCACCGCGGGTTCGCGAATCTTGTCGAGGGCGCTCATATCCACCTTGGGTTCACCGGGTCACGGACATTTGGAGGCGATGTTGAGGGTGAATTGCTTGCCGCCCCCCGAGACCTCGGTGACGGCGCCTTTGGTTACGTCTTCGAAGCAATCGATCTCCTTGAGCTTGGCGGCGATGTCGTCGACGGCCGTGCCGGTATCGGCGGTGCCCTTGATGAAGGTCTTCTTCGGGCGGATCTCCAGCTCCGCGACGTCGATCTTCACCTTGTCGGCGGGCGGCACCTTGCGCGAGATCTGATCGAGCAGGTCGAAAGCGGTCGCCTTGGGCAGCGGCGCCAGCTCCTCGCGGAATCCCCTGCGCAGAAGCTCGGTGACGGCCTCGGCGTCCTGCCGCGGCTGTCCGAACAGCTCCTGCGTCGCGGTCTTGAGCTCCTTGTCGAGGGCCTTCCGCTCCGCACCGAGGTTGGAGAGCTTCGCGCCCACGTCGATCCCGACGGAGAAGAGCAGCGCCACACCCAGCACCGCCAGGTGCCCGGCCTTCTGACGCAGGATCGAGAAGTTGGCCCGGTAGGCGAACGAACCACGGCGAAAATCGATCTCGCGCGAGCCGCGGGCCGCAGCGATGGCGATGGCCGCGGCCAGCGCGTGGGCGTCGGATTCGGGGACCGCGGACTCCTCGCTGGCCGCTTCGTGCTCACCGTTCCGCCCGGCCCCCCACTCCAGCGCGGGCCGCACCGGCGGGTGGCGCGCGGGGATCCCCAGCTCCGCCTCGAGAAACGGCAGCAGGCCCGCCAGTCGGCCCGCACCGCCGACCACCAGCAACGACTCGACCTCGATCTTGCCGTTCGCTCCAAAACTGGCCAGCGTCTGGCGCAGCTCCCGCACCGTCGGCGCGAGCGCCTCGCGCAACACGGCATCGAGCTTGGCAAGGACCGGCGTGGTCGCCGCCCGACCGGGGCTCACCAGGAACGCCTCCTCGCGCTTGGCCTGCTCGGCCCGTTCGTGCTCGACGCCGAAGGCCTGCGCGATCGCGGCGGTGAGGTGCGCCCCGCCCCGCCGGATCGTTCGCGCGTTGACGGCATCGCTGCCCCGGACGACACAGACGTTGGTGCGCTGGTGACCAAAGTCGAGCACCACCTGGCACGGCACCGCCTCGGCGTCGGGGCTGGTCGGCGTCGCGGGAAACAGGGTCCGGTAGATCACCGAGGCCGCAAACAGCGCACGCGGGTGGATCCCCTGCGCCTCGGTGGCCGCGATGAGCGCAGCCAGATCCTCGCGGCGGGCAGCGGCCGCCAGGATCGTCGTCCCCTCGGGCCGCTGGCCGACCACGAGGTGATCGAACACCACATCCTCGATGGGGCTCACGATCTGCCCCTCCAGCTCGTACCCGACGACCTGATCGATCTTGCGCGCATCCGAAAACGGCAGATCGAGGACCCGGACCGAGAGCAGCTCGCCCCCCACCGCCAGATACGGCGTCACCTCACCGGTCATCCGCGACAGGCCATCGCGGGCCGCCGCGAGCTGGCGCTCGCAGAGCGGCGCTTCGCCGGCCGCCACCGGCACCTCCATGACGTCGCGGAGCCTGGTCGCGCGGAACCCGGCCTCGAGAAACACCAGCTTGACCGAGTACGTGCCGAGATCGATGCCGCAGACTGTGTGGGCCATGGTCTCCTATTCCTCGCGCCAGTACTGAAGGACCCCGGCGGCCTTTTCGGCGGCCGGCGTGAGCGTCTGCGGGTTCTCCGGCACGCGGCCGGTGTCGACGATGGCGGTGATCTTCTTCTTCACCCGCCCCGACTCGCCGGTCGCGGTCACCCGGTAGACCCGCGGCGATCCGACGTAGGCGAGGCTGCCCAAAGTGCCCGCGTCGATGTTGATCGGCCGCATCGACTGGAAGATCTTGTATCGGGGATCGTCCGGAAGGACCGCGCTCTGTGGGTTCTGCAGCAAGCTGGTGATCGTTCCCAGGCTGTCGAAGCCAGCCGCCGAGGCCCGATCGCACAGGATGCTCGCCAGCGGGTAGAGGACGTTGTCGTCGAAGACCGTCGGATCGGCGGGGGGCTTGGCGGGATCGGGGGTGGCCGCGGCACGGATGAGGCCCATCACGAGCGGCGTGCAGTCGCCGCTCTCCTTGTTGCTGATGGCGCCCAGGTTCACCCTGCAGGTCGGGTCGGACGCGTAGACGGTCAGGTAGGACTGGAAGGCCTCCATGAAGCTGTCGGAGACGCCGCGCACCATCTTGACCTCTTCGACGCTGTCGTAGCTGTTGTCGTGCGCCCGGTAGTGATCGGCGTGGGCGTCGTATCGGTAGTCCTCCGAGTTCGACGAGCCCTCGGGCGAGAACATCTGCTCGTCGGCGTCGGCCCAGTCGATGATGGCGCGCGCGACGTCGGTGCGGGTGGCGAAGTTGCCGGAGGTGTCGGCCTCCGAGAACAGCCGGTCGAAGCGCGGCGAGAACATCAGCCCCATCAGCAGGCGGTAGACGATCAGCTGCTTGGTCTTGTCCGACGCGACGCCGGAGCCGCAGTTGATGTCGATCTTACCGTCCTCGGCGGTGATCTGCGCGTCGAAGCTGCCGGACTTGAGGCCGAGTCCCTTGATGCCGGAGGTGTCGATTCCGATCAGGCTGCCGAGGCCGGCCACTTCGTCCTTCGAGCCGCTGAAAAATCCCATCAGCGAGCCGGCGTAGTCGGTGACGCGCAGGCTGAAGCCGAGACCGCTCGAGGCGGTGGAACTGCCGCTGGTTCCACCGCTGCCGCTGGTTCCGCTCGACATCGCCTGCCCCAACATCTTTTGAACCTGACCCATCACCGGATCGACGAACTGTTGCTGGATCTTGATCAGCAGCCGCGACAGGTTCACCGACGAGCGCGCCAAGTAGTGTGCCCGCAATTCGTCGCGCGCATTGGCCGCCTGCGCCGCATCGACGCTGGTCCCGTAGGTGAACTCGCCGATGACGGAGATCATGAGCGCCAACCAGGTCAGCACGATCAACATCGCCACGCCGCGGGGTTTCCTCCGCCGCTGCCGCGGCTCACAATCCCTCGAGAGCATCATTGCTTCACCGGCTTGTAGTCGACTTTTTCGGTCATCTGGATCCGGGCGTCGGTGGAGTACGAGACCTCCTGGCCGCGCTCGTCGATGACGGTGAGGGTGATGCGGATGTGCGCCGGCAGGTATTGCTGGCCGCTCGCATTGAGGGTGCTCCAGTCGGTCTCCCACTCCTTGAGCCTGTGATCGTAGTAGGAGAACTTGACCCGACTGACGTCGGGACAGAGCACGTACGCTTCGCCGATGATGTTGCTCGGGTTCTCGGCCTGCAACCGGCGCGTCTCGCGCCGCATGAGGTTGAGCACGCGGCGGTCGTCGGGATCGCGCTCGCCGAAGTAGCCGATGACCGAGGTGTCCCCTTCGGCCAGCCCCGCCCGCAGTCGCTGGTGGGCGAAGGTCGAGAACGAGAGCTCGTCGACGTCGCCGCGCGCCGAACCGATCAAGAATGTCCGCCGGTCGCTGAGCGCGGTGTTCTCGGACGCCGACAGGTATGCCATCTCGATCTCGCGCGCCATGCGCATGAGCGCGACCCGAACGGTGTGCGTGCGCTCCTGCGCCGTCTCGATGGCACGCTTGTTGGTGATCGTCTGGTTGAAGGAACCCCACATGATCGTGGTGACGAAACCGAGAATGGCGAGCGCCAGCATCACTTCGATCAGCGTGAACCCCGACGACTCGAAGCGCGGCCGGAGGTGGTGACCCGAAGAACGCATCAATGCTGCCCGAGCCCCTGGATGATGCCGGGGAGCGGCGACTGGCCCCCAGCGGCGGCGCCCGTGCCGCTCGGGGCGCCCGTCCCCGCGGCGGCGCCGGCCGTGAGCCCGGCCGTATCCAGCTTCGACGGGTCGGTCAGGTACTGAACGACCTCGAAGCTCTGATCGAGCCGCCCATGCTCGTCCCAGATCACCCGGACCGTCACCTTGCGCACCGACTCCTGGAGCCCATTTCGGATCGGTTCGATGAAGCTGCTCATCATCCCGCCCATGAACCCGGTCAGGAGCGACATCGGATTTGTCGCGTCCTGGGTCTGGGTGGTGGCTTGGTCTTTGGAGCGCTGTCCCAGATCCGAGGGCAGCTCGATCCGCTCGATGCTGGTCTCCCAACGAAATTGCGGGTAGCCCAGATCCTTGAAGGACCCGGCGGCGTTCTCGTCGTTGTCGGCAAAACCGTTGTCGAGGATCTCGTCTTCGACGTCGACCATCTTGGTCCGGGCCAGCAGGGTCGCGGAGGTGGTCATCTTCGCGTGGTTGGTCGATCGGACGTTGTTGGTCACGATCGACAGCATCACCACCAGCGTCGACGAGAGGATGGCGATGGCCACCATGATCTCGAGCAACGTGAAGCCGGAGCTGGAACGTCGTCGTCCCATGGAGCTCGTTGGACGTTTCATTTGACGTTTCATTTGACGACTTGGTTCCCCTCGTCGTCGTACTGGCGTCCCGTCGGCGGCAGCACCTCGCTGTTGTAGATGCGGACCCGGCCGGTGATGGGGTGCACCACCAGGGAGTAGACGCTCTCGCCCGCCGCGTCGGTGAGCGTGATGATCGCCGGTTCGGTCTGCCCGAGCGGATAGAAATAAAGATACGCGCGCCCGGAGGTCACCGGCTCGGTCATCCGCGGCGTGTAAACGCTGCGGATCTTCAGCTTCTTCAAGGTGACCGGTTTCAGCGCCGTTTCCTTGAAGGCCGCAAAGCGTGCCCGACGGGGGCGAAACTCGCCCACCTCCAGCTTGGAGAGATCGAAGCTCGACCCCGAGATGGTGGGCGACCCCCCGTAGGCGTTCTGCCTCTCGACGCGCTTCCGTTGCTCCTCGTCGGAGGCCGCCTCGTCGTTCTCGCGCTTCTGACGGTCGGCCTGGCTCTCCGCTTCGTTGGGCGCGTAGAAACGATCGTCCGAGACCTCGGCCCAGTACTTCCCGCCAGTCAGATCGATGACCAGCCGATGGTACTTGCCGGTGATGGAAGCCCGATCGAAGAGGTATCGAATGGCCCCCGACATGTGCGCGGTGGCCGCACGCAAGTCGCCCTTGGTGATCGCTCTGAATCCCGTGACGCCGAGACCGGCGACGAGCGCCATTATCAGCATGACCACCATGACCTCGATCAACGTGAACCCGCGGGGCGCCCGCGAGCGGCGCCCCCAGAATTCACATTGTCCAGTCAAACCCATGGTCGTCCCGTTAACGCTGTTCCTTGACCACTAGAGGTCCCAGGAGCGTATGTCGTCGGGCGTCCCTTCCTGTTTGTCGGGGCCGGCAGACGAGATGTCAGCGGTATCGGTGTCGTTGGTGCCGGGGCAATGGAAGATGAGATCCTTGCCCCAAGGGTCTTTGGCATTGCTCCTATCCAAGTACTTTTGGCTGATGAGATCGTCGATGCCCTTCGGACAGGCATTGTTGTCGACCATGAACGTGTTCACGCTGTTCTTGGCCGCGTTGACCCGTTGCTTGGCGATCTTTACCTGAGCCTTCTTGTACTGACTGAACACAGCGGTACCGACCCCGCCGGCAAGCAGAGCAATGATCGCGAGCACAATCATGATCTCGATGAGCGTGAAGCCGGATTCGACCGCTCGCGCTACTCGCTTGATGCACTCCTTGCCGCTTCTTTTCGTTGCACTCATGGCTTTCTCCTCACTGGACGAAGTTCTGCATGTCGAGAATGGGTTGAAGGACCGAGAACACGATGAAGACCACGCACAGGGCCATGCCGACGATCATCAGGGGCGACAGGATCGTGGTCAGGCGCGTGACCTTCCCTTCGACGTCACGCTCGTAGGCGGTGGCCACGTTTTCTAACATGGCCTCCAGCTGCCCCGAGCGCTCCCCAACGGCCACCATGTGGACCATCAGCGATGGGAACTGGCCCGAGCGCTTGAGCGGCGTAGCGATCGACTCCCCCTCCCGTATGGCGTCGCGCGCCTCCTCGACGACCTTTTCGAGGACGGTGTTGTTGAGAACCTTCTTGACGATTTCGAGCGCGGTCAGCACCGGGACGCCGGCGGCCAGCATTGTGGCGAGCGTGCGGGCGAAGCGCGCGACTCCGACGTAGCGGATCAGTGGACCTATGAGCGGAATGCGCAGCTGGACCCGATCGACCACGGCGCGTCCCTTGGGCGAGTGCGACCAACGCCGGAAGAGCCAGAAACCGAGTCCGGCGAGAATGAGGACCGCCCACCAGTAATTTCCTGCGAGATCGGAAGTGAAGATGAGGAGCTGGGTATTCCAGGGCAGCGTCTTCCCCATATCCTCGAAAATGGAGGTGATCTTGGGGACCACCACCACCATGAGCACGCTCATGATTGCCGACCCGAGCACGAGCATGATGATCGGGTAGGTCATTGCGCCGGAGACCTTGGCCCGCAGCGCGTGCTGCGCATCCAAGAAATCGGCCAATCGCGCCAGCACCGCATCGAGGTTGCCGGCGGCCTCGCCCGAGCGAACCATATTCGTGTAGAGCTCCGGAAAGATCTTGGGGTGCGCGGCCAGCGTGTCGGCCAGCGAGCTCCCCTCGTTGACCTTCTGGCGGATCTCCGCCAGGACCATCTCGAGCTTCTTGTTGTCCCCTTGTTCGCCGAGCGCCCCCAACGCCTCCGCCAGCGGAATCCCCGCCTTGAGCAGCGTCGCCAGCTGGCGCGTAAACGCCGCCACCTCCTGCGGACGCACCCGCTCGAGCGCCCCCTTGAAATCGATCTCGCGCTTGAAGACCGACACCTTCGCGCCGCCCGCGCTCGCCGCGCGGGGCGCCGCCCGCGTACCGCCGGCCAGCACCTCGCGGTGCTCGGTGATGAAGACGCCGTCCTTGCGCAGCGTCTGGCGCAGGGCCTTCGGTCCGTCGGCGTCCCGGGTGCCCGCCACCGCCTTGCCGGTGGTGTTGAGGCCTTTCCAGCTGTAGACAGGCACCCGCGCTACTCCGCGTCCTGGGTGGTGATCATGAGAACCTCGGCGGCGGTGGTCATCCCCGCCAGCACCTTCTGCGCGCCGTCCTCGCGAAGCGTGCGCATGCCCGACTGCACAGCCTGCGCCTTGATGGCCTGCGCGTCGGAGTTCTTGATGGTGAGATGCCGGATCTTCTCGTCGATCGGCAGGAGCTCGTAGATCGCGGTCCGCCCCTTGTACCCGGCCCCGAGGCAGGCCGGGCAGCCACCCTCGCGCGCCCGGAACAACATGCCGGCCGGGGGGGCCCAGGCTTCGTCCCCTTTGAAGTAGACCCGCTTCGCCTTGCCGCGGGCGAACGTCGCCGGATCGATGCCGATGCTGGCGAGATCCTCGGGCGCAGGCCGGTAGGGCTCGCGGCACTCGCGGCAGAGGCGCCGCACCAGCCGCTGGGCCAGCAGCGCCATCAGCGACGACGCGACCAGGAACGGCTGCACGCCCAGATCCACCAGTCGGTTGATGGCGCCGGCCGCGTCGTTGGTGTGGATCGTCGACAGCACCAGGTGGCCGGTCAGCGACGCCTGGATCGCGATCTCCGCCGTCTCGCGATCGCGAATCTCGCCGACCATGATCACGTCCGGATCGTGGCGCAAGAACGAACGTAACCCGGCCGCGAAGGTGAGATCGATCTTCTCGTTCACGGCGGTCTGCGAGATCCCGTCCAGCTGGTACTCGACCGGATCTTCGATGGTGAGGATGTTGAGATCGGGCGAGTTGATCTTGGCCAGACAGGCGTAGAGCGTGGTGGTCTTGCCCGAACCGGTCGGCCCCGTCACCAGCATGATGCCGTGGGGCTTCTTGATGAGCTCGTTGATCTGTCGCAGGTGGTCGTCGCCGAAGCCGATGTCGGCCAAATCGTGTAGCACCGACTCGCGATCGAGGAGACGAATGGTGACCCGCTCGCCCTGTTTCACCGTCGGAACGGTGGCGACGCGCATGTCGATGTCCTTGCCGGCGATCTTGCGGCGAATGCGGCCGTCCTGCGGGAGGCGCTTCTCGGCGATGTTGAGCCCCGCCATGATCTTCACGCGCGAAATGATCGACGGCAGGAACTGTCGCGCGGCCTGGCGCGACTCGTAGAGCACGCCGTCGATGCGGTAGCGGACCGACACCTCCTTTTCGCCCGGCTCGATGTGAATGTCGCTGGCCCGCTCCTTGACGGCGTTGAACAGCAACGAGTTGACCCAGCGGATGATCGGCGCCTCGTCGGTGATCTCGAGGATGTCGACCAGCTCCTCGCTGCCGCCCTCGTCCTCGTCGTCCTCGCGATCGCCAAGCTCGCCCCCCTTGTCGTGCTTGCGGCCGTAGACGTCGTTGATCACCTCCAGGATTCGCTGCGAGGGAACCAGCAGCGGCCGAACCTCGATCGAAAGCTGCATCCGCAGATCGTCGAGCGCACCCACGTCGAGCGGATCCGCCATCGCGACGATCGCCACCTCGCCCTCGCGTCTCACCGCCAGCAGGCGATGTTGCTTGGCGAAGCCGATCGGGATGGCGGTGGCGAGATCGGTGTCGATCTCGTCGACCTTGAGCTCCGCGGAAAAGGCGATGCCCAGCTGCCGCCCCAGCGCCTGCAGGACGTCCTCTTCGGTCACGGCGCGCATCTTGATGAGGATCTCACCGAGACGCCCGCCCTCTGCCCGCTGCGTGACCAGCGCCTGCTCGATCACGTCGGGCGTGAGGCCGCCGCCGGGCCCGCCCTTGAGGTCGAGCAGCAGATCGCCGATGCGTTTCTTCGCCACCGCAGCGCTTCCTCAGGGCACCCGGGCCGGTCCCGCGCCGTCTGGCGCCGGCGCGCCACCCCCCGAAGGCGGGCTGGCCGCCGGAGCGCCCGGCCCGGAAGGTCCCACGGGAAGGTCGACCGGACCGGACTCGTCCAGCGCGTCATGCTCCCGAATGGTGTCCATCTCGTGCTCCTCGACCTCGATCTCGCGCGCGGCGCGGTTGATCTCCTCGAGCATCCCACGCTTGCGCCGGTAGTCGATGTCGGACTCCAGATTGGGCCGCTCCTCCCCGCCAAAGCGCTCCACGAATTCGCGGCGCTCCTTCATCTTCTTCTCCAGCACGCGGCGCAGATCCGACTGGTCGCTGATCACGTAGGGCGTGAGCGCGATGATGAGGTTGGTCTTAACCACGTGCTTGGTGGTGCTGCGGAAGAAGAATCCCAGGATGGGAATGTCGCCCAGCAGTGGAACCTTGGTGACGCTGTTGATGACCTTGTCCGACATGAGGCCGCCGATCAGGATGGTCTGCTGATCCTTGGCCACCACGATCGTCTTGGCGGTCCGCTCGGACGTCGAGGGCCCGAGGTTGCTGGACCCGGGCGCCAGCTCCGAGATCTTCTCGTCGACCTCCAGCCGGATGATGTCGTGCTCGTTGACGTGCGGGGTGAGCTTCATCTCGAGCGCGACCTTTTCCCGCTGGACTTGCGGGAAGATGCCGCCCAGGCCGAGTCCCCCGAGGCCGCCCAGCGCGCCGGCGGCCCCCGCCCCCGCGCCCCCCAATCCGAGCGTGCTCACCGGGAACGGAATGCGCTGCCCGACGGAGATCTCGCCGTCCTCGTTGTTCATGATGAGTAGGTGCGGGTTCGACAGCACGTCGACGTCGTTGTTGATCTGAAGAGCCTTGACGAGGACACCGAACGAAGGGATGTCGACGGTCGATGTCGCGGCCGCGCCGAGGCCGGTCGCTTCGGCCGTCGACAGCACCGGACCGAGCACGCCGGCCAGCATCGTGTCGCCGAGCGCGTTGGTTGGAAACAGCGTGTTCGAAGGGTTGAGGCCGCCGACGATGAGGCTCGGGCTGTTGAGACCGAACAGGTTCTGCGGCTTGATGCCGTGCCAGGAGGCCCCGAGGTCGCGCTCCTTGTCGAGGGTGACCTCGAGGATCATCGCCTCGACAAACACCTGCTTGCGCGGCGAGTCCAACCGCTCGATGACCCGCCGCAAGGTCTGGTAGTCCTTCAGCGACGAGACGATGAGCAGCGAGTTGGTGGGCCGATCGAAGTTGATCCGGACCTCGCCCTCGAACAGCAGATTCGCCCCTTGCAGCGGCTGGCCCGTGGTCGCGGCGGGGGCCGGGGTGGGCGTCGCGCTGGCTCCACGCGAGCGCGACCGCGAAGCGCCGGCGCCGGCGACCGCGATGCCGGTCACGGCGCCGATGGTCTGCGCGAGCTCGTCGCAGTTGGCGTTCTCGCAGTAGTAGACGTGGATGCGCCCGTCGCCCCCTTCGATCGGCACGTCCAGCTTCTTCACCAGCGTCAGCACGCGCGCGTAGGCGCGCTCGTTGGCGATCACGATCAGCTGATTCGAGCGCTCGTCTGGGATGATCTTCGAGATCATCATCTCGGTGGTCAGATCACCGACCTTCAGTCGGGTCGGCGATCCGGCCGGCGGGGGCGTAGCCGCCGTTCCGCCTTTGCCCCCCAATTTCGCCACCTGGAAGATCTCGCCCAGCTTTTGTGCCATCTCGCCGGCGGAGGTGTTCTTGATGCCGATGATCCAGACCTTCTCGCCGGTGCCCGGCTGATCGATCTCCTTGAGGATGTGCATCATCCGGGTGATGTTCGACGCGAGATCGGTGACGATGAGGGCGCCCTGGGGCGCATAGACGATCACGTCGCCCTGCTCGCCCTTGAGGCGGCCGAACACCTGGGCGACCTCGTTGGGATCGGCGTTCTCGACGCGAATGAGACGGGTCACGTAGCTCTCGTTGAGCGGAACGTCGGAGTCCTCGCCATAGAGCGGGATCGGGCCCGACTTGGCCTTGACCGTTTCGATGATGCGCAGCACCTTGCCGGACGGCTGGACGGTGAGGCCGACCGAATCGAGCGCGCCCAGGAACAGGCGATACGCCTCCTCGGGCGTGATCAGCTCGGGGGCGACGATGGTGACCTTCTTGCTGTTGGAAGGGATGGTCCCGGGTAGAAGAAACTGCTTGCAGGTGATCGACGAGATCCAGGAGATGAGATCGCCGAGCTCGGTGTCGGGCTTGAGGTTGAGCTTGACGATCCGTTTGCCGCTCGGGAACTTCTTGCAGGAGTTGAAGTCCTTCTCGCCTACGACCGTCGAGCCCGAAACGCTGGTGCCGGCGGTGGCAGCCGGGGTGGTGGTCCCGATGGTCGGGGCGACGACGGCGGCCGGCACACTTTGGGGATTCTGCCGGGTCCGCCGGGGTGTCACCGGCGTCGGTGGCGGCCGGGTCGCGCCGGTGTCGACGCGGATCAGTTTTTGATCCGCCCCCTCCACCACGGCGGCGTGCGCCGACGCGAGTCCGGCGGCCAGCGCCACCAACACATAGCCCAGGGATCGTTTCGTCGTTTTCATCGGATGTTGTAGTCCTCAGTGAGCTTCTGGCCATTGCGCTCGAGACCCACCGAGAGGTGGTTGGCGGTCTTGAGCTTGGTGTAGACCTCGAGCGCTTTGTCGGGGCTGTTCATTTCGAGACCGTTGATCGCGGAGATCACGTCTCCGTTCTGCAGGCCGATCTTCCCGAACGGTCCGTCGGGCTTGATGCTGAAGAGACGGAAGCCGATCGATTTGCCGTCGCGCATCTCGGGGACGATGCGCGCCGCGCGCGACAGCGCGCCCATGTTGCCGAGCAGCGCGTCCAGGGTCGAGTGCTGGACCTCATAGCTGTTCGGGCCGGTCTTCTTGATCCCTTTGTCCAGCTCGGCCGCGAACGGATCGGTTGGCGCGGCCGGGGCGGCTGCCGGGGCCCCGGGCGGCGGCGCGGCAACATCCAGGAGCTCCAGGTACTCGATCCGTCCCCCCCCGAAATCGAGATAGACGCGCACCTCGTCGATCTCGCTGACCGTGGCCTCGCGCAGGGTCGATCCAATGGCGTAGGGCCCGGCCGTCTTGGCGTCGTTGTCCCGGATGATCGCCATCGACCAGCGCGGGTCGGCCGGCGCCGGCGCATACATGATGGCGAGCAGCTTGAGCGGAAGCGAGGTGCGCTGGAGCGGGGGAACCGTCGGCGTCCCCGGTGTGGCCGGAACCGCGAGAATGGGCGGGCAGATCGAACAGAAGATGTTCCGCTTGAGGATCTCTTCGACGTCTTTGGTGTAGACGGCCTGCGAGGCCGCCGCCACCGGCCGGGTGCCATGCTTGGCGCTCGGGATACCGCCGAGCAGGCTGGACTCGAACGCCGTCGCCGCCGCGCGCGCGCCGAAGATGGCGCAAAGGGCGATCACCGCCAGGTCGACGGCGGCCAGGTACTTGCTGAGAAGGGTCTCCATGAAGGTCCGGCGTCTGATTCAAAGCAACGCCGAGACCACCCGGTCGCGCGTACAAAGACCTTTCAGATCAGCGTGTTAGCGAGATCCAGCGGCCTGGGGTCCCTGCCAATTTGGCAAGGTCGGACCGGCGGGGTCTGCCGCCGACGCGGAGGGCGATTCTGGATCGACGCGCTCTTCTTCGAGCCGTCGGTAGATGGTTCGCGTGGCGATGCCGAGGAGCTGCGCGCAAAGCCGCTTGTCGCCGCCGACGTGCGCGAGCGTCGCGTGGATGACCCGCCGCTCGATCTCCTCGAGCGGGGTGCCGACGGCGAAGGACAGCGTCCGGCCGTCACCGGTGAGCCCGCCGCGCCGCACCTCCGGCGGCAGATCGTCGATCTCGATCGCGCTGCCGCGCGAGAGCACCACCGCGCGCTCGACCGTGTTCTCGAGCTCGCGCACGTTCCCGGGCCAGTCGTACCGGGCCAGCGTGTCGGCCGCCGCCCGCGAAAAGCCCACGAGGTGTCGCCCATTGCGCGCGGCATAGAGTTGCAAGAAATGCTCGGCCAGGAGCGGCACGTCGTCGCGGCGGTCCCGCAGCGGGGGAATCGGCACCGCGATGACGTTGAGCCGGTAGTAGAGATCTTCTCGGAAGCGCCCCTCACGTACGGCGGCGCGCAAATCTTGGTTGGTGGCCGCCACCAGCCGCAGATCGACCTTGAGGGTCCGCCCGCCCAACCGTTCGACCTCCCCTTCCTGCAGGACGCGCAGCAGCTTGACCTGAACGTGCGTCGGGATCTCGCCGATTTCGTCGAGAAAAAGCGTGCCGCCGTCGGCCTGAACGAAGCGGCCGTCGTGCCGCTGCACCGCCCCGGTGAACGCCCCCTTCTCGTAGCCGAAGAGCTCCGCTTCGAGGATGCTCTCGGGCAGCGCCGCGCAGTTGACCGGGACGAACGGACCGCTGGCGCGTGGCGAGCTCTCGTGAATCGCGCGCGCCAGCAGCTCCTTGCCGGTCCCCGATTCGCCGAGCAGGAGCACCGTCGCCTGCGAGGGGGCGGCCTGCAAGACGATCTCCATGGTCCGGCGCCAGGGAAGCGACTGGCCGATGAGCGTCCGGCGCTTCTCCGCCGCGAGCTGTGCGCGCAACGACCGGTTCTCTTGAACCAGTGAACGTTTTTCGATGGCCTTGCCGATCACCCGCACCAGGTGCGCGCGCTTGATCGGCTTGGTCACGAAATCGTAGGCCCCCTGCTTCATGGCCTCGACGGCGTTCTCGACCGTCCCGTAGGCGGTCATGAGGACGGTCTCGGTCTCCGGCGCGACGCTCTTGCTCGCCCGCAACAGATCCATCCCCGACATCCCCGGCATCATGAGGTCGGTGAGCAGGACCGAGACCGGCTCGCGCCGGATGATCTCCAGCGCCTCGCCCCCCGACCCCGCCGTCAAGACCCGCAGGGATTCGCGCTCAAGGATCTTCTGAAGCGAATCGACGATCGGCGGCTCGTCGTCGACCACCAGAACGGTAGGAGCCCCCGGTGTGACAGGCATCAAGTCCATCCCCTTCTGGTCTTCAACTCGGATGCCAGTGTCGGCGAGACGCTACAACTACCTGAATCCATTGGCGTCAATATTACGCCAAATTGGCTGTGACTTCCAATTCGGTGCCAACATGACATCTTGCCGTCGAACGGCTATCTGAGCTGCCAGATTGTCACGTGCTCTGATCGCCAATCGGTGGCCCCTTCTGGGGCCCTCGAGCCGGCAGGGTGATCCGGAAGGTCGTCCCCTCCCCCACGCGGCTTTGCACTTCGATGCGACCGCCGTGGCGATCGACGATGCCGTGCACGATCGAAAGACCGAGGCCCGATCCTTCGCCGACATCCTTGGTCGTGAAGAACGGATCGAAGATGCGGGGAATCACCTCGGCGGCGATTCCTGGGCCGTCGTCCGACACCGTGATCTCGACATCGTCCGCGCGCGCGGCCACCGCCACGCGAATCGTGCCGCCGGGCTCGCGCTCCCCGACGGCTTGCGCGGCGTTGGTGATGAGATTCATGAACACCTGATCGATCTGGCCCGGGAACCCGGTGATCCGCAGGTCGGGGTCGATCTGTTTCTCGACGCGCACGTTTCGGAGATGGTGGCGCAGAAGATCGAGCGTGTCGTCCACGCTCCGGGCCAGGCTGAGCTCGCGCGGGCGTTGTTCGTCGCCCCGCGAGTAGTTGTGCAGCGCCTGCACGATCGCCTTGCTGCGCGCGGCGCCGCGCTGAACGACGCGCAACATCTCCCCGGCATCGGTCGCGGCCCGCGCCGCCGCCTCGCTGTTCGGCGCTGCGACCAGGGTCTGCAGCGCCTCTTCGAGCGGCCCCAGGGTGTTGATGACGGCGTTGACCGGATTGTTGATCTCGTGCGCGATCCCGGCGACCAGACGCCCCATCGACGCGAGCTTCTCCGAGCGGACCAGATCGTCTTGCGCGCGCCGCAATTTCTCGAGCGCGTCGTGAAGCTCGAGGTTGCGCTGTTCGAGCACCTCGGTTCGCCGCCGAACCTCCCGTTCGAGATCGATGTTGAGCGACTCGGTCGAGCGCAACTTGTCACGCAACGCGCGCCGCATCTCCTCGAAAGCGAAGGAGAGGCGGCCGATCTCGTCTGCCTCCCCGGACGGGGGCACCGGGCGGGCCAGCTCACCGCGCGCCATCTCATCCGCACGCTCCTCGAGGGCAACCACCGGCGTCACCATGTCGCGCACGATGAGGTGCACCAACCCCAGCGCCAGCGCCAGCGCCAGCGCGATCGATCCCAGCATGGTCGACCGAGCCTGACTCGGCGAAAGGGCGAACAGCAACACCAGGCCGGACGTGAAGACGGTGACGCTTCCGAGAAAGAAAACCAGCTTCGCCCGCAGGGTAATCGGCGCGCGGATCTCGGCGACGGGCAGGCGATGCCGAGCCCCCAGTTGCCCGAGCAGGGGCCGAAGAACGTCTCGCAACAACAACGTTTCGTAGAGCCCCATGGCGAGCAGCATGAGCCCGCTCGAACCGAGGAGCCGTCCCGCGGTCGCCGCATCGAAGCCACAAAAGCGACGCCCGACCACGACCACCGCGACCACCGCGAACGCGCAGGCGAGCACCTGATAGCCGGCCAGCCGGTAGGGCAGCCCCTGCGCCGCGCGGAACGCGGCCACCGCATCCGGATCTTCACGCGCGGGGCCGCGCGACGGCGGCCGGCGCACCGCGACATCGAAGTAACGTTCGATCGGGAGGGTTCGACGGCGGAGCGATCGGTACCAGACCAGCATGGGCAGGACCAGCGCCGGCACCGTCAGAGCGAGCAGCGTGCCCGACTGCGCCGACGACAGCTCGGTGAAGACCGCGATCAGAGCGGCGTTGGTGGCATGGGTGACCGCGAGCAGCGCCCAGGCGCTCTGGCAGAGCCAGCGGCGGTAGCCGCTCGCGAAACTGCGCAGCGCATCGAAGTTCGGCAAGATGAGGCGCCGGGCGCGGTCGAGGCGCCTCTCCCAAAGCGCTGCACGGGCCGCGGCGGTGCCCCCCGCGTGCAGAACGCCAATGCAGGCCAGTCCCACCGCCGAGGGCCAGGCCAGAAATCCACGCGTGGCGAGGCGCACGGCGATGTACACCACGGCGGCCGACCAGAGCAGCCACCGCGTCAGCGCGACCTCGCCCGGCGCACGCCGGATCGCCCGATCGGTGGCGGCGATCTCCGCTTCGCCGAGAGCCCGTCCGGCCCGCTTCGCGTCACGGGTGGCGATCGTCGGACGCAGAAGATCGGCGGCGCGCACCCAGCCGACGATCATCAAAGCCGCCAACATCGCGCCGACGCGGAACGATTCACCGCTGGCCCGCAGAGATTGAGCGGCCAGCGCCAGCGTCGGCGCCACCACCAGGACGACTTCGGCCAAGGTCAGCGCCGCCTCGGTCGCGACCAGCCGGCCGACGAAACCGAACCGCCGATCGCCGGCGACGGCTTGCCGAGGCACCTCCACCGGAGAGGTCGTCATAGCCGCCAGTATATGGGGAGACGCGGCCGGTCCGTAGCGGGCACCTGGTGCGTTTCCACGCTATGCTCCGCGGCGCATGTCCTGGGAAACCATCCGCAACCTCGTTCGTGACGAATGGCTCATTCTTTCCCTGCTCCTGGCCTGGTCAATGGCGGGACTGGCGGTCATCTGTGAGCGCTTCTACGCCTTGTGGAACGTGATCCCAAAATCGGAGGCGTTTAAGAATCGGGTGATCGACGCGCTGGAGCACGGCGATCTCGGCAAGGCCTCGGCGCTTGCCGAGATGTCGCAGGTTCCTCTGGCCGATGTCTTCGAACGCGGGCTGCAGATCTTCCAGAAGACGCCGAGCAAGACCACCGAGGCGGTCACTTCGCAGCGAAGCGCGACGGTCCTGTCCCTCAAGCGCTACCTCTGGGCGCTGGGAACGGTGGGATCGTCGGCGCCCTTCGTCGGGCTATTCGGTACGGTCGTCGGTATCTTGAAGGCCTTCCAGTCGATGTCCGTGGCCGGGACCGGCGGTTTCAAGGTCGTGTCGCAGGGGATCGCGGCCGCGCTGGTCGCCACGGCGGCCGGCCTCATGGTCGCGATCTATGCGGTCATCGCCTACAACTACTTCGTCTCGCGCATCAATGGCATCGCGATGCAGTACCGCCTCTATTCCGAGGAGTTCCTGGCGGCGCTCAGTGAGCACGGCAAGCCGCGCCCGACGGCAGCCGCCGACGTCTCCACGGCCGCGCCCTGAGAACGTCGCATGGGGATGAACGTTCAGCTCGACGACGGCGGCGCCCACGGCGACGACGCCGATGTCGGAAACGAGACGGTCGTCGCGGAAATCAACATCACGCCGCTCACCGACGTATTTCTGGTTCTCCTGATCATCTTCATGGTCACGTCGACCGCACTGGTCGAGTCCGAGGTCGCGTCGCGGGCTGGAATGAAGGTGGTCTTGCCGAAGGCGAACGCCGCCGGGCCGGTCTCGCAACGACACAGCGACCCGGTCCTCACGGTTACGAAGAGCAACGAGCTCTACCTCGGGTCTCACAAGGTGGATGCGACCAATCTCGAATCTGAAATCCGAAAGGCACTTGCCGAGGTCGGCTCCGAGACCCTTCTCATCCGGGGCGACAAGAGCGTTCTGCTGGGCGCGGCGGTCGACATCATGTCCACCGCAAAAAAGGCCGGGGCCAGCCACATTGCTATCCTGACCGCGCCGAGCAAGTAGGCCCGGCGGGATCCGGACCGCGCCCGCCTGGCCGATCTACGCCAGAGATCTCAACGCCAATGTGACACATGTGAGGCGGTTCGCCACAGGTGCGCATCGACCGAAGGCAATAACGCCCCACGTGGCCTTCTCCCCTCTGCCCCAAGGCTTCCCAACTATATGAAATTGCTTATTTCAGCACGAGCGCCCGGGAACTTGGATGATGGCATGTGCGCTGCATCGTCGTTTCCGACGCGTCAAGCCCTTCAGGCTGGGCGCATTCAAACCCAAATCAGGAGTCACCCATGAAGCTCGTTCGTTCGATCTTCCTCGCCCTCGCCGTTCTCCTCCCGACCTCTTGGACCATCGCCAAGGCCGCCGACGCCCCCGCTGGCGACGCCGAGCCGGCCAAGAAGGAGAAGAAGTCCAAGAAGAGCAAGAAGGCTGACGGGGACGACAAAAAGGCCGACGACAAGGCCGCCAAGTAACACATCCTGGCCCGGCGAGGCCTTCGGGGCTCGCCAGTCAGTTCTTAAGTCTTAACGCCCCCGACTGCGCAAGCGGTCGGGGGTTTTTTTATTAGATGGGGGGCCGGCTCGCCGCCGCTCGCGGCCCCCCACTTCGCTCCGCGCGGCAAAGCCGCGCTACGCTCCCCTGGCGGTTCCAGGTTCGTTCTATTCCGACGACGGTTCCCAGGTTTGGCTTTGTGCGCGGTTGGGGTTTTGACACGGCCGGGCCAAGAGCGTTAGCTTCATTAATGGGGGGCCTGAGGAGATAAACCTCGGGCGTAATCGCTATCAGGTCGTGTCGATCCCACCCCCCTATCAGAGACCGCTCCGGGCACTTCTCGTCGAAGACAATGTCGACGACGCCGAGCTGATCATGCGTGAGCTACGCCGGGGCGGCTATGAGCCGATCACGCGGCGGGTGCAAACCGTCGCCGACCTGACCGCCACGCTGACCAACGACAGCTGGGACGTGATCATCTCAGACTATTCGATGCCCCAGCTGAGCGCGCCCGACGCCTTCGCGATCGTCCGCTCGCTGAACCTGGACATCCCCTTTATCATCGTATCTGGGACCGTGGGTGAAGAAGTGGCCGTCACGGCGATGCGCACGGGGGTCCACGATTTTCTGCTCAAAGGGCACCTCGGCCGACTGGTCGCCGCCATCGAGCGCGAGCTGCGCGAGTCGGCGATGCGGGCCGAGCGGCGCAAGATTCAGGAGCAGCTGCTCATCTCCGATCGGATGGCATCTGTGGGAACGTTGGCGGCGGGCGTCGCGCACGAGATCAACAACCCGCTGTCGGTGGTGGCGGGAAACCTGCAGGTCGTTCGCCAGGATGCCGAGGCCATCGCGGCCGAGTTGGAGGGCCTGCCGCCCGAAGCGCGCGGGACGCTGGGCGGGCCGATGGAGCGGGTGGCCTCTGCGGTGGCCTCGCTCCGCGCCGCGACCTCCGACGCCGAGGAAGCGGCCGAGCGGGTGCGGATGATCGTGCGCGACCTGCGGGTCTTTTCACGCCCCGAGGAGGATCGGCGCGAGCCGGTCGACGTCCACAAGGTAATCGAGTCGTCGATCCGGATGGCACGCAACGAGCTGCGCCACCGCGCCAAGGTGGTGCGCCGCTTCGGAACCGTACCGCTGGTCGACGCCAACGAGGCGCGCCTGGGGCAGGTCTTCTTGAACCTCCTCGTCAATGCGGCCCAGGCCATCCCCGACGGTCGGACCGACCTCAACACAATCACCATCACGACGGCGAGCGAAGATGGAATGGTCACCATCGACATCGCCGACACCGGGGCCGGAATCGCGGCCGAGGTGCTGCCCCGGATCTTCGACGTCTTCTTCACCACCAAACCGATCGGCGTGGGCACCGGCCTCGGGCTCGCGATCTGCCACCGGATCCTCACCGCGATGGACGGACGCATCGAGGTCCAGAGCCGCCTGGGCGAAGGGACCACCTTTCGCGTCGCCCTCCGTCGCGCGCGCTCCGGTCGGACCATCGAGATGCCCGCGGTCTCGGGGGTTGTGCCGGAGGCCGGAAGGACCGGAACCGTGCTGGTGATCGAGGACGAGCCGGCGCTGGGCCGGGTCCTGCAACGACTCCTGGCGCCGCACCGGGTTACCGTGGTGACCCGCGCCAGCGAGGCGCTCGGTCGCGTCGCAGCCGGCGAGTCCTTCGACCTCATCCTCTGCGATCTCATGATGCCCGAAATGACCGGCATGGACTTTCACGCCGAGCTGTCTCGATCCTTCCCGGCGGTCGCCGCGCGGGTGGTGTTCATGAGCGGCGGCGCGTTCACCCCCGGCGCGCGCGAATTTCTGGAAACGACGCCCAACCGCAGAATCGACAAACCGATCGATACCGCACGGCTCCGACAGCTCGTCGAAGAGGCCTTGGCGCGCAACGTCGAGATCGAGCAGTAATTTCCCGCGTCGCTGCCGATCCACTAGACTCGCCCGCATGATCACGACTGCTGTTTTCGCGGCGGGCCTCTTGGCGGCGGCCGGCGCGGGAACGCCGACGCCGGGGAAGCTCTCACCGGCGGTGGCCAAGGAGATGACCGAGGCGATCGTCGCCGCGAACAAAGCACTCGGATTGGAGAGCTGGCCCATGCGCGGCGCGCAGCCCTGCATCGACCGCGGCGGCCAGGGGATCACCGCCAAGGAGGTGACCGTCGAGGACACCCGCAAGTGCACCGCCAGCGTGCTCGAGAAAGGATATCCCGAGCTCGGTAAGTCGTACGTGCTCGCCGTGCCGATGGCCTCCATCGGTCCGGTCACCGTCATCGCGCTCGGTGTCGGTGAAAGCGAAGGCTGGGCGGCCTATTCGTGCGATCCGGAACGCAAGTGCCTCCCGGTCAAGCTCAACGCGCCTTCCAAGTGGGGCAAGCGGATGGCGGAGCGCCAGGCCAAGGCCTGCGCCGAGACGACCACCCTCTGGTTCCCCATCGACAAACGCGCCTGCCCAACGCCCTGAGGCAGTGCCGGCGCCCTATCCGACCCACACGCGCGCGTTGCGAAACAGGCGCATCCAGGGGCCGTCCTCGCGCCAGCCCCGGGGCCGCCAGGAATATTGGACGGCGCGAAAGACCCGCTCGGGGTGGGGCATGAAGAGCGTGACCCGACCGTCGGTGGTCGTGAAGGCCGTGATGCCGTGCGGGGAGCCGTTGGGGTTCTCCGGGTAACGCTCGGTTGCGCGGCCCTGGGGATCGACGAAGCGGGCGGCGACGAGATCGGCGGATTCCAGCTGGTTGCGAGCCGCCTCCGACGAGAATTCGACGCGCCCTTCTCCGTGCGCGACGGAGATCGGAATCCGCGAGCCCGCCATCCCGGCCAACACCACCGACGAGGTCTTGGCCACCTCCACCAGCGAAAGGCGGGCCTCGAACTGATCGCTGCGGTTTCGCACGAAGCGCGGCCAGGCCGCCGCGCCCGGGATGATCTCCTTGCACGCCGACAACATCTGACAGCCGTTGCAGACGCCGAGCGTGAAGGTATCGGGGCGCGCGAAGAAGGCGGCGAAGAGATCCCGCGCGCGCGCCTGAAAGAGAATCGACTTGGCCCAGCCGAGCCCCGCGCCGAGAACGTCGCCGTAGGAAAACCCGCCGCAGGCTGCCAGCCCCTTGAAACCGCGCAGATCGAGATAGCCGCCCAGCAGATCGCTCATGTGCACGTCGACCGCTTCGAAGCCGGCGCGATCGAAGGCGGCCGCCATCTCGATCTGGCCGTTGACTCCCTGCTCGCGCAGGATGGCGACGCGCGGACGGGACCCGGCGCGGGCGCAGATCGGCGCGGCGACGTCCTCGTCGAGATCGAAGCTGAGCTGCACCGAAAGGCCCGGGCTGTTGGCGCGGACCCGGCCGGCCTGCTCCTCGTCGGCGCAGGTCGGATCGTCACGCAAGGCCTGCAGCGCGTGGGTGGTGTCCGACCAGACGCCACGCAAGAAGCTGCGCCGCTCGTCGAAGATAGTGTTACCACTCCGTCTGAAGACGACCCGATCCTCTGGGCGCGGGGCGCCGAGCCGCCGGACCGCGGCCGCCAACCCCCGTCGCGCGAACACGCCCAGAACGCGGTCGAGATCCGGAGCGCGCACCGCGACCACCGCACCGAGCTCCTCGGAAAACAACGCCGCGATCGGATCTGCGCCCAGCGGCGCCACCTCGAGGTCGAGGCCGAGGCCGCTCGCGAAGGCGATCTCGAGCAGCGTGACCAGGAGTCCCCCGTCGCTGCGATCGTGATAGGCGCAGAGCAGCTCCGCCTCGCCGAGCTCCTGGATCGCCGCGAAGAACCCAGCCAGGAGCGCCGGATCGTCGAGATCCGGCGGGATCGAGCCGAGCGCGCCGTACACCTGCGCCAGGGCCGAGCCCCCCAGGCGATTCTTCCCGAGGCCGAGATCTATCAGCAGCAGCTCCGTCGGCCCGGCGTCGGCGGGGATCTCGGGCGTCAGCGCACGCCGCACGTCGGTGACCGGCGCGAAGGCGCTGACGATGAGCGACATCGGCGCGATGACGCTGCGAGGTTGGCCGCCGCTCTCCCAGGTCGTCGACATCGACATCGAATCCTTGCCGACCGGAATCGCGATTCCCAGCGCCGGGCAGAGCTCCAGGCCGACTGCGCGGACGGCGTCGTAGAGATGCGCGTCCTCGCCCGGATGGCCGGCGGCCGCCATCCAGTTGGCGGAGAGCTTGATGTCGGAGAGGCGCGCGATCGGCGCCGACGCGATGTTCGTGATCGCCTCCGCGACGGCCAGACGGGCGGAGGCCGCCGCGTCGAGGAGCGCCACCGGCCCGCGCTCGCCCATCGCCATCGCCTCGCCGGTGGTCACGTCGAAGCCCGTGGTGGTTATCGCGGCGTCGGCCACCGGCACCTGCCAGCGCCCGACCATCTGATCGCGGGCAGACAGGCCCCCGACGGTGCGGTCGCCGATCGTGATGAGGAAGGTCTTGTCGGCGACGGTCGGCAGGCGCAGCACCCGCCGCACGGCCTCGCCGAGATCGATCCGGTCGGTCGAAAACGCCGCGGTCGCCGCCCGGCGCCGCTCGACCTGTCGGGTCATCCGCGGCGGTTTGCCGAAGAGAACCCCGACCGGCAGATCGATGGCGCGTTCGCTTGCGAGCGCGTCCTCGACCACCAGCCGACCGTCGTCGGTGGCGTGGCCGACGACCGCCTGCGGGCAGCGCTCGCGGGCGCAAAGTGCCGCGAACGCCTCCAGCCGATCGGGCGCAATGGCCAGCACGTAGCGTTCTTGCGCCTCGTTGCACCACAGCTCGAGCGGCGACAGCCCACGTTCGGCGGTGGGGATGTCGCGCAGCGCGAACAGCCCGCCGCGCTCGCTCCCGTGGACCAGCTCCGGCAGCGCGTTGGACAGGCCCCCGGCACCCACGTCGTGGATCGACAGGATGGGGCTATCGTCGCCGAGCGCCGCGCACCGGTCGATCACCTCCTGGCATCGCCGCTGCATCTCGGCGTTGTCCCGTTGCACCGAGGCGAAATCGAGATCCTCCTGGGAGGCGCCCGAGGCGAGCGACGAGGCGGCGCCGCCCCCGAGCCCGATCAACATGGCCGGTCCACCCAGCACCACGATCGGCGCGCCCGCCGGAATCTCGGCCTTGTCCACCTGGTCGGCTCGAATGCTGCCGAAGCCGCCCGCTACCATGATCGGTTTGTGGTAACCGCGAACCTCGCGCCCCGCGGCGCCGTCTACCTCCAGCTCGAAGGTGCGAAAATAACCGCATAGATTGGGCCGGCCAAACTCGTTGTTGAAGGCGGCGGCACCGATCGGCCCCTCGATCATGATCTCGAGCGCGCTGGCGATCCGATCCGGCTTGCCGATGGTGCGCTCCCACGGGCGAGGGCCGCCGGGCAGGCGCAGATTCGAGACGGAAAATCCCGAAAGCCCCGCCTTGGGTCGACCGCCCCTCCCGGTCGCGCCTTCGTCGCGGATCTCGCCACCCGAGCCGGTCGCGGCGCCCGCATACGGCGCGATC
>CAYTTF010000002.1:22459-39938 GCA_964440665.1 uncultured Myxococcales bacterium | reverse complement strand
GAAGGTGTTCACGCCCGAGGGCTTGGCGCCCTGGATGATAGTGGTGACGAAGTCGCTCGCGCCCGAAGGTGAGTAGGTGCCCGCGCCCGTCGCGGACAGCGCGCCGTCCACGTAGAATTTCTCGGTGCCGCCGCTGGCCGGATCGTAGGTGATGGTCAGCAGGTGCCAGGCGTTGAGGGTGACGGTGGCCGAAAGCGGTGTGTTGCCGTTGACCTGCCAGAGCCAGCCAAAGACGGTCGCGCCATTGATGCTGAGGAACGGCATGTCCCAGTTGGTGCCGTTGTTGGTCTGGGCCACGCCGAACACCGGACCGTTGGTGGTCGAGGTCGCGAAGACCCAGGCGCTGGCCGACAGCGTGTTGTTGCCGCCAAACCAGGCGCCCAGCGTGGCGTAGAGGTAGTTGTTGGAGCCGTTGAAGGTCAGCGCGTTGCCCGATTGACCGCTGGTCCAGGTCGGCGAGTTGACGAGCGTGGCGGTGTTGCCGTTCCCCGAGGCGTCGGCCGAGGTCGCGCCCGAGCCCTCGTCGAGGTGCCACAGGCCTGCCATCCCTTGGTTGCAGGAGGCACACGTCGTCGCGCCGCAGGCGTTCCCGCAGCTGCCGCAGTTGTTCTGGTTCGAGGTGGTGTCGACGCAGGTGCCGCTGCAGTCGGTTCCGGTCGCGCAGCCGCAGCTGCTCGAGATGCAACTTTCCCCGCCGGCGGTGTTGCAGGTGGTGCCGCAAGAGCCGCAGTTGCCGGGATCGACCGCCTTGTTGGTGCAGGCGCCGCCGCAGATGGTCTCGCCGCCGGCGCAGCCGCCGCAGGCCGAGGCGCTGCAGGTCTGTCGCGCGAAATAGAGAATCGAGATCTCCGCCGCGCTCAGCACCCGGTTGTAAGCGCGCACCTCGTCGACCTTGCCACCCAGGAAGCTCTGCACCCCGGTCGGTTTCGCGCCCGGAATGGTGGTGGTCCAGGTGTCGACCAGTCCCGACGGGGAGTAGGTGCCGGTGGCCGAGCTCGACAGCGCGCCGTCGACGTAGAACTTCTCGGTCCCGCTGCCCGCGGGATCGTAGGTGATGGCCAGGAAGTGCCAGGCGTTCAGGCCGACGGTGGCCGACAGCGCGTTGTTGCCGTTGACCTGCCAGAGCCAGCCGTAGACCGTCGGCCCCGCGATGCTGAGGAACGGCATGTTCCAGCCGCCGCCCGCCGGGATCGAGCTGACGCCGAAGACAGGGCCGTTGGTGCTCGCGGTGGCGTAGACCCAGGCGCTGGCGGTGAGCGTGTTGTTGAAGCCGAACCAGGTGCCCAGGTTGGCGCTCACGTAGCTCGAGGTCCCGTTTCCGGAGAGACCGTAACTGGAATAGCCGTTGGTCCAGGCCGGGCTGTTGGTCAGCGTCGCCGTGTTGCCGTTTCCCGAGGAGTCCGCCGACGTCGTGCCCGCCCCCTCGTCGAGGTGCCAGCGTCCCAGGAGGCCGCTATCGATCCCGCTGCTGGTCGCCATGCTGCAGGCGAGGTTGCAGCCATTGCAGTTATTGGAGTCGGTGGTGGTGTCGACGCAGACGCCGCTGCAGTCGGTGCCGGAGGTGCAGGTGCAGAGGCTGCCGACGCAGGTCTCGCCGCCGGCCGCGTTGCAAGCGTGGCCGCAGCTGCCGCAGTTGTTGATGTCGGTGGTCGGGTCGACGCAGCTGCCCCCGCAGGCGGTCAGGGCCCCCGGGCAGGCGGCGCAGCTGCTGCCGCTGCAGGCGAGGCGCGCCGTCGCGAGCGACGAGATCTCCATGGCCGTCAGCACGCGGTTGTAGGCCCGCGCCTCGTCGATGCGGCCGACCAGATAGCTGTTGACCCCCGTCGGCTTCGCGCCGCCGATCAGGGTCGAGAAGTAGTCGGTCAATCCGGAGGGCGAATAGGTGCCGGCGCCCGTCGCCACCTGTGCGCCGTCCACGTAGAACCGCTCGGTGCCGCCGCTGGCCGGGTCGTAGGTGATGGCCAGATGGTGCCAGGCGTTCAAGCTGACGCTGGCGGAGAGGGGATTGTTGCCGTTGACTTGCCAGAGCCAACCGTAGACGGTGGCGCCGTTGATGCTGAGGAACGGCATGTTCCAACCGCCGCCGCCCGGGACCGACGTCACCCCGAACACCGACCCGTTGGTGTTGGCCGTGGCGTAGACCCAGGCCGCGGCCGTGAGCGTGTTGTTGAAGCCGAACCAGGTGCCCATGTTGGCCTGGACGTAGCTGGACGTACCATTGAACTGGAGCGCGTTGCCCTCGTAGCCGGTGGTCCAGTTCGGGCTGCCCAGCAACGACGCGGTGGCGCCATTGCCGGAGGCGTCGGCCGAGGTCGCGCCCGAGCCCTCGTCGAAGTGCCACAGGCCGAGCAGGCCGGTGGACAGCGATCCGCTGGTGTTGCCGGCGCAGGTGGTGCCGCAGGCGTTGCAGTTGCCGGAGTCATTCGTGGTGTTGTCGCAGACGATCGGCATGACCACCCCGACGAGCAGGAGACCGTTCGAGCCCGCGCCCATGGTGTGCGAGAACGTCAGGCCGCTCGCGCCGCTCCCGGTCGCGCTGGTGTCGACGGCAACGCCGCCCGCGCCGCTGGCCGAGCGAGGCAACCAGACGCCCGTCGCCAAGATGGCCACCACGTAGATCGCGCCGACCACCCAGCGGCGCTTGCCGCGCCGGATGCCGGCGAAGAGGCCCAGCACCAGCAGCAGCTGAATCACCGCGCCGTCGGGATTTTGGGCGACGAGGGCGCAGCCACCGGTCGCCGGCGCGTCGCCGGCCGTTTCGCCGGGCGGGTTCCCACCGCCAGGCGCGCCGGCGCCCCCATTCGAAGCCGCGTCCGGGTCGGACGATCCGGCCGTGTCCGGAATCGCCGGACCGTACCAGGTGAAGGAGCCGTCGACGTTGACGTCCTTGATCCAGTACGCGACCCCGGCGCCGTCCCAGCCCGGCGTGGCGTCGATCCAGGAGAAGGTGGCCGAGGTCCCCGCCAGCGCACCGCCCGCGATCACATTGGCGCTCAGTTGCACCCGCTCGCCGCCGGCGTCGCTGCGATAGACGTAGAAACCGAGCGAGTGCGGCTCGTAGCCGTCGTGCCATTCGATGAGCACGTCGTTCGCTTGCCGGGTCGCCGTGAGCGATTCGACGGCGACGTCGGTGAGCGCCGTCGAGGCGTGGATGGGGACGGCCAGGTAGGCCCAGTCCGCGCTGGCGATCGTCCAGCCCGTGGTGACGGCCGACGCGGCGCCCGGCGCCGTGCTGGATCCGATGACCAGGTGGTCGACCCCCGTCGAGGTGTTGTTGGTCTGGCGCACGGTCTGCGTCGCGCCGGAGACCGTCGGTGTCGTCGTTCCCACCGCGCCGACGACGTCGAAGATCGGCTCTCCCACCACCGTGGCGGTGGTCAGGGAGGGGCCGGTGCCGGTGCCGATGGCGCTGCCCATGGTGCCGAGCGGCGTCGTCTGATTGACGCCGGTGAACGACATCGAGGTGGCCGTCAGCGCGGTCGGGACCGCCGCCGTGACGACGACGTTGTGCGCGCCAGCCGGGGGTGCCTTGAGATACCAGAGCTCGCTGCGGACGGTCCCGTTCGTCGACGCGCCATAAAGCGTCATCGGCACGCCGTTGTAGGTGACGCTGGTGGAGCCGCCGCAGGCCGTGGTCCCACCGCCGCACGCCGCGGCGAATGCGGCGCCGGGCGCGGAAACGCCCAGGATCGCGAGCAGGGAGGTCAGTCCAAGTAGGGCTGTCCGCCGAATCATCTCGCCACCAATCGACGGAGATCCCCCTCAGCCTTAGCCGCAGACACCCGATGAGTCATGCGCATGTCTAGGTGGCCCTTGGTCCTGGCGAGCGCGGTGCTCTCGGCCGCGCCCTGGCTTTCGGCAGCCCGGGCTATCGCGGGGCCGACCCAGATTGACCTGGCCGCGGCGCCCACCATCAAGCTCGCGGTGCGCGGCGTAGGCTGGATGCGGGTGTCGCAGCCCGCGCTCTCCGCGGCGGGGCTCGATGCCGGGGTCGATCCCGGACAGCTCCACCTCTATGCCGATGGGGTCGAGCAGGCGATCCGCGTCACCGGAAACGGCGATTCGACCTTCGACCCCGACGAGGCCATCGAATTCTACGGCGTCGGCCGCGACACGCTCTGGACCGACGTGCGGACCTACTGGCTGGCGGCGGGTGGACCCGGGAAGCCCTTGCCCCTGGTGGCAAACCCCCGCGGCAACCCGGCACCGCCCAGCTTCCCCTCCGCGGCCCTGCTGCGACAAAGAAAGACCTACTACGCGCCTCTGAGGAACGGCGACGCGAGCAATTTCTTCGGCGACGTCGTCGACACCACCGGCGCCACCGAGACCCTGGCCGTGACCCACCTCGACGCTGCGGAGCCGGCGACGCTGCAGATCGTCTTGCAAGGGGTGACCACGGGCGTGCACCGGGTGGCGGTCTCGTTGAACGGCCAGGCCCTGGGGACCTGCGTGTTCGCGGGACAGACTCTCGAGGCCTGCCCCTTCGCCGCTGCCGCGGTCATCGAGGGAAACAACCAGGTCACGCTGGTGGCGGGTGGAGATGCGCCGGACTATTCGTTGGTGGATACCGTCGAGATCGACTACGCCCACCTCTTCACCGCGGACGGCGACGGGCTCGACCTCACCGCGCCTCCGGCGACCCGGATCGCGATCGGGGGATTCTCTTCGGCGGACGTGCGGGTCGTCGACGTGACCGACCCCGACAGCCCCGTCGAGCTGGTGACCAGCGTGGGCTTCGACGGCGTCGCCTACTCGGTCGCGGTGAGCACACCCGGTGACACCGAGGCGCACACCCTCACCGCCTTCACCGATGCGGCGGTGGGCGCCCCGATGTCCGTCGCGGCCAATCGTCCCTCGGCCTGGTCCACCTCGCCGGGCGGCGAAATGGTGATCCTATCGAACGCGCAGTTCATCGATGCCATGCGCCCCCTCGCCGATCGGCGGACCCAGGAGGGATGGTCGGTGGCGCTGGTCGATCTGCAGGACGTCTACGACGAGTTCGGGGGCGGGGACGAGACCGTGTTCGCCGTTCGCGATTTTCTGAAGTTTGCCCACGCCCACTGGAGCGTCCCACCGCGCTTCGTTCTGCTGGTCGGAGACGCCTCGTTCGACCCGCGAAACTTCCTGGGACTGGGCGCCTTCGATTTCGCCCCCACCAAGCTCATCGACACCGCCGAGATGGAAACGGCGTCGGACGACTGGTTCGTCGACTGGAACTCGGACGGAATCCCCGACATCGCGATCGGGCGCCTTTCGGTCCGCACACCCGCCGAGGCTGCCACGGTGGTCGCGAAGGTCCTCGCCTACCAGGGCACCGGCGATCTGGCGCAAGGCGGCCTGTTCATCGCCGACCAGAACGACAGCGGGCTGGACTTCGAAGGGAGCAGTCTCGGCAGCGAGGCGGAGGTCTCGGGCATCATGCCGGTCGACAGCTTCTTCCTCAGCCAGGCCGCCTCCACGCCCGCCGCCCTGATCGGCAAGCTGAATCAGGGACCGTTCCTGGTCAACTACATGGGTCATGGATCGGTCGAGGTTTGGGACGGTCTGTTCTCCGACGACGACGCGACCGCTCTGACCAATCCGCAGCTCTCTATCTACGTCAGCATGAATTGCCTGAACGGCTTCTTCCACGACGTCTACACCGAGAGCCTGGCGGAGTCCCTGATGAAGGCGCCCAGGGGCGGGGCGGTGGCGGTCTGGGCCTCCTCGACCCTCAGCTCCTTCGATCCACAGGCGGTGCTGAATCGGGAGCTCTTGAAGCGCCTGACCCGGACCTCGCTGGGCGAAGCCGCCATGGCGGCCAAGGCGGCGATAACGGACATCGACGCGCGGCGGACCTGGATTCTGTTCGGGGATCCGACGCTTTTCGGAACACCCAGCTCGAAGGGGGGCGGGCTTTCGCCCGGCCCGGACGGCGGACCGGACGGCGGCCCGCGCGACGGTTCGATGCCCGACGGGTTGGCGCGCGACGGTTCGACGCCCGACGGGTTGGCGCACGACGGATCGACGCCCGACGGCCCGCGCACGGACGCGGCGGCCGTCGACGCCCGCGCAAAGACCGACACCGGAACGCCGGTCGACGGGGGTCCGGACGCCGCGGGCGGCGCGCCGGCGGACGGATGCGGCTGCCGGCTCGACCCCCGGGGAGCGCCCCCCGTGACCCTCCTGTTGGGGCTCGGCCTGCTGGTCCTGGCCACCCGGCGGCGCTCCCGCGTGCGGCAGCGGACTCAAGCTTCGGCGGCGGAGCGCTGATATAGGATGTCGGTGTTGATTCCCAGGAAGACCGACGGGTTCGTCAGTCGCACCATCGCGGGCGATGTCATCATCGTCCCCGTCCGGGGCGGAGTCGGCGATCTGGACGCCATCTTCACGCTCAACAGCGTCGGCGCGACCATCTGGCAGCTGATCGATGGCGGCACGCCGATCGACCGCCTGGCCGCCGCCGTTTCGAGCGAATACGAGGTGACCGAGGCCGCCGCCGCCGGAGACGTCCGGGAGTTCGTCGAGCTCTTGACGCGGAGGGGCCTGCTGACCGCCGAGGGCGAGACCAACGCCGGCCAGGAGACGAAACCTTGAACGCCGCGCCGCGGAGCTACGCCGACTTCAGCGCGCAGCTCTATCGGCGCGCGCGCGGCAGCCGGCTGCCGACCAACGGGACCATCGAGCTCACCCATCGCTGCCCCCTCGCCTGCGCCCACTGCTACAACAACCTCCCCGTCGGGGATCTCGAGGCGCGACGCCGCGAGCTCGACACCCAAGAGGTCTGTCGGATCATCGACGAGATGGCCGACGCCGGCTGCCTCTGGCTGCTGCTGACCGGCGGCGAGATCTTCGCCCGCCAGGATTTCATGGAGATCTACCTGCATGCCAAGCGGCGCGGACTCCTCGTCACCCTCTTCACCAACGGCACCCAGATCACCCCGCAGATCGCGGACACCTTGCAGCAGTGGCGACCCTTCGCCATCGAGATCACCCTCTACGGACGCACCCGCGAGACGTACGAGCGGCTGACGGGCGTCCCCGGATCGTTCGATCGCTGCATGCGCGGAATCCGCCTGCTCAAGGAGCGCGGGCTGCCTCTCAAGCTCAAGACCGTGGCGGTCACCATCAACCACCACGAGATCCCCGCCATGCAGGCCTTCGCCGAGGAGGAGCTGGGCGTTCCGTTCAAGTTCGACGGCATGATCAACGCCCGCACCGACTGCTCGCACAGTCCGCTCGGCGTCCGCCTCAGCCCCGCTGAGATGGTGCGGCTCGACGTGGGCGATCCGGTTCGCCGCCAGGAGTGGACGGCGCTGGCGCGCGAGCGCATCGGCCCGATCACCAAGACGCGCGACGACGTCTACCAGTGCGGGGGCGGCATCAACGCCTTCGCCATCGACCCGGAAGGGAAGATGAGCATCTGCGTGCTGTCGCAGAAGGACATGTTCGACCTTCGCAAGGGGAGCTTCAAAGAGGGCTGGGAGGGCTTCCTCGGCAAGGTCCGCACCAAGAAGACCACCCGCCCCACCAAGTGCACCGACTGCCAGATCCGCGCGATCTGCTCGGCCTGCGCCGCCACCAGCGAGCTCGAGAACGGCGACGCGGAGACGCCGGTCGAGTTCTTCTGCGAGGTGGCCCATCTGCGATCGCACGCCGTCGGCTTTCCGCCGCCCGCCCACGGAGATTGCCAATTCTGCGAAGGCGGCGCCGGCCACGCCCACCTCCTGGGCGAGCTCGCGGCCGTCCGAAGCGGCGTCGCCGCGCCGGGCGCCCCGCTTCGGATGGCCCGCAGCTCCGCGCTGCGGGTGATCGATTCGCCCGCAAAGGCCTCGGGATCTTCCTGCGCGACCGGGGGGTGCGGGTCTTGCGCCAGCACCCGATGATGACAAGGAGACGATCGCCGTGACCCCAGACGAGCCCCCGGACCCAGGACCAGGCCGCAAGCCCTACGAAAAACCGACGCTGTCGGAGGTCGCCCTGCGGCCCGAAGAGGCGGTGCTGGGGAACTGCAAGACCATGGGGGTCGCCGGCCCGGCCGAAGGGGACTGCACGGCCCTCGGGGGCTGCATGACCTTCGGATCATGAGCCACAGCCTGGCGCTCGACATCGCCGGGATCACCATCTCGCTCACCGCCGATCCGGACCTGCCGATCGACGCGGAAGGCGCCGCGCGCAAGTTCGTCCGCGACGGCGGTGGTGTCGACGACCGGCCCGAGGTCCGGATTCGCGCCGTCTGGGGCGAGCCGGTCGAGCCCCCGGCCGCCGATCTCCTGTTCGACCCCGGCAAGGGGCTGTGGCGCCTCTACCAGCTCGGCCGCCGCCGCCGGTTCATCTTCACCGCGCCGCTTTTGGGCCCCCTCCCCTACCAGGCCGCGACCTTCAACGACGACTTCACCGAGGGGGAGGTCGAGATTCGCCGCGAGATCTTCGGACGACGGCTCCCCGTCTATCCGTTGCAGTATCCGCTCGACGAGCTCTTGATGGTGCACCTGCTGTCGCACGGACGCGGCGTCGAGGTCCACGGCAGCGGAATCGTGTCGCCCGACGGAACCGGTACCCTGTTCGCGGGGCAGTCGGGCGCTGGCAAGACCACCATGGCCAAGCTCTGGCTGGCCGACCCGGACGTCGCCATCCTCAGCGACGAGCGCGTCGTCCTGCGCCAGGAAGGTGACGACATCTGGATGTACGGCACCCCCTGGCACGGCGACGGCCGCATCGCCAACCAGGGCCGCGCGCGCCTGCGTCGAGTCTTCTTCCTGCGCCATGCCGGGCAAAACCAGCTCGCGCCCGTGTCGGCAACCGACTCGGTCGCGCGCCTGTTCGCTTGCGGCTTTGCACCGTTTCACGATCGTGGGGGATTGGTTTACACGCTCGGGTTCCTGGAGCAGGTCGTCCAGCGTTGCGCCTGCAACGAGCTCGGCTTTCTGCCCAATCAATCCGCGGTCGACTTCGTTCGCGGCAACTGAGCGGACGGATCCGCGGCGCGTCGTTGCGCGCGCCAGGTCCATGGCGGCGCGATCTCTGACGGTCACCGTCGGGATCTTGGCGCCACAATATTCGTTGCGGCGTCACGGCTGAGGCTCAATTCACGGCGAGAAAACCCGATGTTTCATTGCGAGTGCATAGACAGGGCAACACTTCGAGGGGGCGAAGTGGCGAGCTGTTTTCCGCGGTCGTCGAGAGTTTGATCGACGCGGGACTGAGCGTCCGATTTCGCGCCGGCGGCGGCAGCATGAGCCCCGCGATTCGCGACGGCGAATTTCTGATCGTGGCGCCCGTCGACGCCGCGCGGGTCTCCATTGGCGACATCGTCCTCTGTCAAATGCGCCGGGGGCCCATTGCCCACCGCGTTTGCGCAATCGAGGGGCGCCCGCACAACGAACGGCAATTCATCCTCTATGGCGACGCGTCGTTGGACGGCGATCTCCCGGTCACCGCCCACCAGCTGCGCGGCCAGGTCGTGGGCGTCGAACGCGGCGGCGCGCGCCTCGGCCTCACGATCGTCGGGGGCCGACTCGGTCGCGCCGCCTTCATGTTCGGGCTGCAGCTGCGTCGTTCGATCCGCGTCGCGCGGGCGCGCCTCGTCGCGTCGCTGATTCCCGCGGCCCTGCCGCGCTGACGTCGTCAGGGACGCGGGGCGCGCGCCTTTTCGAGCGCGCGGTCGATCCGCCGCAGGGTCACCTGTCGCCCCACGATCTCGAGACAGTCGAAGAGGCCGGGGCCGATCGCCGTGCCGGTCACCGCCACCCGGACCGCGTGCACGATGTCGCCCAGGCCGAGGCCGCGCGCGGCCAGATAGTCGTGGGTGTCGGCTTCCAGCCGGGCGGCCTCGAACACCTCGCGGGTCGCGAGCCATCCGCGGTAGTCGGCCAGCCGATCGGCGGCGCCGGGCGCCAGGAGTCGCTTGGCGAACGCCTTCTCATCGAAGGGGACTTCTTCGGCGAAGAAGAAGCGTGCCTGCAGCACGATGTCGCCGAACACCTTGAGCCGATCGCCCAGCGCCTCGATGATGCGGCGGATCTTGGCCTTGGTCTCGTCGGACACCGGCGGGCGTATCAGGTCCGCCCGCTCGAGGAAGGGAATCATCCCACGGAGCTTGTCTTCGGGCGGCAGCGCGCGCAGGTACTGCACCTGGAACGCCAGCAGCTTGGCCGGATCGAAGCTGGCCGGTCCCCCGTTCACCCGCTCGAGCGAGAAATTCTCGATCATCTGCGCGCGGGTCAGGATCTCCGTCTTGTCGTCGAGCGACCACCCCAGTAACACCAGGTAATTGACGACGGCGTCGGGCAGATAGCCGACCTGCTCGTAGAAATCGACGATCACCGGGTTGAAGGTCTCGGGCGAGACCTCGAGACCGATGGCGCCCGCGATCGCGGTGCCGTGCCGGTGGACCTCGGCGAAGTCGGGATTCTTGAGGTAGGTCTCGAGCTTCCGTTTGGAGAGCTTCCGTTTCGAGCCCGGCTCGGCCACATAGGGGAGGTGCGCGTAAGCGGGCCGCGGATATCCAAGCGCCTCGCCGATGAATATCTGGCGCGGCGTGTTCGACAGGTGCTCCTCGGCGCGGATGACGTGGGTGATCTCGAAGTCGCGATCGTCGACGACGTTGGCGAGGTGGTAGATGAACGATCCGTCCGAGCGCTGGACGACGTGATCGGCCTCCTCGGCCCAGCTGAACTCCACCGCGCCACGCACCAGATCCTGGAGCACCAGCTTCCCCTCGCGCGGCATCTTGAGGCGGACCACCCCCTTGCGCCCTTCGCCCTCGAACCGCGCGCGGTCATCATCGGTGGTGGCCATGAACCGGCGGCTGTACTGGAACTGCCGCTTTTCGCTCTGCGCGGCCTTGCGCTCGGCGTCCATCTCCTCGGCGGTCGCGTAGTCGCGGTAGGCCTTGCCCGAGGCCAGCAGCGTCTCGACGGCGTTCTGATAACGGGGGCCGCGCTGCGACTGGAAGTACGGCGCGAACGGTCCGCCCACCTCGGGGCCCTCGTCCCAGGCGAGGTCCAGCCAGTGAAAGCCATGGAGGATCGGCGCCAGCGCCGCGTCGATGTTGCGCTCCTGGTCGGTGTCGTCGATGCGCAGCACGTACTTGCTCTCCCCGCCATGCCGCCGCGCGAAGAGCCAGTTGAAGAGCGCCGTGCGCACGCCGCCAATGTGGAGGAAGCCGGTGGGACTCGGGGCGAATCGGGTGCGGACCTTCATGGGGCGACTATCCGAGCTATCCGATTTTGTCGCCGGGCTGTGGGGCGGCGTCGCCGTCGTCGAAGGTCACGACCAGGTGCGGTCGATCGCCCCCACCGGCCGCCAGGATCATCCCCTCCGACAGCCCGAACTTCATCTGGCGCGGCTTGAGGTTCGCCACCACGGCCACCCGCTTGCCGACCAGCACGCTGGGATCGGGGTAGCTGGCCCGCAGGCCGGCGAAGATCTGCCGCAGCCGCCCGTCGCCGAGGTCGACCATCACCCGGATCAGCTTCTGCGCCTCGGGGACCTGCGCCGCCTCACGCACGATGCCGACCCGCAGATCGACGCGGTTGAGATCGTCTATGGAAATCTCCTGCGGAATATCGGCGGGCGCAGGCTTGGCTTTGACCTTTGTGAGGACACCTGTGGCGGTCGCCTTGCCATGCGCTTTCCCCTCGAGCTTGGCCCACGTGTCTTTCAAGCCAACCGTGCGGTTCCAGACCAGCTTCCCGGGCGCGCTTTCGCGATCGACGCAGAAATAGCCCAGTCGCTCGAACTGATAGCGCGCGCCCGCCGTGGCCTGGGCCAGAAAAGGCTCCATGAGCGCCCCGGAGAGCCGCTCCAGCGAGCTCGGGTTCATCTCGTCGACGAAGCTCTTTCCCTCGGTGGTGCCGGGATTCTCGACGGCAAACAGGCGATCGTAGAGGCGCACCTCCGCGGGGACCGCGTGGGCCGCCGAGACCCAGTGCAAAGTCCCGCGCACGGCGCGGCCGTCGGGCGCACTGCCGCCCCAGGAGCCGGGATCCCAGCTGCAACGCAGCTCGACCACCTCGCCCGCGGCGTCCTTGATGACTTCGTTGCAGGTGACGAGGCAGGCGTAGCGCAGGCGAACCTCGCGCCCGGGCGCCAGCCGAAACCAGTCCTTGGGGGGATCCTGCCGGAAGTCGTCGTGGTCGACGTAGACGACCCGCGAGAACGGAACCTTGCGCGTGCCCTGCGATGGATCTTCGGGGTGAAGCGGCGCCTCCAGCTGCCGGACTTCGCCTTCGGGGAAGTTGTCGATCACGACCTTGAGCGGGCGCAGCACCGCCATCACCCGCGGGCTGCGGCGGTTGAGATCTTCGCGCAACCCGTGCTCGAGCAGGCCGACGTCGACCAGGCTGTCGGTCTTGGCGACGCCGATCCGTTCGCAGAAGGCGCGGATCGCCTCGGGCGTGTAGCCGCGCCGGCGCAGCCCCGCCAGCGTCGGCATGCGCGGATCGTCCCAGCCGGAGACCAGCTTCTTCTGCACCAGCTCGGCCAGCTTGCGCTTGGACATGACCGTGTAGGTCAGGTTGAGCCGCGCGAACTCGATCTGCTGCGACGGAAAGACCTCCGCCTCGCGGATGCACCAGTCGTAAAGCGGCCGATGCGATTCGAACTCCAGCGTGCAGATCGAATGCGTGATCTGCTCCATCGCGTCGGACAGTGGATGGGCGTAGTCGTACATCGGGTAGATGCACCAGGTCTTGCCCGTGCGGTGGTGGGGCGCGTAGCGGATCCGATACAGCAACGGATCGCGCAGGTTCATGTTCTGCGTCTCGAGATCGATCTTCGCCCGCAGCACGTGCGCCCCCTCGGGGAACTCACCGGCACGCATGCGCCGGAACAGGTCCAGGTTCTCCGCGACCCCGCGATCCCGGTAGGGGCTGGGCTTCCCCTTCTTGTAGAAATCGCCGCGGTACTCGCGGATCTGCTCCTCCGAGAGGCTGTCGACGTAGGCGCGGCCCTTTTCGATCAGCTTGACCGCTAGCTCATAGAGCCGCTCGAAGTAGTCGGAGGCGTAAAAGAGGTGCGACCACTCGAAGCCGAGCCAGCGGATGTCCGCCTGGATCGCCTCCACGTACTCCACGTCCTCCGTCATCGGGTTGGTGTCGTCGAAGCGCAGGTTGCAGCTGCCGCCGAACTCCTGGGCCAGCCCAAAGTCGACGCAGATCGCCTTGGCGTGGCCGATGTGGAGGTAGCCGTTCGGCTCGGGTGGAAACCGCGTGGCCACCCGGCCGCCGTGGCGCTGGGCGGCCCGATCGGCGGCCATCTGCTCGCGCACGAAATTGCCGGCGACGCTGCTGGGCTTGTCGGTCGTCATCTCGGGTGGCCGGAGCTTGCCTTCAGCGCGGCGCCCGCACAAGACGTGACGGTTCGATTACATTCCGCTCCCCGCCGTCCAGTCGATGACCGCGCTCAGCAGCTTGAAGCCGTTGATGGTGAGGTTCTGGATCGCGTTGGTCTTCCACCCGAGGCCCACACGACGCGCGGGCGCGGTCGCGGTCGCGGTCGCGCTCCCGGCCTCGTACGCGAAGTCGACGAGCTCGGTGGCCGAGCCCATGATGGACGCTACCGCGATCGGGTTGCCGCCCGGCGTCCCCCAGTACAGGGACGTGCTCTGGGTCGAGAGGATCATCGTGAAGCTGGACCCGGCCGCCAGATCGGACGTCAGCGGCGTGCCGATACCGACCAGCGTGACGCTGGTCGTGCTGTCGACCGTTCCCTTGGCGGACGAGGAGGCCGTCCAGCCCAGCGTTTGATACGCCGAGTTGCCGAACACGATCATCGGAATCGCGGCCGTTCCGAACACCGGCACGAAGTCCCCCGCCCCGGAGGAATCGGAGACCACGATGACGTTCATCCCGGTCGCCAGCGAGGCCGGTCCCGTCGAGGCGCCGATGGTGACGACCATACCGCGTTCTTGAAGTGTTTCTTGAAGGATCACCTCGCCGTCGCTGGGACTGCCGGGGGAATCAACCAGCAAGAGCGCCTTGCGTCCGGTCAGATCCACGGGTCCACCGGCGGCGCCTCCGTTTCCGGCCGCGCCCGTGGTGCCCGCGATGCCGGTAGGACCTGCCGTTCCGGCTGCACCGGTGGTTCCAGCCGCGCCGGTCGTCCCCGCCGCGCCAGTGGTCCCCGCCGCGCCGGTGGTCCCCGCCGTCTGTCCCCCGCCCGTCCCGGCCTGGCCGCTCGAGCCAGCGGTACCGCCAGGGGCGCCGGCGGAGCCTGTTCCGCCCCCACCCCCCACCTGCGCCGCACAGGCGAATAGCGGGAATAGAAAGACGAAGCAGCTCGAAACCGGCGACCTTCGGGGGCCCGTCATACCGGAAGAGTGTCCGGAGGGCCGAACTACAGCCCACGGCCCGGGCGGCTCGGCCGTTACCTAACGGTAGCGGCCGCTACCGACCGGTAACCTGAGGCGCTTCCAGGGCCGAGAAACGCGCGCTTGCTGGGAGCCGTCGCTCTCGGCACGCCTGTCGCATGAGGGACCACCCGTGTCCACTGCTCATCCACAAGGAGTTCTATGAACGCCATCGAGCTGCTCAAATCCCAGCCGATCGAGGAGCACCAGTTTTATCCGGCGGTGCGGGCCAAGCGGACCGAAGACATTCTTCTGGAGGCGCTGGAGGAGCACGTCGGAATCAAGCGTGTGCTGGCGGACCTCCTGGAGACCGACGCGAAGGACCACACCTTCGACGCGAAGGTGAAGGTGCTGACCGAGCAGGTCGAGCACCACGTCAAAGAGGAAGAATCGGATCTGTTTCCCAAGGTCAAGAAGATCCTCGGCGCCGAGGAGCTCGATGCGCTGGGCCAGAACATGGAGGCCGAGCAGATCGAGATCGAAGAGAAGGGCCAGCCCCGTCGGGCCATTCCACACGAGACCGCCGAAGCGGCGCCTCTGACCTGACCGCGACGTGGCCCCTCTGAAGTGATCGAAAGCTTCATCCAACCCAAGCGAAAGGAACTCATCATGCATCTTCTCTGGTCCCTGATTGTCGGTCTGGTCGTGGGCGCCATCGCCAAGGCAATTCACCCGGGCAAGGATCCGGGCGGCATCATCGTCACGATGCTGATCGGGATCGTCGGCTCGCTGGTGGCCGGCTTCCTGGGGCGGGCGCTCGGCATCTACCACGCGGGCGATGCCGGTCCGGGCATCATCGCGTCGGTCATTGGTGCGGTGATCCTGCTGACCATCTACCGGGCTGTCACCCGCCACCGACTCGCGTAGCGGTCGCGGCGCACTCTTAGCCCTTCGCACGAGCCCAGGCGAACCATGGCAATTCTACAAGCGATTCTGGCCCTAATTGGCAAGTCGGCCGGAAAGATCCTGAACGCCATCTTCGGCTGGGCCGTGCGCGCCCTCTTTGGTCAGACCTCCGCGCGACAACAGACCTTCCTGTCGGTGCTGGTCGCGGCAGCGGTCGCCTGGCCGCTCCTGCTGCTGGGCGTCGCCTTTCCGCGAATCGCGGCGCTGCTGCTGGCCTTCGTCCCCATCCCACACTGGATCCCGTCCTGGACGATCCGGGTGGTCTGGCTCGCGCTGGTGCTGGTCGTTCCGTTGGCGCTCGGCCTGGCTATCGGCGCCAAGGCACCGTCCGGCACGGCGTCGGAGTCGTTCGGCAAGAGGATGGCGCGCGGTTTTCCGATCACGCTGGGATTGACCGCCGCCTTTCTCATCATGTTCGTGTCCGTGCCGGTGATGCGGCTGGCGGCGCTGATCCGAAAGGAACGCAGCGTCAGTATCCCCGCCACCACGACGGCGCGCGCGTATCACCAGTTGGCGGAGACCGCCATCGGGGTCCTGAACCGCGCGGGATTCGATCTGCGGCCGGCGCAGCCCGGCTGGTGGGTCGCCGCCCCCACCCGGATCCTGGGCTGGTTCGGCGGAAAGGCGTTCGCCGCGTTCGTGCCCACCAAGATGGAGCACTTTGAATCGGCCGATCTGTGGGTATCGTTCTATCCCTCGGGTGTGCTGCTGCGAGGCAAACCGCAGAAGACCACCTGGGCCCACGGGCTCGTCACGGAGGCGCTGCTTCGGACCGATGCGCTCCAGAGCGCGGATCCCAAGGCGCAGGAGATCGAAAAGGAAATCCGGCAGCTCTGGAAGGCGTTCCAGGGGATATCCGGCCGCGGGACCACCCATGCCACGGAGAGCGTCAACGAGGTGATCCGACAGCTCGGGTCGCTGAACGTGGAGCTCGACGACTGGCAGGTTCTGTATCGGCAAACGCTGCAGCTGGGCCGAACGCTGCGCGGCGAGCGCCAGCTTCTCGAGCAGAGGGCTCGCACCGGCGAGCTCCGCACCACGGGCGAGCCGGACCGGCCGGACGAACCGGTCGACTCCCCGCCCGAGACGAGCGACACGATGCCCGATGTCCGGTACGTTCAGCATCACGGATGAAGATCTTCTCCTGCTCGGTCTGCGGACAGACGCTGTTCTTCGAGAACTCGCAATGCACCGAGTGCGGCCACGCGCTGGCCTTCCTGCCGGACCGGGCGCTGCTGTCGGCGATCGAGCATGGTTCCGACGGCCTCTTCGTCGCGCTGGCGCCGGTCGCCAAGGGGATTCGCTATCGCGCGTGCGGGAACCAGATCGATCACGGCGCCTGCAACTGGGCGGTCCCGGAGGCCGAGACCGAACGATATTGCCGCGCCTGCCGGCTCAACGAGCTGATCCCGAATCTCGCCGACCCGGCGGCCCAGGCGGCCTGGCTCAAGCTCGAGATCGCTAAGCGGCGGCTGGTCTACACCCTCATCGGTCTGGGGCTGCCGCTCGAATCGCGGACCGAGCGCCCCGACGGCGGGGTGGCGTTCTGCTTTCTGCGCGACGAGCCCGGCACCGACAAGGTGTTCACCGGACACAGCGAAGGTCTCATCACCATCAACATCGCCGAAGCAGATGCCCCTTTTCGCGAAAAGACCCGCCTCGAGCTGGGCGAGACCTATCGGACGCTGCTCGGACATTTCCGTCACGAGATCGGCCACTACTACTGGGACCGGCTGATCAAGCGCAGCGCCCGCCGGTCCGGGTTCCGCGCCCTCTTCGGCGACGAGAGCGTCGACTACGCGAAAGCCGTGAGCGCCCACTATCAGAACGGCGCCCCCCCCGACTGGCCGACCCGCTTCGTCAGCTCGTATGCCTCGATGCACCCCTGGGAAGACTGGGCGGAGAGTTGGGCCCACTACCTGCACATGGTCGACACGCTCGAAACGGCGCGCAGCTTCGGCCTGGCGCTGCGCCCCAAGCCCGAGGGCGGCGCCCGCCGCCCGGAGAGCCAGACCCGTCGCGTCGACTTCGACGACTTCGACGATCTGATGGGCGCCTGGGTCCCGCTCACGGTGGCGATGAACAGCTTGAACCGCAGCATGGGCCTGCCAGATCTCTACCCGTTCGTGCTGTCGACGCCGGCGGTGGCAAAGCTGCGTTTCGTCCACGAGGTCGTCGAAGCGGCCTGAACTGGGAGGCCGACGATCCGGGGCACGGCCCCCGACCCGACTATCGATCGGC
>CAYTTF010000002.1:5434-22449 GCA_964440665.1 uncultured Myxococcales bacterium | reverse complement strand
CGTGCGCATGTTCGCCGCGACGATGGGCAACGCGCCAGTATCGAAGGGTCAGGGGATGCGGCCGCCTTCCGCCCGCACACTCCGCGGTCTCGACTGGCTGAACTTCTTTCTCGCCGACGTCCAGACCGGAATCGGACCGTTTCTGGCTATCTACCTGGCGGGGTATGGGTGGAACGAACAACGCGTGGGGCTGGCGCTCACCGTCGGCGGGATCGCCGGAATCCTGGCCCAGACCCCCGCCGGCGCACTGGTCGACCGCCTCCGATCCAAAAGGGCGCTGATCGCCGGAGCGATCGCCGCCCTGGCCCTCGGGGCGGTGTTGATCGCGCTCCTACCGCGCGTCTGGGTCGTGATCTCGGCCGAGCTCCTGGTCGGCGGAACGTCGAGCCTCGTCGCTCCGGCCATCTGCGCCATCTCGCTCGGAATCGTTGGGCGCACGCTCTTCGATCGTCGACAGGGGCGCAACCAGGCTTTCAATTCGGCCGGCAACGTGGTGGCAGCCGCCGCCATGGGCCTGCTTGGCTACTTCGTCTCCAATCGCAGCATATTTTTCTTCGTGGTGGTCTGCGCCCTGCCGACCATTGCGACCCTGGCCGTCATCCGCCCCGAGGAGATTGACTATGAACGGGCGCGCGGCGCCGGCAAGACCGACGGGAAAATCAGGCCCGCCGGTGCGCTCGCGCTGCTCGAGGATCGACGGCTGATCATTTTCCTCGTCTGCGCAGTCATGTTTCACTTCGCCAATGCCGCGATGCTGCCGCTGCTGGGCGAGATGCTGGCCAAGGGTCAGGGCCGAAGCTCGATGATGTTCATGTCGGCGTGTGTCGTGACCACCCAGCTCGTCATCGCCGCGCTGGCCTCGTGGTCGGGACAAAAGGCGGGATCGTGGGGTAGAAAACCGCTGCTGTTGATTGCATTTGGAGCTTTGCCGATTCGGGGTGTTCTCTACACGCTCACCGCCAACACCGGCGCGCTGGTCGCGATTCAGATCCTGGACGGCGTGGGCGCCGGAATCTTCGGCGTCGTCTCGGTCCTGGTGATCGCCGACCTGACGCAGGGCACGGGGCGCTTTAATCTCACGCTGGGCGCCATCGGGACTGCGGTCGGAATTGGCGCCTCGCTCAGCCAGGTCATCGCTGGTTCCGTCGTCCACCACTTTGGCCCACACGCCGGGTTTCTGTTCCTGGCTGCGGTCGCCTCGGCCGCCTTCGGGATGCTCTATCTCTTCATGCCGGAGACACGCAACACTCGACTCCTGGAGCCCACCCGATGACCACCGTATTGCTGCTGCTTTCTTCGAACGTCTTCATGACCTTCGCCTGGTATGGACACTTGAAATACGGCCACGGCTGGCCGCTTTGGAAAGCGATCTTGGTCTCGTGGGGAATCGCGCTCGTCGAATACTGCCTGGCGGTGCCGGCGAATCGACTCGGCTACGGCCAGTTCTCTGGATTCCAGCTCAAGATCATCCAGGAGATCGTCACCCTAGTCGTCTTCGTGGGATTCGCGCTCACGTTTCTCAAGGAAAAGCTGGCCTGGAACTATCTGGTGGCGTTCGCCTTTCTCGGCGTCGCAGCGTTCTTCGCCTTCGCATTCAAAGCACCCGGGGCCACCTGACGACTACTTGGATTGTTGGGAGGCTGGATCGTCGATGGTCTGCTCGAGCGCCGAGAGCACCGCGACGGCGTCGACGGTTTTCGTCATGGCGTTGGCCGCTTCGTCGACCCGATTCTTGACGTTGGGGAGATCGCGACGCAGCTCCTCGATGAGGTCGATGAGCTTGGCGACCTTCTTCTCGACCAGCAGGTTCACCTGCAAGTCGAGCTGCGCGCGCTGCTCCGCCTCCCGGGTCTGGCGATTCTGGGTAATGAGAATCACCGTCGCCATCAGGATGGCCGAAAGGCCCATGCTCCCCTGCAGCCAGAAGAACGGCGGCCGATCGATCGGAGAGGTCAGCAGGCTATTTCCGATGCACCAGCCAGCGACGATCCCGATGATGATGTAGAGGGTCCGCGGGCGACCCAGCGCCGCGGTGAGGACATCGATCGCCCGTTGGTGACGGGTGACTTGCCCTTGAACGCGCGAGTGGACCGACGCGACGGTCTCGACGGTGTGCGCGACGTGCTGCGAGAGCGGATCGCCCGCCGCATCGGGATCATGTTTGTGATCGCCTTCGGCCGTCACGACTGCCGCCCCATCGCGGGACTCTGGTAACGCGCCCTCCGTCGGTCAAGGCAGGCCGAGCGGAATCAGAGCAAGCTGGCGATCTCCGCCGCGGCCCGGGCTGCGCCGCCGGCGTCGATGGCCTTGCCGGTCGCGGGGCGCCCGATCTCCTCGACGATCGCGGCGGCGATCTCGGAGGCTCCGGCCGCCGCGAAGTCCATGCAGCGGCCGGCGCCGAAGCGCTCCAGCCGGTGGCGCACGTGGAAATTCTGTTCGAAGTGGTGGCGCAGCGGAAAGTAGATGAACGGCCGGCGATTGGCGCAGAGCTCCATGGTGGTCGTCAGGCCCCCCTGCACCACCGCCAGATCGCAGGCCGCCAGATGCCGGTAGAGCCGGTCGACGTACGGTCGCAGCTCCAGCCCCGCTTGCGGCTTGCCGGCGAGCGACGCCGGATCGATGCGCGGCCCCGCGACAACGATCATCCTCAGCGCCGGCAGGCGCCGCTTGGCCTCGGGAAACGCCGCGATCACCCGCTCCAGCAGCGAGCGGCCGACGCCCGAGCCGCCGACCGTGACGATGCAGATCTGCTCGTCTTTGCGATAGCCGAGCTCCGCGCGCAGCGCCTCCCGATCGGCGAAGGTGGCCGGATCGAAGCCGGTCACGTAGCCGGGGAACCGAAAGTGCTCCTCGGTCCAGGCGCGGATCTCCGGCAGCCCCGGGCCGAAGCGATCGGAGACGATGTCGGCCGGCTCGCCCACGAAGAGGGCCCGATCGCGCACCCGCGCAAAGCGTTCGATCTGCCCGATCATCTCGGCGTTGTAGTCGGCGGTGAGGGCCAGCTCGCGCTCGCCACCGTCGGGCATCGGCAGCCAGCCCACGAAGTCGGTCAGCCAGACGTAGGGGGCGCGCTTCTCTTCCGGGTTCTCGTGCAGGAAGTAGTCGATCTCCCAGGCCTCGTCGCCGACCCACAGGTCGTAACGATCGTCCTGCACGACGTCGTGGAACACCATGAAGTTGGCGACCATGATCTCGTCCATCCGGCGCCAGGCCTGAAAACAGTGCAGATCGTGCTCCGACGACTCGCTCTCCATGTGGGCCGAGTCGCTGGCCAGAAAGGCGCTGGCCGGGTGGATGCGCTCTCCGCGCGTCGCCAGCACCTGGGTGACCGGGCTCTGCGCCAGCCAGTCGATCTCGAGACCCGGGTGGAGCTTGCGCAGCTCGTCGGCGATGGCCACGTCGCGCTGGGCGTGGCCGAGACCGATCGGCGACGAGATGAAGAGCGCGCGCTTGCGCCGCGAGATCGCCCGCGGCAAGCGCGCGACCGGTGGGCGCGGCGCCACGAAGTCTCGCAGGAGCAGGTTCACCTTCACCGGATCGCGCGCGGGTGGAAAGTGCCCCCCACCCTCGACCGTCACCAATCGGCCGCCCGTCAGCTCGGCCAGGGCGGCGCCGCGCGCGTGGGTCACCAGACCGTCCTCGTCGCCGTGGATCACCAGCACCGGGCCCTTCACTTTCGGACAGAGCTCGCGCACCTTGTCGGCCGACAGCGCCGGCGCCTCCAGGGTGGCAATGAGCGTCTCGGGTGTCGTCTCCAGGCCCCAGCCGACGCCGTCTTCGATCTGCTTGGTCGAATGCGGCTCTGTGAACATGATGCCGAAGAAGAATTCGAGGAAGCCGCGAAAGTCCTTCATCCAGTAGTGCCGGTTGAACTTGTGCCAACCTTCGTCGTCGGCGTGGTGGGCGTTGAAGTTGATGTCTCGCCCGGTGTGCCGAGGCGCCAGCGGCAGCGCCGGCGCCAGGAAGATCGATCCGTCGACGCGCTCCGGATGCTCCGCCGCCAGGATCAGGTGCCAGTAAGCGCCCGACGAGGTGGAGACCAGCGTCGCGCGCGGAATATCCAGCGCGTCGAGCACGGCCAGCGCGTCGGCGGCGTAGAGCCGATCATCGTAGGCGGCGGCCTCCGCGGGACGATCGGAGCGGCCGTTGCCGCGGCCGTCGAAGGTGACCACGCGAAGGTGGCGCGCCAGGTACGGCACCTGTGATTTCCAAAGACGTGAATGGACGATCGACCAGGTGGGCAGAAGCAATACCGTGCGCGGCCCTTCGCCGAACACCTCGTAGCCGATCTTCACCCCATCCCTGTCGACGAAGCCCTGTCGATCCGGTTGCCGTGCTCTCATCGCGCCCCCCTCTCCAGTGATTCGAGCCAGCGATCGATCGATCTCAGCAAGGCGGCGTGCCCCCGATCGACGCCGGACAGTCGTTCCAGCATGATTCCCTCGTTGAACGTCGCGACCAGCGCCACCATCGCCTCGACGCGCAGCGGACCCTCCGCGATCCCGTACCGCTTCATGGCGGGCCCAAACGCCTCGGTGAGTACCTTGATCCACTGGTCGTGGACGGCGGCCAGGCGCGATCGCATCTCCGGGCGGTTCCAGCCCATCGCCTGCAGCTCCATCCAGATCTTCGGGTAGCCGGCGGCGAGATCCTCTTCGAGGAACCCCATCGCCTTGCGCCACTTGACGAGAAAGCTGGTCGGCGCCGCGTACATCGCGCGTTGCCGGACGATGAGCCGCGCCGTGAAGCGCTCCAGCACCGCCAGAAAGAGCTCTTCCATCGAGCCGTAGTAATAGTGAACGAGGCCGTGGTTGAGGCCGGCCTCCTGGCTGACGAGACGGGTGGTGACGGCGCTGTGCCCGACCTCGATGAGCAGCCGCTCGGCCGCATCGAGGAGCCGCTCCGCCGGAGATGGCGGCTTGTCCTTGTCGCGCACATTGGGCATCCGCTCTCGCTCGATACTCCCGGGCCGGTCGCGCCGTCAAGGCGCGCCGACCCGGGCGTCACGACTTCGCTACGGACGCGCCTCGAGGATCATGTTGAACGGCGTCTCGGTCGCGCGACGCAGACGCGAAAATCCCCCCTTGGTGACGACGATGTCGCGCAGCCGCCCCTCGCCCGCCTGCGCGCCCAGCGCGGGACCCTCGTGGGCCAGCGAGTGCGGCACGCACAGCAACGCCGAGGCCGAATAGAAGACCCGCCCGACCGGATTGTGGTTCTCCTCCACCTTGTCGCTGGCGATCGGCTCGACGATCAGCCAGGTGCCGTCCTTGGCGAGCGTCTGGCGGGCGTGCTTGGCGGCGCCGGCCGGGTCCTCCATGTCGTGGAGGCAATCGAAGTGCGCGACCAGATCGTACCCGGTGCCGGGGTAGTCGGTCGACTTTGCGACGGCGAACGTCACCCGATCCCCGACCCCCGCCTCCTTCGCGCGTTTGGTCGCGATGTCGATCGATCCCTGGTGGTAGTCGAATCCGCGGAAGGTCGACTTTGGAAACGCCTTGGCCATCAGGATGGTCGATGCGCCACACCCGCACCCCACGTCCGCCACCTTGGCACCCGCCTCCAGCTTCGCCTTCACCCCGTCGAGCGCTGGGATCCAGGAGCCCACCAGGTTGCCGATGTAGCCGGCTCGGAAAAATCGCTCCGTCCCTTCGAACAGGCAGGGGTGCTGATGCCCCCACTCGAGTCCGCCGCCGCTGCGAAAGTTGGCCTCCATCTTGTCGAGCGCGCTCCACATCGCGCGCGCGACGTGAAATGCGCCGGCCACCGCGGCCGGGCTCTCCTCGTCGGCGAGGGCGAACGCCTGCTCGGGCGGCAAGGTGTAGCGGCCGGCCTTCGCGTCGTAGCTGACGTAGCCGGCGGCCGCCTGGCCGTCGAGCCACTCGCGCACGTAGCGCTCGGCGGTCTCGGTTCGCTTCGCCAGCTCGGCCGGCGTCACCGGCCCCAGCGCCGCCATCGCCTTCCAGAGCCCGAGGCGATCGCCGAGGACCAGCAACGCGCTGCTCATCGTCACCCCCAGATCGCCCACGATCTTCCCCATGAACTCATTCAGCTTCGCTTCGTCGATTGCCATCGCTCGCTCCTTTTCCGAGGCCCCCAGGGCCGGTTCGTCGATCGACTTTAGTCACTTGACTTAGTCGGATGACTAAACTGGAGCAAACGGGTTTCCCTGTCAAGCGTTTCGATGCGTGGGGCGGGCTTGTCCAAAAGGCGGCGACCACGCCTACGTCCATGATCTTGGCCGCTCCATGCGCGAGCTTGCAGGGTCTGGAGCCTTCCGCCGCGGCGCCAGAGGCCGCTCAATCGGGGGAGATCCTTGGAGGTTTCGTCTTTGCGGGCGCGCCCCCCTTGCTTGCCGGAGACGCCGACCTAGCTTCCGCCCCGGCAGCTCAACAACTCACCCGGAGACCACATGACCTTTACCCGCAGCATCTTCCTCGCTCTCGCCCTCCTGCTCCCCACCTCGTGGACCGTCGCGCGCGCCGGCGACAAGGACAACACGGGCGAGACCAAGACCGACACCAAGACCCAGAAGAAGACCAAGAAGAGCAAGAAGTCCGACGGGACCGAAGAGACCAAGACGGACACCCGCACCGACACCAAGACCGATACCAAGACCGACAAGAAGTAGGTCCTGTGAAGTAGCCCTCTAAGGGCCGGGGCCGATCTCAGAGTCGGTCCTGGTCTTTTTTTCGTGCACCCCCGTCGCGTAGACACGGTTCCGGTGCGCGCGCTTCAAGTCTTATGGCGGGCTGCCACCGCTCACCCCTTTGCCCATCGAGTCGTCGATGCGACCGCTCTCGGTGCCGGTCGTGCTCTGCGACCCCGAGATGCCCATCGGGGGATCGCTCGGCACGATGAGCCCGTGGCGCTTGCTGGGCACGCCGCCGTCGAGGCCGGCCGACGTCTGGCCGCCGTTGACGGTGGTTTCACCGGCGGTCCTGCTCGCACAACCGCCCAGCAGGAGGATCAAGGATATTCCAGCGAAACCGATCGGCGACCTCATGCAATCAAACTAGGCACGCGGCAGCGACGCGCCAGCCCTTGGCCAACCCGGCGGCAAGCCCTTGCCGGTCGGGAACGCCATCCCGATCGCGCTCCACGAAAATGGCCAGATTCCCGATCCGGCGGCGATGTTCTCGACGTCCACCAGGGCGCCCTGGGTTCTCTTCAATACCTGGGCGACCTACGAGATGCCCGCGACCTCTCCGGGGAACACCGTCGCCTACGTCCAGAGCGTTTACGCAAACCCGAACGTGGTCACCCGCGACGAGGTCCCGAGTCTGAAATAGACTGACCCGATGTCGAAGCGATCCACCGTCGGGATAGCGGTCCTGGGCGCGATCGCGCTGGCGGTTGTCGTGGGCGCCGTCGCCGCGCGGGACAAGCGACCGCCCCCCGCCCGGGTCGAAGAGGAGACCCAGATCGTGTCGAGCCCAGCCCCGACCGCCGCACCGGGCGCCCCCGCGCCACGCGTACCCAGCCCACCGACGTCACGCGCCGACGAGACTCCGCAGCAGCCCAACCCGCCGACGATGCATTCTTTGCCCGCCGGCGCCGGCGCGATCGTCGCGGCGAATCGCCAGCGGCCCTTCGTGGGCACGGCGGCCCAGGCGCTGCTGGTGGAAGCGGCGCTGATGGCGAGGCTTCACGAGCTGGGCGAAACCAACCCTCCCCTGTCGCTGCAGCTTGCACGCGAAGGAAACGCCCGCTTCCCGAGCAGCCCGGACGCGCCCGAGCGCGCCTGGATCGTCGTCAAGTCGCTGGTCAACATGGCCCAATTCAAGGAGGCCCAAGCGGAAGCCCGAATCATGGTCGCGAAGTATCCCAACGATCCGCGGGCGCTCGACGTGCAACGCCACCTGCTGACGAACCCGCTATAGCTCCCGACGGTCGGCGGATCTGACGCCCGGCGGCGCGACGCCGACCACGCCTGCTCCACCAAGGCTCGCGGTACCTCCTCGAAGATGGCGGCGACGGCGTTGGACGCGGTCCTCTTGTCGCTGACGGCCACCCTTGCCTGCTCACGCGGAGCTTTCCCGAACGCGGACGGTGCAGCCGACGGCCGCGTCGTGGTGGCCGATCCGCGCGCCGACGTCTGCCCCGCACCCGACGCGGCGCCCACCGCAGTGACCTACGCTCAGGTCCAACATATCTTCGACCAGAACTGCGTGAGCTGTCACGACGTGACCGGAGCGCTGGATCTGAGCGCTGGGAAATCGTGGGGCGAGCTCATCAATCAACCTGCGACCGACCCAGACACTTGTGGCGGCATTCGGGTCGCGCCCGGCAACCTGAGCGGCAGCTATCTGTACCAAAAGCTGAGCTCCGCCTCACCCTGCTATGGAGCACAAATGCCCAAGGGCGAGTTCTTTTCGAACCCGCTCCCCGCCTGCGTGATCTCGATGGTGGGTGCGTGGATCGCCGAGGGTGCACCCGGACCCGTCACCGACGGCGGTGGAGACTGAGGGTCCGTTCGCGGGCGGGCGCGTCGCGGTGCCTGGCGCACGACCTTCACGTTGATCATCCCGGTCCTGGTCGCGCCCCACAGGCCGATCCACATCGCCAGGTACGCCGATGCGTGTGTTCACCCATTCACGGAAGGGGTGAACTTTTGACTTGCACGCGACCGCTGCCGACGCTACCTTCGGAGGTGGGTGATTCAGAGCTTCGCCGACTCTCGCACAGCGGATCTCTGGGGAGGCACCAACAGCGCGAGAGTGCGCCAACTTCCGACGGACGTGCGGGAACGCGCTTTCAGGAAACTCATCACCGTCGACGCCGCAGAGGAGCTCGAAGACCTGAGGCAGCCGCCGTCAAATAGATTGGAGAAGCTCAGGGGCGATCGTGTGGGTCAGCACTCCATCCGCGTCAATGACCAATGGCGGATCTGTTTCCGCTGGTCTGGCGGGGCACACGACGTCGAGCTCACGGACTACCACTGACACCACACCGAGACCGAACCAAACGACAGCAGACCGGAGATACACATGACATCTATTCCAAATAGGAAGCTTCCAGGCAGGGTCTCGCCCCACCCCGGAGAGTTTCTCCGAGAGATTCTCGATGAGCTGGGGGTATCACAGACCGCCTTCCATGAGCGGACCGGCATGTCCATGCAGAGAATCAGCGAGATCATCAACGGAAAGCGGGGTGTCTCGCCCGAGACCGCTTGGATTTTGGGCGGGGCCTTCGGCCAATCACCGAAATATTGGCTCAACCTGCAAGCCACCCACGATCTGACCAGGACGAAACCCGTGCGACCGATCGCGCTGATGCCCGAGGCGATCAAAGCTGCGGGTTGACCGCCCGATATATGAACCCTACCGGGCCGGGCGCTTCGCGTCGTGGAACCAGACACGGACCTCGGCCATCTTCGCACGCTGCTCGGCGGGCACGTGGCGGGCGCAGGTCGCGTACTCCGGCGTCCCCTCGGCGGCGCCCCAGCGGACCTCGACGCAGTCGTTCGGGTTGAAGGCGATCTCCAGCGCGGCCCGGCGCGCCAGCAGATCGGCGACCGTCAGCTTCCAGGGGGTCCCGTCGCTGCGCGCGTAGGTGATGCCACGCGTGCCGATCAGGCTGGCGTGCAGCTTCGCGATCTCGTCGCGAACGATCTCCGGTTTGCGGCCGCCCAGATTGAACAGCTCCGGGTGCTTGACGATCCGGTCGGGGATCGCGAGCAGCACGTTCATCGCGATCAGAAGGCGCATGTCGCGCGACGGCGTCGCGTAGTCCTCCCAGGGGCCGGTGGTCTCGAAGATCTTGGCGCCGTCGGGCATCGGGATCACCACCGGGCCCTTTTCCTTTTCGAACTTCTCGCCGTTGGCGACGGAGCCGACCCGCACCGTGAGCTGTTCGGCGAGCGCGTCCAGCGTCTCGCGGTAGGCCTTCTCCGCTTCGAGGCCGCGCGGGTTGATGAGCTTCCCCATACGCGCGTAGAACGCGTCCGGCGTCAGCTTGGCCTGCTCGTCGGAGAACGGGGCGTGCGCGGAATCGCCCGCCCCTCCGATGGCGTGGTTCGCCAGCGCCGCCAGGTGGCCGTCGGCCCCGCGCGCCACCGGACGAAATGCCTTGAACCCCGGTCCCGCGCTCTTGGTGTCGTTGGTGAAGAGAAACGTTCCCTCCCAGAATCGCTTTCGCCCGATCGAGGTGTCTGGCTGGCCGTCGACGGCCAGGAGCAAGCCGCCGCGCTCGGGCGTCTGATCGACCCACTTGACGATCATCATGACGTGCCCGTACGGGTCGGCGTAGATGGTTCCCGGACGCAACGCCTTGCGATCGAGCGCGACCGGGTAGTAGTCGGTCGCGTCGTCGTCGAGCGCCGTGCGCGCGCTCCCCGACTGCACGTGGTTGGCCATCTGCCGCAGGAAGCTGCGGATGGCGCCCAGGAGCTCGTGGCCCGTCGGGGGATCCTCGTTGTTGTAAAAGCCAGTACAGCGGGGAGGCCGGGTATCGGTGCCGCGGTCGCAATCGCGGAAACCGAAGGGCAGGCCCAGCTTCCACGCGAAATAGCCGCGCAGGAAATACGGGAGGTCGGCGCAGTCCGGCGTGGCGGCGATCGCGGCGCGGTTCTTCGGATCGTCCTCGCGCAGGCCGAGATAGTTGCCGAGGAAGTTGCGCGCCGGATCGCGCAGCGCCTGGTGCAGCGGTCGAAAATCCAGAGCCTCTGCGACCGGCGCATCGAAGAGCAGATCGATCCAGGCGGAGAACAGACTCTCGTACCGGCGATCCCAGGCGTGCCGCGCCGGCCAGACCGAGCTGCCGACCGCCGTCGATGGCGCGGAGGCGCGGGCGGCGACTTCGATGTCCCGGCAAGCGACCCGGTCGCCTCGGGTCCAGGTGAGGCGATAGGCCCCGGCGTGTGGAGCGGCCAGCTCCGCGGAGAGGCTCCCGGGCGAGCCCGGGTGGCGGGCGACCGTGAGCGCGCGGTGGTGGCCGTCGGGATCGACGACCGCGAGGTCGCCGGCGGCGGCGCCGTCACCGACCGCCAGCACCTTGATGGCGCCGCCGGCGATCGGCGTTTGCGGCGACCACCAGAGCGCCGCCTCGTCGCCATCGGTGCAAGGCCCCCCGTTGGTCTTCTCCGCGGGCGGCGACGCATGCTTGCCCCGCGCGGCGGCCGATTTCGCCAGCAGGGCCGACGGCGCCAGTAGGGGCAGGAGCGAGAGCAGAAACGACCGCGACCGCAGCGACGAGCTTCGCCCCCGCCTCACCGGGCCCCCTCGGTGATCCCGAAGACCAGCGCGTAGCCGTGTCGCTCGACGAACCCCGCGAAAAGCTCGCGCGCGTGGGCTTGCGCGCGCTCGAGGGCGCCCCCCGCCAGCGCCCCACGCTCGAGGGCCGCGCGCGCCTCGGCGTACCAGCGGTTGCGATCCGCCGGCTCGATCGCGTTCAGGAATCCCGACTCTTCGTTGACCGTCTCGAACCGCAAAATGTCTATCGATAGAATCCGCGGCGGCGGCAAGGAGACGCGGACCTGGCGGGTCGCATGGTTGACGGAGATCTCCGCCGGCCCCTCGCAGACGTCGAAGCCCGCCGACACGATGCCCGAATAGAACAGGTAGGCGACCGCCTCCTTGGTGAACGGCAGGTCGACCGTCTTGGGAACGGTCTTCTTGGCGTAGTCGGCCAGCGACAGCTCGACCGTCGCCAGCTTGCAGACCTTGCGAACCCCTTGCAGGATCTCCAGCTCCTCGCTGTGGATCTGGCGCCGGGTCCGCTGCGCGACCATCACGCCGGTCACCAGCATGACCGCGATCAACGAGGCGCTCCAGATCAGCTTGGCGCTGCGCGAGCCCGGCTCGGGGACCCGAAGGCCCTTCACGCCGGTCGCGCGCCGGCTGTCCGCGCCGGGTGATGCCGCGACATCATGGCGCAAGAATACGCCGACTCGCCCCGTAAGCCAGAGCGACGCGCTGGCCGGGACAAACACGACGCCGCTTCTTCACCGGCTTGTCCTCGTGGTACGAATGCCCGGATGTTTCGGGGGGCGATCGGGGCACGGCCGCGATGATGCGCTGGCGCGATCAGACCGGATCCGTGCGGACCGCGCCGGTCGACAAACGCCACACGCCCCACCCGCGGCGAGGCCCGGAGGATCGGCGTCCGAAGATCGGCGTCCTTCTCGATTCCCTCCGGGGCTCGTACCAGACGACGGTGCTGGCCGGTCTGGCCGACGCCGCCAGCCGGCGCGACGTGAGCCTGGCGGTCTTCGCGGGCGGGGTGATCGGCGCGCCCGGCAGCGAGGGCGTCCATCGCAACTTCGTGCTGGATCTCTGCGACGCCAAGAGCGTCGACGGCGTCGTGATCCTGGGGGGCGCGCTCGGCAACGCGCTGGGGGCGGCGGCGGTCGAGGCGCTCTGCGCGAGGCTGGCGCCGCTGCCGCTGGCGAGCCTGTCGCTGGCGCCCGGGAGCGTCCCCAGCCTCACCGTCGACGAAGAGCCCGGGATGCGGGCTGCGCTCGAGCACCTCATCATGCGACACGGGTGCCGGCGGGTGGCGTTCATCCGAGGGCCGGCGGTCAACGCCGAGGCGGAGCGCCGTTACGCGATCTACCGCGCGGTCCTGACCGAGCACGGATTCCCGGTCGATCCCGCGCTGGTCTGCGAGGGGACCTTCGAGAAGAGCTCCGGCGAGGCCGCCGTCGAGTTGCTGGTCGAAGAGCGCAAGGTGAACTTCGACGCGCTGGTGGCGTCGAACGACTACATGGCGCTGGCCGCCATGGTCGCGCTGCAGGAGCGCGGGCTGCAGGTGCCGTCCGACGTCGCCGTGGTCGGCTTCGACGACATCGAGGACGCCCGATTTTCGACCCCCCCGCTCACGACCGTGCGGCAGCCGCTCTATCAGCAGGGCGAGGCCGCGCTCGACCTGGTCCTGGCGCAGCTCGAGGGGCAGCAGGTTGCCGGGCGGGTCACCGCGCCGACGGAGATGGTGATCCGGCAATCGTGCGGCTGCTTCTCGGGGCTGGCGCGTCCCGGACGCGCGGGCCCGGTCACCCTCACGCAGACCACCGTCGACAACTTGCTGGCCGAGCACGGCGACGATCTGCGGCGGGAGATCTCCCGATCGGTGCACGGCGCCGACACGGCGCTGCCGTCCGGCTGGGACCGCCAGGTCCTCGACGCCTTCGAAGCCGAGCTGCGCGGGGCCGGCGCGGGTCTCTTCACCTCGACGCTCGATCGCTTGCTGGGGTCGGTGGTGGCGGCGGGCGATGACGTCGCCGCCTGGCAGGGGATGATCTCGGCCCTGCGCAAGCTCCTCCTCCCGGCGCTGCCCAGCGAGCCGCTGCGCTGGGTCCAGGCCGAGGATCTCTGGCACGAGGCGCGCATCCTGATCGGCGAGCTCGCGGAGCGCGCACAGGCGCAGCATCGCCTGCACACCGAACGCCTGGCGCACGCCCTCACGGTCAGCGGCGCGACGCTGCTCGCGACGCAACAGGTGGCCGCGCTCACCGGCGCCGTCGATCGTCAGCTCCCGCATCTCGGCATCCCCGGCGCCTGGATGGCGCTCTACCAGGGGGCCGGGACGGCGACCGAGATGGCGCGGGTGGTCCTCGCGCACGACGTCGAGCGGAACGCGGGTGGCGCAGAACCGCACCCCGGCACGGAGATGGCCCCGGTGGCGCTGATGCCGGCGGTCATCGATCCGCTGGGCCGCCGCGCCTCGGTGATCATCGAGCCGCTCTACTTCCACGATCGGGCGCTCGGCTGCCTCCTCCTCGAGATGGGGCCCCGCGAAGGGATCGTCTACGAATCGCTCTCGGAGCAAGTCTCGAGCGCGCTGGAAGGGGCGCGCCTGGTCGCGCGTCTGGTCGAGGAGGCGACCCGCCGCCAGGTCGCGGAGCGCGCCCGCCTCGAAAAAGAGATGGAGATCGCTACCCGGATCCAGACCTCGATTCTCCCGCGCGATGTGACCGTCCCGGGGCTGGAGATCGCCGCCACCATGCGGGCCGCCACCGAGGTCGGTGGCGACTACTACGACGTCATCCCGGTCAACGACGGCTGCTGGATCGGGATCGGCGACGTCGCCGGGCACGGCCTCGGCACCGGCCTCGTCATGCTGATGATGCAGAGTGGGATCGGCGTGCTGGCGCGCAAGATGCCCGACGCCTCACCGCGCGAGCTGCTGCTCGCGCTGAACGCGATGCTGGTCGACAACGTGCGCCGCCGACTCGGCCAGCGCGAGCACGCGACGCTGACCTTGCTGCGCTACCGGCTGGACGGCAGCCTCACCTTCGCCGGCGCCCACGAAGAGATCCTGATCCTGCGCGCCGCGACCGGGCGCTGCGAGCGTCTGGAGAAGCCGGGCCCCTGGGTGGGGGCCAAGCTCGACATCGCGGCCGGCACGGTGGAGAGCCGCGCGCAGCTGCTGCCCGGCGATCTGCTGGTCCTGTACACCGACGGCATCATCGAGGCGGTGGCGCGCGACGGGCGAGAGCGCTTCGGCACCGAACGGATGATCGCGCTCATCGAGGCGCACAAGGGTGATGCGCCGATCGCGATCCGCGACCGGCTCATGGGCGCGGTCACCGACTTCGCGGCCGCGCTCGACGACGACGTGACCTTGCTCTGCGCCCGTTACTTCGGCGGCTTGAGCTGAAGCTGCTGCGGCTGTCCGCCCGGGGTGGCGTGCAGCAGCATCGGCTTGCCGTGCGGTTGCCCCAGCTGCATCGGCTGGCCGTGCGGCGGCTGCCCCATGCTCATTGGGTTCGGTGCGCCGGGCGGGGGCGGTGGCGGGGCCGCTTCGATCTTGATCAGCTCGACATCGAAGATCAGGGTGGCGCCGCCCGGAATCGTGGGCGGACGACCGCCGTCGCCGTAGGCGATGTCCGACGGGCAGGTCAGGTTCGCCTTCTCGCCGACCTTCATCCGACCGACGCCTTCGGTCCAGCACTTGATGACGCCGTTGAGCGGAAACGTGGCTGGCTCTCCGCGCTTGCGCGAGCTGTCGAACACGGTCCCGTCGACCAGCTTCCCTTCGTAGTGCACGGTCACGCGATCGGTCGGGGTCGGCGAGGCGCCGGTGCCGGGCGCGGTGGTCCGGAAGACCAGGCCCGACGGGGTTTGCACCGCGCCCGACTCACGCGCCGCGTTTTCGAGAAAGGTCTTGGCGAGCGCCTTCTCGACGGCGACGTGGGCCTGCGCCCGGGTGCGCGCCAGCGCGTCGACCTTGGGGCCGTACTTTTCGAGATCCACCTGATGCGGGCGCTTCAGGACCATGTCGGAGAGGCCGGCCTTCACCAGCTCCAGCTCGTCCGCGGTCAGATTGAAGGTCCCCAGGTTGCGGCCCAGCAACATCCCGAGGGTGTAGAGCGTCTTTTCGTCCTCGGTCTTCGCCGTCGGGCTGCCACCCATGAGGCGCCTGCATCCGACCGCCGATCCGAGAACCATTGCCCCGATCAAGACTTGCTTCCAAGTTTTCATCCGCTCCTCGTAACACAGGTCGGAGCCGGACAACAGCGCCCCTCGCATTTCTGAGAGGGTCCGGTAGAAATCGGACATTTCTGCCAGACTCCCTCGGCGACGCTCGCCCAACCCGGGCCCCCCGAGGCTGCGTTTCCGGCCCCAACCGCCGGCCGGCGCCGGCGCCCATGAACAGAGCAGTTGTGGCACAATGCTTGCTCGGAACAACGGCGGCGGAGGATCTCACATGAAAGCGAACCTAGGGTTGGTATTGGCGGTCGGGATCGCGGTCGGCGGATGTGCTGGTACGGGGCAGTCGATCGATACCACCGGCGGCACCGGCACCGGCACCGGCACCGGCACCGGCGACGCGGGTGGGTTCGGGACCGATCCCATCTGTGCCACAGGTGGGACGAATAGTATGGTTTCCACCGGCGCTGCCGGCGCCTTCGGGACTGGGCCATCCATCGGGGCTGGGCCATCCATCGGGTTCTCGAGTGAATTTCCGCCCACCCTCGGCACCACCTACTCGCAACCGGTCGCCCCACCTGCGGTGAGCGGCGGCACCTTGCTGGTCCTCGCCGATGGCAAGACCGCCGTCGCGGCCGATCCCGATCGCGATCGGATCTATATCGCCGATCTGCCCACGCGGACGCTCAAGTTCACCATCGCGCTGACCGCCGGCGACGAGCCGGGGCGGGTCGTCCAAGACGCCGCCGGGCACGTGCAGGTGGCGCTCCGCCACGGTGGCGCGCTGGTCACCGCCGATCCCACCACGGGCGCCATCCTCGCGCGCCGTCCGGTCTGCGCGGCGCCGCGCGGCCTCGCCTACGATCCCGCGACCGACCTGGTCCACGTCGCCTGCCACGACGGCCAACTGGTCAGCCTGCCCGCGGCCGGTGGCGCCGCCGTGCGGACCCTGAAGCTCGACGACGATCTGCGCGACGTGGTGGTCAGCGGCTCTACCCTGCTGGTCAGCCGCTTTCGCAGCGCCGAGCTGCTCACGGTCGCCGCCGACGGGACCGTGGCGACCCGGGTCGAGCTCCCCGCCTTCAGCTCTCCCGAAGCGCACTCGGGGCAGCTCTTCACCGCCAGCACGGCCTGGCGAACGGTGGCGCTGCCGAGCGGAAGCGTCGCGATGTTGCACCAGCGCGGTCTGGTCGATCAGGTGGACCCGGTCGCGGGCGGTTACGGTGGGCTCAGCCCGTGCGACGCCATCGTGCACCCGGCGATCACCACCGTCGCGCCGGACGGAACGACGCAGAGCGGGCCGGCGCTGGCCGGCCTCGTGCTGGCGGTCGACATGGCCATCGCACCCGACGGTAAGCGCCTGGCGGTCATCTCGACGGGAAACGCGACCAACGCGATGGTGGGCGATCCCAGCGAAACGCCCGCGCTGACCCGGGTCTTCGTCTCGGACATCACCAGCACGACCGACACCACGATCGGCTGTCAGCCCGACGGCACCCACGGCCCCTGCATGCCCGGCTTTTTTTCAGGGGGCGGAAAACCCGTACCCATCAGCGACACCGGTGAGGCCGGGACGACTGGTTTCGGCGGGACAGGTAGCGGCGGCGCGGTCGGCACCGAAATTGACGCCGGCGTCACGGCTCC
>CAYTTF010000002.1:0-5334 GCA_964440665.1 uncultured Myxococcales bacterium | reverse complement strand
GGAAACATCGTGGTGCAGTCGCGCGAGCCCGCGATGCTGGCCTTCGCCGACGGCAACAACCTCACGCTGTCGACGGTCAGCCGCATCGACACCGGACACACCCTCTTCCACGCCAACTCGGGCGGGTTCCTCGCCTGCGGCTCCTGCCACTCCGAAGGCAACGAGGACGGCCGGACCTGGAACTTCAATTGTGAAGGGACCCGCCGCACCCAGTCCGTCCAGACTGGCCTCTCCGGCACCGAGCCCTTCCACTGGGGCGGCGACGAGCCGAGCTTCTCGCAGCTCATGACCGACGTGTTCGTCGGCCGCATGTCCGGCCCCACGTTGAGCAGCGATCAGGGCAGCGCGCTCCTGGGCTGGCTGGATGCACAACCGCGCGCGCCCAAATCGACTCCCGCCGATCCCGCCGCCGTGACGCGCGGCCAGGGGCTGTTCAGAGACCCGATGCACGGCTGCGTCGTCTGCCACACCGGACCGCGCTTCACCAACAACAAGACCATGGACGTCGGCACCGGCGGTCTCTTCCAGGTTCCGTCGTTGATCGGCGTCGGCAGCCGCGCACCGTATATTCACAACGGCTGCGCGAAGACGCTCGCCGACCGGTTCAACCCCACCTGTGGCGGCGGAGACCTGCACGGCATCACCTCGAACCTGACGCCCAGCCAGGTCACCGACCTGGTCGCTTACCTAAATACTATCTAGATGCCGCTCATTCAGGTGTTCACCTCCGCCGCGGCGCCGGCGGGGGAAGGTCGGCAGGCCCTGCTCGGCGATCTGTCGCGGCTCCTGGCTGCAAAGTTCAAGAAGCCCGAACGCTGGGTGATGACCTGCCTCGTCCCCGATCTCGCGATGACGTTCGGGGGAACGCCTGCGCCGGCGGCCTTCGTGGCGGTGAAGAACATCGGAAAGATGACCCCGAGCGATACCGCCGCCCTGTCGGGCGACATCTGCGAACAGCTGGCAGCCGCGCTCGGCGTCGCGCCCGATCGCATCTACATCGATTTCGCCGACGCGGTCGACTTTCGGTGGGGCTGGAACGGCGAGACGTTCGGCTGACGGGCGGACCGTCTCAATGCCCGCCGGCCGGAGCGCCGGAGCCGCGCGGCTTGCGGGCCAGGAAGAGCAGCGGAAGCATCAGGGCCGTGAAAATCGCGAGCATCCGGATGGCGTCCAGATAGGCCAGCGTCATCGCCTGCTGCTGGAGCTGCCGGTAAACCACCGACAGCGCCCGGTGGGACGCATCCAGCGACGACGCGCCGGTGCGTTCGAGCGACCGGGCAATCCCGCTCACCTTCGCCATGAATCCGGGGTTGTACGGGTTGGTGCGGCCCACCAGCGTGTTCTGGTGGAACTGGACCCGCCGCGCGACCAGCGTCGTGACGAACGCGATCCCGATGTCGCCGCCCATGTTGCGCGACAGATTCACGATGCCCGAGACGGTGTTGAACTTCTGCGGCGCCACGCCCGCGTAGACCAGCGTGTTGATCGGGATGAAGAGGAACGGCATCCCGATGGATTGCAAGATCCGCAGCTTGACCGCGGTCCGAAAGTCCATCCCCTCATACAGGTGCCCGGTCATGTAGAAGAGCGCCAACGTCATCGCCAGGAAGCCGAACCCGATCATGTAGCGGGCGTCGACCCGCGACACCAGGAAGCCCACGAACGGGAGCAGCAGGATCACCATGAACCCCCCGGGCGACAGCGCCATCCCCGCCTGCTGCGCGCTGTAGCCCATGATGACCTGCGTATACTGCGGCAGCAGCACCGTCGATCCGAACAAGACGATTCCCAGCGTCAGCATCATCAGGTTGGAGATCGCGAAGGTCCGGCTCTTGAACATGTTGACGTCGACCACCGGGTTCTTCTGCTTGCGCTCCCACAGCACGAAGGACAGCAGCGTCACCCCGGCCACCACCGACATGGCGAAGATGAACGGCGAGGCGAACCAGTCGTCCTCCTGCCCCTTGTCGAGGACGATCTCCAGGCAGCCGAGCCCGACGGCGATGAGGCCGAGGCCGATGTAGTCGATGCCGCCGGTCCTTTCCTTGGCCAGGCGGATGTGGGGCGGGTCGGTGACCAGGCGGTTGGTCAGGAACAGCGACACCATGCCCACCGGAACGTTGATGAAGAAGATCCAGCGCCAGGAGAAGTGGTCGGTGATGAAGCCGCCCAGCGTCGGTCCGATAGCCGGCGCCAGCACCACCGCCATGCCGTAAACCGCGAACGCCATCCCGCGCTTGGCGGGCGGAAAGGTGTCGGCCAGGATCGCCTGCTCGCTCGGCCCGAGGCCGCCGCCGCCGAGGCCCTGGATCACCCGGAAGAAGATCAGCAGGCCCAGCGACGGCGCGATCCCACACAAGAACGAGCTGGTCGTAAAGATGATCACGCAGGCCATGTAAAAGCGCTTGCGCCCCACCTTGGACGCGATCCAGCCGCTGATCGGCAGGATCACGGCGTTCGAAACCAGGTAGGAGGTGAGCACCCAGGTGCTCTCGTCCTGGCTGACCGACAGGTTCCCCGCGATGTGCGGCAGCGACACGTTGGCGATGCTGGTGTCGAGCACCTCCATGAAGGTGGCCATGGTGACGACCAGCGCGATCGCCCACGGACTGTGCCCATTGGTCCAGCCGGTGTCGAAGTAGGCGGGCCGCGCGGGCGCGGCCGTCGCAGATCCGGCAGCGCTCACGGCCGGATTCGCACCTTCGGCTCGACCGACATGCCGGGCCGCAGGCGATCGATCCCGCCCTGCCCCGGATCGATCCGGATGCGCACCGGAATCCGCTGCACGACCTTGACGTAGTTGCCCGAGGCGTTCTCGGGCGGCAGCACGGATAGGCGCGAGCCGGTGGTTCCGCCCAGGCTCTCGACCTTGCCGGTCAGATCCAGGTTCAGCGCGTCGACATGGAGATCGACTGGCTGGTCGGGCTGCATGTGCTCGAGCTGTGTCTCCCGGAAGTTTGCGGTCACCCAGAGCACGTCGGTCCCGGCGAGCGCGATCAGCTGCTGTCCCGGCGCCACGTGATCGCCGACGCTGACCGCCTTTTTGGCGACCACCCCCACGATCGGCGCCCGGATCTTGGCGTAGCCCAGGTTCAGCTCCGCCTGCGCCAGCTGCGCCTTGGCCAGATCCAGGTTCGCCTGCCGATAGAGCACGGAAGCGCGGCGGGTCTCGACCTCGCGCGGGGCGTTCTTGCGCACCTCCGTCAGTCGGCTCTTGGTGGCGCCCAGCTGCGCCTGGAGCTGCGCGACCTTCTGTCGCGCCGACGCCAGCGCCTGGCGGGTGGCCTGCACCTCCGCCGCCGCCGTCTCCGCCGCCGTGATCCGGCGGTCCAGATCCGCGCGCGGGATCGCCTGCGCGCTCCACAGATCCTCGCCGCGCTTGCGCTCGATCTGCGCCAGCCGGGCGTTCCCCTCGGCCTGCGCCAGCCGGGCCGTCAGCTGATCCACGTCGCTGTGCGACCCCGACAGGCCCGCCGAGGCCGACGCCAGCTCCGACGAGGCCCCCGCCACCGCGGCGGTGTTCGAGGTCTCGGTGATCGAGACGCTGGGATCCTCGGCCTGCAGCTGCGCCTCGGCCTGCGCCACCGCCGCCTTGGCCTGCACCACCGCGACCGCGAGATCGGTCGGGTCGACCTCCACCAGCACGTCACCCACCTGGACGGCCTGGTTCTCGACGACGTGGGTGGCGGTCACGGTGCCGACGACCCGGGGCCCGAGGCTGGTGATGTTGCCGTCGATCTGCGCGTCGTCCGTCTCCTCGAAGTGCCGCCCGTTCAGGTAGTAGAGAATCGCCCCGGGGACCAGGACCGCCAGCACCACCAGCCCCGTCAGACGCTTCCTTCCCTTCGAAGCCGCCGGCGCGGCCTGGGCGTCGCCCGGCGCGATCGCGGGGGCCGGCACCGTGGTGGGTCTCCGCCCGTCACCCGCGGGCGCCTCTCCGGATGAGCTCATGGACAGAGGGTCTAATGGGCGATAGGCGCGCGTGCAAGGGCCCAGATGGCGTCTTTGGCCTTTTCCGGGCGCCGCTTTCGTGGCAAGAGTCGCGTCGTGCTTCCGTGGAAGACCCTCGATCGCGCCGAGACCAGCGATGGTAGCGATCTGGTCCTGTCGCTGCGCGACGACCAGTACGCGATCCGCGTCGACGGCCAGGAGCTGATGAACAGCAAGAGCCACGCCTCCGAGGAGAAGCTGGCGGTGCACGGCTGCGCGGGCCTCGGCGCCAAGAGCGGGGCGCGCGTCTTGATCGGCGGGCTCGGCATGGGGTTCACCGCGCGCGCCGCGCTGGACGTGCTGCCGGCCGACGCGGAGGTCGACGTGATCGAGCTGGTGGGCGCCGTGATCCGCTGGAACCGCGAGATCCTGGGCCACTTGGCCGGCGCGCCGCTCGACGATCCGCGCATCCGGATGATCGAGGGGGACGTGGTCGACACCATCGCCTGCGCGGACGCTTGCTACGACGCCATCCTGCTCGACGTCGACAACGGCCCGAGCGCGCTCACCTCGTTCAAGAACAAGCGCCTGTATAGCTCCTTCGGGCTCATCAGCGCGCTCGGCGCCCTGCGGCCGGGCGGCATGCTGGCGGTCTGGTCCAGCTACGACGACAACAGCTTCACGGCCCGCCTGCGCGAGGTCGGCTTTTCCGCGGAGACCAAGCGCGTGCACGCCGATCGGGGCAGGACCAAGCGCCACGTGGTCTGGCTGGCGCGCGCGCCGTCCGAGCGTGCGCGGCGGCGCCGGGCCTGACGCCGCCGCCCGCATGATCGCCACCACCAACCTGGCCAAGGAGTACGGCGCCCGCGTGCTGTTCGCGGACGTGACCTTGCAGCTCAACGCGGGATCGCGGTACGGCCTGGTGGGGGCGAACGGATCGGGCAAGACCACCCTCATGCGGATCCTCGCGGGCGACGAGGCGGCGTCGGACGGGACCGTGACCCTCGCCAAGCGGGCGCGCGTCGGCGTGCTTCGACAGGACCGCTTCCTCGACGACCAGGCAATCATCTTGGACCTGGCGATGCGGGGCGACGCCGTGGTCTCGGATGCGCTCGCCGAGCAGCGGCGCATCACCGACGGCGGAGCCGCCGCGGAGGATACGGGCGGCGCCGACGCCGGTATGGCGGACGCGACCCGCCTGGCGGAGCTGGAGGATCTCATCGCCGCGCACGACGGCTACACGCTGGAGGCGCGCGCCAGCGGGGTGCTGGAGGGGCTGGCCATCCCGACCCGGTTGCATCGCGCGCCGCTCAGGGCGCTGTCGGGTGGCTTCAAGTTGCGGGTGTTGCTGGCGCAGGTGCTGGTGGGCGGCGTCGACGTGCTGCTGCTCGACGAGCCGACCAA
>CAYTTF010000001.1:6692-40054 GCA_964440665.1 uncultured Myxococcales bacterium | reverse complement strand
GATCGACGACAGGCCGTTGATCGACGACAGGCCGTTGATCGACGACAGGCCGTTGATCGACGACAGACCGTTGATCGACGACAAGCCGTTGACTTCCGACTGACCGTAGTCCTCGTGCCCAGCCGACTGAACATCACTGGCCTCTTCACCACATCCGACGAGTCCGATGATGGCGCCGAGTGCAATACTGACTTGAATGGTCCGTTTCCCGAGAGCGTTCATTTTGGTTTTTTCTCCCCTGAGGCAGCCCAGCCGACTCGGTGAGTCCTGTAGGCTTTGCGTCGCCCGATCGCTCGGGGTTTGCGGTTTTTCACAAGGTGTCGGTCCGACACGACTTGAGTACAAAGCAGTAATCGAGCCAACGTTTATTAGCACGACAGAGGCGAAGGTTAGGCACTTTCAGGCGGTCCTGAGACCCCATATGTTGTTCGTCAAGCAACAAGTTCGATGAATTCCGAACAACAGCGCACTGCGTTGACGGAGCGGGCCCGGGCGACCCCCGCGATGGTGGCGCGTCGTAGCCCGCGAGATGGGTCTCGGGGCGGCTCGGGTGGGGCCAGTGGCGCGGACGGATTCTCCCGCCCGCCGGAGCTGCAATGCGTCGAACGTATGCTAACTACGCCTACTCCCAGGCGTCGTAGCTGTCGAACTGCATCGAGTAGTTCGCGCGGCCCTGGGTCGCGCTGCGCAGGTCGGTCGAGTATCCGAACATCCGGCGCAGCGGCACCTTGGCGATGATCACCCGTTGCTGTCCTCGGAAGCCGACGTCTTCGATCTGGCCGCGGCGCGCGTTGAGATCACCCAGCACGTCGCCCACGTTGGCCTCCGGACAGGTGATCTCCACCTTCATGATCGGCTCGAGCAGCCGCGTGCCGGCTTCGCGCCAGGCCTGGCGCAACGCTTCGCCGACAGCGGCCTTCTGACCGGCGGGCGTCGAGGCGTCGGGGCGGTACTCGATGCCGGTGATGGTGACGGAGATGTCCTCGATCGGGTAGCCCTGCGGCCCCGAGCGCATCGCCTCGCGCGCGCCCTCCATCGCCGCGTCCAGGATCGCTTGCGGCGTCTCGACGACCTTCGCGTTGCCGATCGGTTGCGGTCGCACGAGCTGCATCTCGAGCTCGTTGCCCGCGCCGCGCGGTCGGGGCGCCACGTGGACCCGCGCGTGGCCGAACAGCGTCTCGTCCTCGACCACCCGCTCGAAGCGCGCTTCGCCGTCGGCGGGCTTGGCCAGCGTCTCGCGATGCACGACCTGGGGCCGGCCGACGTTGGCCTCCACGCCGTACTCGATGCGCAACCGGTCGACGATGATGTCCAGGTGCAGCTCGCCCATCCCGCGGATGATGGTCTGGCCGGTCTCGGCGTCTTCGTTCCAGCGGAACGTCGGATCCTCGTCGGCCATCTTGGCGAGCCCGAAGTCGAGCTTCTCCTTTTCGGCCTGCGTCTTGGGCTCGATGGAGCGCGCGATCACCGGCTCGTAGATGTCGATCCGCTCCAGGATGATGGGCGCCTTCGGGCTGGCCAGCGTGTCGCCCGTGCCGGCGTCCCGCAGGCCCATGGCGACCACGATGGTCCCCGCCCCCGCCCGCTCGATCCGCTCTCGCCGGTTGGCGTGCACCGAGAACAGGCGCGCGACTTTCTCGTTGCGGCGCGTGCGCGCGTTCTGCACCTCGTCGCCGGTCTTGAGGACGCCCGAATAGATGCGCAGGTAGACCGCCTTGCGCCCCTCGTCCATCGCCACCTTGAACGCCAGCGCGCAAAATGGCGCCGCGTCGTCGGGTGGCCGCGTGGCCGGCTCCTCCGTTCCCGGAACCGTCCCCACGATGGGCGGCACCTCCAGCGGCGACGGCAGGTAGTCGCAGACCGCGTCGAGCAGCGGCTGGACGCCTTTGTTGCGCAGAGCCGCGCCCGCCAGCACCGGGACCAACACGCAATCGATGGTGGCGCGCCGGATCGCCGCCTTGAGCGCGGCCTCCTCGATCGGCTGCCCTTCCAGGAACGCCGCCGCGATCCCGTCGTCGATGTCGGCGGCCGCTTCGATCAGCTTCTCGCGCGCCGCCGCCACCTCGTCGGCCATCTCCGCCGGCACGTCCTCCTCGCTCGGCCCTTCGTCCTCATCGCCCGAGAAGGTGAGCGCGCGCTGGCGGATCAGATCGACGACGCCGGTGAAGCGATCCTCGGCGCCGATCGGGAGCTGGATCGGCACCGGCCGCGCGCCGAGCCGCTCACGAATCTCGGTGACCGCGGCGGCAAAATCGGCGCCGGCGCGGTCCATCTTGTTGATGAAGCAGATGCGCGGCACGCGAAACTTGTCGGCCTGGCGCCAGACCGTCTCGGACTGCGGCTCGACACCCGAGACGCCGTCGAAGACCACCACCGCGCCGTCGAGCACGCGCAGGCTGCGCTCGACCTCGATCGTGAAGTCGACGTGCCCAGGGGTGTCTATCAGGTGGATGTCGAAGTTGCGCCAGGTAAAGCTGGTCGCCGCCGCCGTGATGGTGATGCCGCGCTCCCGCTCCTGCGGCATCCAATCCATCTGCGCTTCGCCGTCGTGCACCTCCCCGATCTTGTGGATGCGCCCCGAGAGAAAAAGGAAGCGCTCGCTGACCGTGGTCTTGCCGGCGTCGATGTGCGCGACGATGCCGATATTGCGGACGCGCGACATCTTGGAGCTCGCCGGCGGCTTGGAGCTCGGCGCGGGCTTGACCGGCTTGGCGCCCGGCGAAGACGGGCTCGGCGACGCCGGGGCGTCGGGCTTGGGGGGCGCGTCCATGACGGCGCGAGAGTATATGCGCGGCTTTGGTCGGCGCGCATATGTGGTTCTATGTAGTTATTGATGATCTTCCACACAATGTGGTTGCCGTCGCGTTGCTGTAAGCGATAATCGGAGTCAACCCGACCTGCACCTGTAACCCGTTATTGCCGATTTGCCGTTTTTGGAGGTTCCCATGCGGTTCAAGCTCGCGGCATCGGCCGCGATAGCGCTTCTGACTCTGACCGGCGCCTCGGCGAGCCGGGCCGAGAAGGCCAAGAAGAAATCCTCGAGCGAAGTTCCTGCGGGCATGAACAAGCAGTTCGAGTGGGAGAACAAGGTCGTCGGACCCAAAGAGGGCATCGACAAGAACCACCTGGCCGCGGTTCAAGAGCAGGGACGCCGCGAGGAGGCTCAGCGGAAGAAGGAGCCCCCCAAGAAGCAAGAGCGCGCAAAAGGGGTCGACGCGGCCGGCAGCGCCTCGCTCCCCACCATGGACATCGAGAAGGCGGCGGCGCCGATCGCGAAGAAGCCCAAGAAGGTCGCGACCGCGGAGCCTCGCCACAAGGACTCGCTCGACAATCTGCTCGCCTCCGAAGGGGTCAAGCCGGACAACCCGTCCGGCGGCGGAACCGGCAACGACGGGCTCGGGGGACTGCTCGCCTCGGATGACAAGCCGGCGTCGTCGAGCGGCAGCGGCGGCAAGAAGTCGTCGAAGAAACACCGCCGCCACAACTAGACCCGAGCGGCTGTTCCGGGCCGGCGGCGAGGAGCGACGCCGGTGTTACTTCTTCCGCGGGTCGGTCAATCCCTGCGTGAAGTAGGTGAAGATCTGCGACGCCGCACCGACGAGCGGCAAACGTGGCGGCGCGGCCGGGCACGGCATCGTCGCGCAGAACGGCAACGCGCCCAGCGAAGACCCGTACGCCTCGCCGCCATTCGGATCGTGAGGCGCCAGGATGGTCGCGAACTTGGTGGCGAGGGCCGGTCCCGAGAAAATCGTCACGTTCCCGGCGCCGACCTCCCCGCCGACCGTGGCCATGGGATCGGCGACGAGCGCCTCATCGCCGGGTTTGCTGTCCAGGCTCAGCGCCACCAGGGCCCTGCCGAAGGCGCCCCCGGTCGCCGCGGCGATGAGGGTCGCGGTGGGCGCCGCCGAGGCCGCGATCGGCCCTCGATAGAGATAGACGCGGTTGGGCGGGGAGCCCACCAGGAGATCCGAGACCCCGTCGCCGTCGAAGTCGCCGATCGCCAAGGCCTGTCCGAACTGGCTGTCACCCGTCATCGGGCCGGTGAGCGACTGCGCGCAGCTGACTGTTCCGGCCGTCGCGTCGACGGTGAAGAACGACACGGTCCCCGCGCCGGCCAGCACCGGCGTGCCGACGACGATCTGCGTGCCGGCCCCGGCAAGAGCGCCGATCACGACGGCGCGGTTGATCCGCTCCACGGTGGGCAGGTTCGGCGACAGGACCAGGGGACAGGCGGCGCTGTCGGCCGCCACGAGCTCGGACGTCGAAGAGCCGTCGAGGTAAACGTGAAGCGCCGACCCGGAGAGGGCGACCAGGTCCGGCGCGGCCGCGCCACCCAGGGCTCCGGCCGCCACGCCGACCCCCAGCTGCGCCTCGGTCGACAGGACGAACGGCGACACGATCAGCGAGGTCAGGTTGAGGGTGAGCAGGGTGCTCTGCGAGGACAGCGCCGGCAAGCCCAGGAGCACGTTCCCGGTCCCGGGAATTTCGGCCATCGCGGTCACCGCCGTGTTGTCGAGACCGTCGAGCGTCGAGCTGGTCACGTTCTGGCTGCTGGCGTGCCCGCTGGAATCGATGTCGACGATCGCGAGCCCGGTCTGCGAGGTGGCAGAACCCAGGAAGCGGGCCGCGGCCGATCCGTCGGCCGGAGGTGTGAGCGGGAGGATCACGCCACCAAAGTCGTTGGGCGCCTCGTAGGCGGACGGCGGGCCCACGGCCAGCACGGGGGTACTCGCCTCTATGCTGTCGAAGTCGCGCCAGTCGCACCCCGCGCCGGCGAGCCCGGCCCCGATCATCCCCACCGCGAACCAAGCCGCCGCGCGCATCAGAATCGCCCCGCAAACGCCAGCCCGGCACCGTCGGGCCCGAAGACCGGCGCAAAGCTGATCGATTTGTGCTCGGCGACGCCGGTGCTGTCCGGGCCGTGCTCGAAGAAGGTATACAGCGCCGTGGCGGCCACGATCGCCCCAACGCCGTACAGGACGTCGGCGCCAATCGCCTCTACCTTCCCGCGCAAGAACCGCGGATCGTTGTTGTCGACCAGCTGGTGGTTGGCAATGTCGTTGTTGAGGCTGTCCTTCGTGCTCTGCGACAGGTGCCCGACGTAGACCCCCGCGCCGATGAACACCAGCGCGACGATGGTCGTCGATATCGCGCGGGTCCGTGGCGGGCGGGGCGACATCTGAACCTCGATGCTGGTCTCGATGCCGCGCCCGAGCTCGACGTCGGTCTCGTAGTCCTCCATCCCCTTCTTCTCGACCAGCACCTTGTGCTTGCCGGGCGCGACCTCTGCGCGGCAGGGGGTCGCACAGCCGAACTTGTCGTCGACGATGAGCCGCCCGCCCTGGGTTGTCCTTCCCGTGATGGCGATCCACCCGGCCTGGCTCTGCTGCATGGACAGCGTGTGCTGGGTCGCTGTCCCCGGTGGCACGTCGATCTCTTGCTGGGTCGCCTGCCAGCCGAACTTCTCTAGAAAGATGGTGTGCTTGCCCGGCTTCAATTGCCCAGTGAACGGCGTACGCCCGATGGCGCCGATGTCCTTGCGATCGATGAAGACGTCCGCGCCCGGCACGTTGGAGACGATCTCGATCCAGCCCAGGTAGTGCTCTTCGGACAGGGCGATGTACACGTCGATCAGCTTGTCGGACCGCGGGCTGATGGCGCGTTCCTCCGGTTTGTACCCTTTCGATTCCAGGATGAGGCGCACCGGCTTCGATTCGAGCGATCCGTGCCAGGGGGTCTTGCCGAACGGCCCGGAGCGCTTGTCGTTGAGGTAGATGGTGGCGCCCTGCGGCTTGGAGTCGATGACGATCAGCCCCTTGGTGTCGATGTCGGGGAGCACCGGTGGCGGCGGCAGCGGCGCGAGCGGCGTGGGCGGCGGCGACGGAGCTCCGGGCGGCGAGGTGGGGGTCCCCCCGACGGGCGGCGTGCCGGGGGTCGCGCCGGGCGCCGCAGGCGCACCTGCGGGAGGCGCACCGGGAGCCGGCGCACCGGGAGCCGGCGCGCCGGGAGCTTACGCACCGGCGGCCGACGGCGGAGGCGCCGCGACCGGAGGCGGTGGCGGCGCCAGCAGCTGTGCGATCACGTCGAGACGAAGCTTGACCTGCGCGGCGTCGCTGGCGTTCGGATCGACCTGCAGATAGCGCTCGAAGTACTGCTTAGCTTTTTCGAGCTGCTTCGCCTTTTCGTAAGACACGGCCACGTTGAACAAGAACGCCGGATAGGGCTTCTTCTCATAGGCCTCCAGAAACCGGGCCGCCGCCTTGTCGTATTCGCCGCGAACGAAGGCGGTCTGAGCCGCTTCGAACGCGTCCTTGGCGTCCGTCAGGCCTTTGTCGGGCGTCGTTTCGTCCGTTCCCTGCGCGGCGCGCGCGCCGGTCGCGATCCCGAGCGACGCGGCGATCCCCAGTAGTGTCACCGCTCCCCGGAACCAGGCCTTCATCATGTGTAGCGCGATTAGATTGCAGAAGTGGCCCGCTATCAAGTGGGAGGGCGGAAGATCCGTTTCTAAGTTATCGTGTGACGATGGCAAGCGATCCGACAGCGCCCGCAATCTCGGAAGTGACGGTGCTGGGGGCCGGGGTGATGGGGGCGGCCATCGCGGCTCACCTGGCGAATGCGGGGCTGCGGGTGCGGCTCCTCGACATCGTTCCGAAGGACGCCCCGGCCAAAGACTCGGCCGACCGGCGCAAGCGCAGTGCGATCGCGATCGCGGGGCTGGAGGCGGCGCGCAAGGCGAAGCCGGCGGCTTTCTTCTCGCCCCGGTTCGACACGCTGGTCACGCCGGGCAATCTCGAAGACGACCTCTCCGACGCGGCGGCGAAGAGCGACATCATCATAGAGGCTGTGATCGAGAACCTGGCCATCAAACAGAAGCTCTACGCGCGGCTCGACGAGCTGGGCGGGCGGGCGATCATCACCTCGAACACCTCGGGGCTGCGCATCGCGGAGCTGATGCAGGGCCGCAGCGCCGCGTTTCGTGGCCGCTTCTGCATCACGCACTTCTTCAACCCACCCCGCTACCTCAAGCTGGTCGAGATCGTCGCGGGCGACGACACGACGCCCGCGACGCTGGCGCGCGCCGAAGCGCTCTGCGGGGGCATTTTGGGCAAGGGCCTGGTCCGCGCCAAGGATACGCCGAACTTCATCGCCAACCGGATCGGAACCTTCGCGATGATGCGGACGCTCACCGAAGCGGTGAACGAGGGCTACACGGTCGAGGAGGTGGACATGATTTTCGGCCCGGCGACCGGACGACCCAAGAGCGCCGTCTTCCGCACCGCCGACGTGGTGGGCCTGGACACCCTCATGCACGTGACGCGCAACTGCGCCGACGCCCTCCCCGACGACGAACGGCGCGAGGTGTTCGTGCCCCCGCCAGTTCTCACCCAGCTGGTCGATAAGAAATGGCTGGGCGCCAAGACCAAGCAGGGTTTCTACAAGAAAGTCGGCAACGACATCCTGCAGCTCGATCTGAAGACGCTGGAGTACGGGCCGCAGAAGAAGCCGCGCTTCGACTCGATCGGCGCCACCAAGGGCGTCGACGACGTCGACGAGAAGCTGCGCCGCATGGTGGCCGGCAGCGATCGCGCCGCCGCTCTGGCCCGCACGGTCCTCTACGAAACCCTGATCTACGCGGCCAACCGCCTGGGCGAGATCTCCGACAGCGTCCTCGACATCGACCACGCGCTGCGCTGGGGCTTCGGCTGGGAGCGCGGCCCCTTCGAGACCTGGGACGCGCTGGGCGTCAAGGCCACGGCCGCCAAGATGGAGGCGGCGGGCTACGTCGTCCCCGGCTGGGTCAGAGAGCAGATCTCGGCGCAAGGCGAAGGGATGTCCTTCTACAAGCGCCCGCCCAAAGGCGCGCCGACTCAGCTGGGGAAGCACGGCGGATTCACGCCGATCGCCGTGGATTCGCGACAGATCACCCTTGACGCCGTGCGCGCCGCGGGCGGCGAGGTCGAGCGCAACGGCAGCGCGTCGATCCTGGACCTCGGCGACGGCGTCTTCTGCCTCGAATACCACGCCAAGATGAACGCCATCGATCCCGACATCGTCACCATGACCATGGCGGCGGTCGATAGAGCCGAGCGAGAAGGCGTCGCGCTGGTGATCGGCAACGACGCGCCCGACGCCTTCTGCGCCGGCGCCAACCTGTTCGCGCTAATGGTCGCGCTCGGCCAGGGGAACATGGCGGCCATCGACGCCATGGTGGTCGGTTTTCAGGCGGCCTGCGCCCGGACCCGCTACGCGCGGGTGCCGGTGGTGGCCGCGCCCTTCGGCCTGGCGCTGGGGGGCGGCGCCGAGGTGGTCATGGGCTGCCAGGTCAACCGAGCGGCGGCCGAGCTCTACCTCGGCTGCGTCGAGGTCGGCGTGGGCCTGATCCCGGCCGGCGGCGGCTGCATGGAGATGGCGGCCCGCGCGGCCGCACGCGCCACAGACGATCCGCAGTTCGATCTGCTGGCCCTGGCGCGGGTGCCGTTTCTGACGCTGGCCACGGCGCGGGTCTCGACCAGCGCCGAGGAAGCGCGCGACATGAGCTACCTGCGCCAGGGCGATTCGGTGTCGATGGCGCGCGAGACGTTGATCGCCGACGCCAAGGCGCTGGCCCTGGGTCTGGCGCGCGCTGGTTACCGGCCGCCGCCGCCGCGGATGATCCGCGTCATCGGCGAGACCGGCGGCGCCACGCTCCGCACGGCGCTGCACAACCTGGAGGGCGCCCACCAGATCAGCGCCCACGACGCCAAGATCGGGGCGCACCTGGCGCGGGTCCTGTCGGGGGGCGCGGTGCCGGCCGGCGTCGCGGTCAGCGAGCAGCACATCCTCGACCTCGAACGCGAGGCGTTCCTCTCGCTGTGTGGGGAACCGAAGACGCGCGAGCGCATCCAACACATGTTGGCCAAGAACAAGCCTCTGCGGAATTGAGGAGCCATCGCCATGCGTGAAGTCGCCATCCTTTCAGCCGTCCGGACGCCCATCGGTCGGGCGCCGCGCGGGGTCTTCAAGAACACACGCCCCGACGATCTGGCGGCGCTGGCCGCCCGCGAGGCGATCCGCCGCGCGGAGATCAGCCCGGCCGACGTCGAGGACGTGGTCCTCGGCTCCGCCCACCCCGAGGCCGAGCAGGGCCTCAACGTCGCGCGCCAGGTGGGATTTCTGGCCGGCCTGCCTGATACCACCTCCGCGATGACGATCAACCGGTATTGCTCGTCCGGCCTGCAGGCGGCCGCCATCGTCGCCGATAGGATCGCCGTCGGAGCGATCGACATCGGTCTCGCCGGCGGTCTCGAATCGATGTCGATGGTGCCGATGGGGGGCTCCAAGATCGCGCTCAACCCGGCCGTGGTCGACCAGTTCCCCGACGCGTACATCCCGATGGGCAATACCGCCGAGAACGTCGCGCGCCAGTTCGGCGTGAGCCGCGGCGACCAGGACGCCTTCGCGCTCGGCAGTCACCAGAAAGCCGTCGCGGCCTGGGGGCGCGGCGACTTCGCCGCCGAGGTCCTTCCGGTCAAGACCCGCGTCTTCGACGGCGAAGTCTGGCGCGACATCACGGTCGACCGCGACGAGGGGCCCCGCGCCGATACCTCGCTCGAGAAGCTGGCGGCGCTCAAGCCCGTGTTCGATCCGACCGGAACGGTGACGGCCGGCAATTCCTCGCCACTCAACGACGGCGCCGCCGCGGTCATCTTGATGGCGGCCGACAAGGCCAAGGACCAGGGGAAGAAGGTCCGCGCCTATTTCCGCGGCTTCGCGGTGGCCGGCGTGCCGCCCGCCATCATGGGGATAGGTCCCGTACCGGCGGTGCGCAAGCTGCTCGCCAAGATGGGCCTCGCCGTCGACCAGATTGATCTCTTCGAGGTGAACGAGGCGTTCGCCTCGCAGGCGCTCTATTGCGTGCGCGAGCTCGGCCTGCCGCCGGCGCGCGTGAACGTCAACGGCGGTGCGATCGCGATCGGCCACCCGCTGGGCGCGACGGGCGCCCGCCAGATCGCCACCGCGCTCCACGAGCTCGAACGCCGCAAGGGACGCTACGCCATCATCACGATGTGCATCGGTGGCGGCATGGGCGCGGCTGGCCTGATCGAACGCGCGGCCTGAGGCGGATGGCCGACGCGATGAAGAAGAATCGCCGTTAGCTCGCCCTTAGCTCGACCACAGGTACCGTCTGTTTCCCCGATCTCGGATCCGATCTCGGATCCTGGATGTGTGCGAAGGTGGCACCCGCACCGCCAAATCTCGCGGTTTCTTTGACATACCGCTCCCCCTTTTCTGCGAGCGCGGTGATAATCGCGAACGTTTCCTAACCAGCTCAGGAGCTTGCGCATGATTCGCTCATCCCGTTCCACTCTCTGGTCGACCCCGCTTGCCACGATGACCATCGCAGCTCTAGCGCTGTGGGGTTGCGGAGGCGGAGACGGTGGCGGCGGTACAGCGGGAGCCGGCGGGACTCATGTCGACGGTGGCGCCGGAGCGGGTGGCAAGGCCGGCGGCGGCGGCGGAGCCACCGCGGGGACCGGAGGCAAGGCCGGCGGCGCAGGCGGCAGCGCGGCGGGCACAGCAGGCGGCGGCACGGGCGGCGGCGCAGCTGGCGCGGGCGGTAGCGCAGCTGGCGCGGGCGGTAGCGCAGTTGGCGCGGGCGGCAGCGCAGCTGGCGCGGGCGGTAGCGCAGCTGGCGCAGGCGGCGGCGCAGCTGGCGCGGGCGGCGGCGCAGCTGGCGCCGGCGGCAAAGCCGGCTCTGGTGGCGCGGCGGCTGGCGCGGGCGGCAGCGCTGCTGGCGCGGGCGGCGGCGCAGCTGGCGCGAGCGGGACGCCCTTCACCTGTACCAATGGGGCGCCGTGCGCGTTGCCAAACAGCGTGCGCGGCATCTGCGCCAGCAACGCCTGCGTGGCCTGTACGACCAATGCGACCTGCGCGGCCGCTTACAGCGCGGATCCCATCTGCGTGAGCGGAAACTGCGTAGCTTGCGGCGCGGCGACCGACTGCAACGACACCACCAAGGTGTGCGCCGCCAACACCTGCAGCGGCTGCAGCACCACCGCGGACTGCACCGGCGCCTACGGCGCGAACCACGTGTGCAGCGGCACCTCGTGCGTCTCCGGCAACTGCCTCACGACGGTCGACTGCGTAGCGACCGGTCACATCTGCGGCGCCCAGACCGCGCTTTCCTGCGGCACCTGCACGCTGGACGCGGACTGTATGCCGGGCTACGGCGCGGGCTACATCTGCAACGGAGGCGCCTGCATTACCGGCAACTGCCACACGAGCGCCAACTGCGGCGCCGGTCTGGTCTGCGATCTCTCCTCGCACACCTGCGGCGGCTGCGGCAGCGGCGCCGCAGGCGACACGACCTGCCAGGGTGACGCGAAGTATGGTTCGACGTACATCTGCCAGGCCAACGCTTGCATCGTCGGCAACTGCCACACGGCGGCCACCTGCAACAACACGGCGCAGGTCTGCAACAGCTTCACCTGCGGCATGTGCAGCACCACCACCGACTGCACGAATGCCTACGGCGCGAACCATGTCTGCTCAGGCGGCGCCTGCATCTCTGGAAACTGCAACAATTCTGGCCAGTGCGGCGGCAACCAGCTCTGCATCAACCACGCCTGCACCGCTTGCACGGCCGGCGCGACCGGTGACTCGCAGTGCGTGGCAGATACCACCTACGGCGCGATGCACATCTGCCTTGCCGGCCAGTGCCTGGCGGGCAACTGTCACGACACGTCGGGCGAGTGCATGAACGGCCAGCTCTGCGGCATCTCGACAGCGCACACCTGTGGAAGCTGCGGCACCGGCACCGCCGGCGACAATGCTTGCAAGGGCGACACGACCTACGGCAGCGGCGACATCTGCCTCAGCGGTGCTTGCACGCCGGGTGATTGCCACGACACCTCCACCGATTGCACCGCGGGCAAGATCTGCGGCGTCTCGACGGCCCACACTTGCGGCAACTGCGGCGCGGGCAGCACCGGCGACATGCAGTGCACGACGGACGCGCGCTACGGGGGTGACATCTGCTTCCAGGGTCTCTGTGGCCCCGGCAACTGCCACGCCAGCAGCAGCGACTGCACGGGCGCCAACGCAGGCCTCATCTGCGGTGCGAGCGCCGCCAACACCTGCGGCAGTTGCACCAGCGACAGCCAGTGCAAGAGCGACTCGTTCTACGGCAGCGGCGACATCTGCAACACGACGACCGGCAAGTGCGTGACCGCGGCCTGCAGCCCCAACAGCAGCGCCTGCAGCGCCAACGGCAGCGACTTCTGCTGCGGCGCCAGCTGCGTTCCGGGCAACTGTTGCGTGGACGGCGACTGCGGCGCCGCCGGCACCGCCTGCGTCGGCCACGTCTGCTCGGCCTGCAACGCGGCCAGCGGCAACAAGTGGTACGTAGACCCGGCGAACGGCAACGACTTGACGGCCACCGGCAGCGACATGTCGGGGGGCATCGTCGCCCCGGGTTGCGCGTACAAGACCATCACCCAGGCGATCGCCCATATGCCCGCCGTGCCGTTCGCCGGCAGCCAGATCATCATCATCGGCGCCTCGGGATCGACCACCGGCCTGTCGGCGGGCGACACCCTCCCCATCATCCTGCCGACCAACACCACGCTGACCACGACGGGCGGGCCGATCACCATCACGCTCGCGACGCCGGGCGTGAACAACCCGGGTGGGTTCCGCCTCAACAACAACGGCTCCGGCATCACGGGGGGCGCGGGAGCCCCGCTGGTCCTCGACGGGAACAATCACCCCGTCAACGGCGGCATCGCGATCGAGGTCTCGCCCGGCACCGCGACGTTCACCTCTAACGTCTCGAACGTGACCATCCAGAATACGAACGGCGACGGCATTCGCGTCACCGCGGGCACCTTGACCGTTGGCGCGGGCGTCGTCGTGAGCGGCTCGAACCAGGACGGTATCCGCATCAGCGGCGGCGCGGCGAACATCAACAACCCGGCGGGCGCCCAGACGCTGTTTACCGGGAACGCCCAGCACGGCATCGAGGTGAGCGGCCTCGGTTCGGTGAGCGTCACGGGTACGCCGGGGACGCCCATCCCGATCAACAGCGGAACTGTCGTCGCGAGCGGCAACACGACGGCCGGCATCCGCATCAACCAGACGCCGGGCGGTGCGGGCCTCGTCACCAACAACATCAACGGCCTGGTCGCCTGGGGGAACACCAACTACGGCATGCGCCTGTTCGGCGGCTCACTGGTCAAGGTGCGCAACAGCATCCTCCTCGGGAACCTCCAGTACGGCGTCATCGTCGGCGGCAACAACGTTGCCAGCGGCGACGACGTCACGAAGCTCGACCTCGGCAAGGCCGGCGACCCGGGGAAGAACTGGATTCAGACGCCGGTCGGCGCAGCGGGCGCCAACGCGAATGGCGGCCTCTGCGTGGCTCTCGCCAACTGCACGGGCGCCTGCCTCGGAGGAATGGGCACTATCACGGAGAACGTTTCGGCCGAGGGGAATGAGATGGTGTCGACCACCAATACGCAGGCCGACTGCTCGACGAGCACCGCCACCGTCACCAAGGGGGGCTGCGGCGCCCAGCGCAGCGACGGCATCAACGCGGCCACGAACGTCACCACGACCGTCGACGTCGCCGGCTGCATGTAGCGGCGGAGGCCACCTCCAATCCGGCGTCGCTCGCCGGTCCCGGCTCGTCGCAGCAACATCGCGGCGGGCCGGTCCGATACGGCGGGGTGACCGTCTCTCATGGCCTTCTCGCCGCCGGTCTGGTGGCGACCCTCGCCGCTGTCTGCGGAGCGGGCTGCGGCCTCGCGCCCCCTGATATCCCCTCGCCCTCGCTTGCGCCCCGACCGCCGGCGACGTCGCCAGTCATGCTGGTCGTCGAGCCCGATGCCGGTCCGCAAGCGGTGCTCGACCTCATCACGTCGGCGCGCGCCAGCCTATGGATGGAGATGTACCTGCTGACCGACGACCGGGCGATCGCCGCGATTGCTGGGCGCGCCGCCGCCGGCTGTGACGTTCGCGTGCTCCTCGAGCCGGCGCCCTATCAGGACGCCGGCTCGAACCAGGCCGCCTTCGATCGACTGGCGGCCGCCGGCGTAGATGTCCGCTGGTCGACGGCGCGCTTCACCTACACGCACGCGAAGACATTCACGATCGACCACGTCCGCCTGGCGGTCCTCACGCTGAACCTGACGACCGCGGGGCTGACCGGCAACCGCGAGTACGCCGCCCTCGACGACGATCCCACCGACGTCGCGGCGGCGGAGACGATCTTCGCCGTCGACGCGCTGGGCGCCACCACGGCGCTGCCGGCCGGCCGCCTCGTCACCTCGCCCGAATCCACGCGACCGGCGTTGCGGGCGCTCATCGAGGGCGCGCGCACGTCGCTGGCCCTCGAGACCGAAGAGCTGACGGATACGGCGATCGTCGGTGCGCTGCTCGCCGCGCGCGCCCGCGGCGTCGCGGTGACGCTGGCCTGGCCCGGGCCGACCTCGACCGCCGGCTCCCCCTTCCTGAACCTGGCCGCGACCGGTGCCGTGGTTCGGGCCGTGACGGCGCCGCCGATTCACGGGAAGGTGCTGGTCGCCGATGGCCGAACGCTCTACGTCGGCTCGGCGAACCTGACCCCCACCTCGCTCGACGACAACCGGGAGGTGGGGCTTTGGCTCGACCAGCCGGCGACCGCCGCGCTGATCGCGGTGACCGTCGCCGACGACGCGGCCAGCGGGGCTGCGCCCTAGCCTCTATGGAACGACCGGCCCCAGCCGCTCGGCACGGCGTCGCGACTCCCCGCGCGCGACGTCCCAGCCGCTCGGCGTTATTATCGGCGGGCGATGACCACCCCCGACCCGCCCGATCGGCAGGCCTACCTCGAGGAGCAGATCGAACGGCAGAAGCGCGGCGAATCGATCGACGTCGAATGGGTCCGCGGCGAGCTGGAACGAATCCGCCTGGTCCAGGCGAAGACCCTGGCGGCGTCGCAGCGCAACCTGCGCTGGCTGGTGATCGTCGCGGCCGCGCTGCTGCTGGTCCTCTGGTTCAAGAACGGCGGGATCTCGCGCAGTGGCGGCCTCACCACGCTCGGTCTCATCTTCATCGGCCTGCTGGCCGCCTGGGGCCTGGGGCGGAAGAAACGCTAGAAAGACGCGCTAGAAGAAACCGCCGGTCGGTCGATCGACCGCTTTGAGGATTCGATCCAGGACCTCGCGCCGCTCGCCGACCTCGGCGTCGCGTGCCTGGCGAACCAGTCCCACCACCTCGTCGCCCCCCAGATGTGACAGACCCGATGAGGCGGTCTGCCGAGCAGCGCCGCTCTCCTGACGGGCGACCTCGATGAGAACCATCGCAGCGGCGAGGGAGCCGTCCTTGGCGACGCGACCGATGCTCTCGAGGACCGCCAGTCGCACCCGCTCGTCCGCCGACTCACGAAAAATGCGGGTGAGTGGTTCCAGGGCGTCGATGAAGTGGAGCTCGGGGAGCGCGCGCAGCGCCTCGGTGACCACCGCCGCCACCGGGTCGACGAGCCCCTGGCGCACCAGATCGAAGCTCCGCTGGCAGCGGATCTGCGAGACGCCGCGCATGACCGCCGCCCGCGCCTCGGCGGCCGGGTGCCGGTAGAGACGCTCGAGCGGCGAGAGGATCTCGTACGAGGGAACCCGCCCGAGAGCGAGCGCCAGCTCCGCCGCCGAGGCCGCGCTGTCGACGGAGAACGCCGGGCCGTTGGCGATCAGAAGCGCCCGCAACGCGAGGTGCGTCGTGCTGTTGGCGGGGCGTTCCGCCACGAAGCGCGCGAGCACGGCCGTGGGATCGCCGTCGAGCTCCCACTCGACCAGATCCTGTCGCCAGACGTCCAGATAGGCGTCGGCGCTGCGCAGAGGCTCTGGGAACTTTGGGGCCTTTGCCCGGATCTCCGGCGGCATCACCTGGTAGCGGCGCGCGAGGGCGTGGTACCGCAGGCGGCGCTTTTCGGGTAGAGGCAGCTCGGCCAGCTCGGCGTAGAGGCGGCCGCAGAGGGGGAAGTCGCCGAGCGAGGTGGTCGCATCGATCGCCGCGTGAAAGGCGTTTGCCGACAGCTCGACCGGGCCCCCGGCCGCCTGATTCTCACGGGCGTCCCGCCCCCAGAGCTCGGCGGCGCGTCCCAGGTAGTGCCGATCGAACAGAAGACCGACCCTCAAGCTGTAGTCGGCCGCTTCGCGCGCGATGGTGGCAGCGGCGCGCCACTCCGCGTGCTCCACCGCGTAGGCCAAGAAATCGTCGTAGTACTGCAAGACGAAGAACCGCTGGTCGGCGGCGGCCAGGATGCGGATCCCGTTCAAGTAGCCCTCGGCCACATTCTCGAATACCCCGGTCGCTTTGCCGAGACGCAGCAGCACGCTGTAGCAATCGAATGCGCGCCTCCGCTCCCCGCGGGTCTCGAGCTCGTCGGCGACGGCCTCGAGCATTCGTTCGCTCAGGGCGAAGGCGCGGGTCGCCCCCACCCGGTCCTCGACCCGCAGCAGGGCCTCGCCGAGATTGAACTGCGCGAGCGCGGTTTCGTAGGGCCTATTGGCGAGGCGCGGATCGCGAACCACCCGCTCCCACTCTATCCGGGCCCCCGCGGCCGCGCCGCCGGCTTCGAGCTCGATGGCGGCCAGCGCCGGATGGCCGCTGCCGGACAGGATCTGCGCCGCCTCGCGGTGTTGGCCGAGCTTCGCCGCGCAGAGCGCCCATTCGAGCGGCCGCTCGGCCGCGGGAAAATGTCGCTGCGCCTCGGCGTAGCGCCGCAGGCCCAGCAAACAATAGCCGGCCTCCCGGGTGCGCCCGAGCGCCAGGTAGGCCGCCGCCGCCCCGTCGAGCCAGGTGTCGTAGCGTCGTCCTTCGGTCTGGGTCGCGCCCAGGAGCTGCCAGTAGAGCCCCAGCGCTTCGCGGGCGCGTCCGGCGCGCAGGGCGCGTTCGGCGCGCTCGCGGGTGTGGATCTCGACCCGATCCGGCATCAGCCGTTCGCCGCCTCGTCGATGATCTGGAGCGCCCGCCGCCGCTTGTCGGCGCTGCGCGCCAGCGACGACGCCGTAACCACCTGTACCCGGTGCAGGCGCGGAAGATAGTCGAGATCGAGCGGCCGCGACGGCAAGACGAAGATCCCACAGAGCTGCGCCTGCGCCGCCAGGGTCTCGACGGTGGGCAGCGGGATCTGGCAGGCGCCGTGGGTGATGAAGGTGAGCGTCACGTCGCGTCCCTCGTCGCGTACCAGGCGCCCGACTTCGACCGCCAGATCGCCGAAGACGCGCGCGTAGTTGCGCCCACGCTCGGAGCGAAACGAGAGCAGCCGCGGCAGGTCGCGGCGCGCCGCCCGTCCGAGATCGAGCCGCGGATGCAGGCGGCTGTCGAAGAAGCGAAGCCAGACTTCGCCGCCCTGGAGCGACAGCTTCTTGGCGAGGGCCAGCGCCAGCCCCCGCGCGAAGATCTCGCGCGCGCCACGCATGGAGGCGCTCGCGTCGACCAGCAGGTAGTGGAGCCGGCGCGACGCCTCGTTCTGGCGCTCGTGGCCGTAGTAGAGCAGATCGTCGGAGAGCGCCTTTTGCACGAAGATGTCGTCGTCGTGTGCCAGCTCCCCGGGCAAAAGCGCGTCGACGTTCCCGCGCCGCTCGACCGAGGCGTAACCGTCGATGGAGAACCGCTGCGCCGCGGGACGGCGCTTGGTCTCGAGCAGCGACGGCAGAAGCTGCAGCGAGAAGTCGACCACGTCGGTCGCGCCGGCCGTGCCGACCAGTCGATAGAGATCCGCCAGATCGGCGGCGCCGCCTTCGGCCGAGAACAGCCCGAGCAGGCGTAAGGAGCCGGCCTCGATCTGATCGAGGCGCGCCAGCACCGCCCGCTCGTGCTCGACGAGCCGCTGGATGAAACCGAGCGCCCAGCCGGGATCGTGCGCCCGAGCCAGGACGTCGCGATCGAGCCCATAGGTCGGCGACGATCCCGGCAGCTCGGGGGGGGCGCTGCCGGGGGAAGCCCAGCGGAGGTGCACGTCGCCGAGCAGGCGGGCCAGGATCACCGCCAAGGCATCGTCGCGCAGCGGCGACGCGTTCAGCTCGCCGATGACTTCGGCGCCCGCGATGCGGTGGAGGAGCGCCTGGTAGCGCGCCAGAACCGGTGCGCCCGCCGCCCCCACCGCCGCGCCGTCGGGCCGAACGCCGCGCGCGGCGCCCAGCCGCCCGCCCGAGAGCAGCAGGCCGCAATCGTGGACCACCACCAGCGGCAGCCGGAATCCGAGGCGTGCCAGCAGGTTCCACCACCCCGCGGCCGCGATGCCGTCCGCCGGCGTCGACGGTCGCACCTGCGAATAGGTCAGCGTCGCGAGCTGGCGCCGGAGCTCGGATTCGGCGCGGTCGTCGGCGCGATCATCGGCGCCGTCGGCGCTGTCATATTGCCCTGCCACACCCCAAGGCTACCCGCCGCGCTTGCGAAGCAAAAGGAGATGCTCGCGGCGCGGGTGACCGGCGAAGATCTCGGCCAGACGCTTGTCCCGGATCGGGCGCGCCTGTGAGGCGCGCGCCACCGGCTCCAGCCCGACCGCGACGCCGGCTTCGGCGATGCCGTCGGGCGCGTGCTCTGCCTTTTCACCGACCACGCCATCCCCGACCACCAGCAGCGCCCGACCGCCCGGCCGCAGGATGCGCGCGATCTCGGCGATGAAGCGTTCCTCGGCCACCCGCCAGTTGTCGACGCCGACCTTGCCGATCGCGGCCGTGCGCGCGCCCAGCTGCACCCGCCGGAACACCCGCGGCGAGAGCCCCAGCCAGGCAAAGCGGGTCTCGTGCTGGGTCGCGTAGTCGTAGGTCCCGGCGTAAGGGGGCGACGAGAGCACCAGGGCGGCGCGCGCGGCCGGGATCGGCAGCTCGCGCGCGTCGCCTTCGTGAACGACCGGCGCCGGCGTGCCGGGCGGCATCCGCCGCTCGATCGCCGCCAACCCCTGGGCCAGCTCCGCCGCGCGATCGGCCAGCATCCGCGAGGGGACGCCGCGGGCGATCCGCTTGGTCAGACCGTCGCGCGGCGCCTCGGACCCGGCCTTCATGAACTTGACCAGAATCGACGACAGGCAGAGGCGCAGCGCCCGCCCCACCCCGTCCTCCGGCGTGGCGAAGACCAGCTCGCGCAGTCCGAGCAGCTCGAAGAGCACGTGCGCATGAAAATGGGCGATCTCGCCGCGGGCCCAGGCGGGCACCTCCGGCCGCCGCCGCTTGCGCGCCCGCTCCCCCGCCTCCTCGGCGAGGCGCACCGCCTCCGCCACCAGGCGCTCGCGCTCCGCCGTGCCCAGCAGCGTGGTGCGGACGCGCGCGATCGCGGTGCCGAGCGGGCTGGCGTCGACGCCGATCGCGGCGCGGCCAGCGGCCATCGCCTCGACCAGCACCGTTCCGCTGCCGCAAAACGGATCGACGACCGTGTCGCCCGGCTCGCTGAAGGCGGCGACCGCCCCGCGCGCGATGGTGGGATGCATGCGCCCGGCATAGCTGTGAAACCCGTGGGTGAGCGCCCGCGCCAGCGCCGGATCGACGGCGAAGAGCTCGCGCAAGATCCGCGACGCGCCCGGCTCGCCGCCGACCTCGACCGGTCCCCCCAGCGTCGAGAAGGCGCGCCGCTGGCGCGGTATCTTCGGAGCTAACCGGTCCACTTGGACGATTCGAAGACGCCTTCGAGCAGCTTGTCGACCTCGCCCGCCATGGCCTGCGCGGTATCGGTCCCAATCGCCTGCAAGGCGGCGCGAATCTCCTGGAGGTTGCGAAGCTGCGAAAAGAGCTGCACGTCCGACAGCGGCGTCCCGCCCAGCAAGAGTCCGCGGATGACGCCCAGCTCGGCCAGGATCCCGTCGAGATCGCGGGCGCCCGCGTCGGCCGGACGCGCCTCCGGATGCTGGACCCGGTGCCGCTCGAGCACCGGGCCCACGATGTCGTCGACGAGCGCGATCTGGTCGACGCTGTTCCAGACGTGGCGGAGCACGAAGAAGTCGCCGTCGTTGACGGTGGGCCGCCCGTCGACCAGCGCGCTGGCGGCAAACAGCTTGAGAAGCTTGACCACCCTCCGGTCGGACAACGTCACGCCCTCGGAGCGGATCTGAAACACCAAGCCCTTGTAACGCGCCAAAAACTCCTCGGGAAAATGCAACTGCCGCGCGAGCCCGGCCTGCAGCGTGCGCAGCTCGGCCAGCGTGATGAGCGGCTGGGCCACCGCCTCGAGACCGCCGGCGAGCGCCTCGACCTCGGCGGCGAGTCCCCGTTCGATGAGGCCGTGAAAGTGGAAGCTGTCGAGGTTCTCCGACGAGGCGCGGACCAAGAATCGATCGAACACCGCGCTCAAGGCATCGTCGTTGGGCACCTCGTTGGTGGCGCCGTAGAGCGACGAGAGCGGCACCCGGATGCTGCGCGAGCCGGTGAAGAACCGCCGCTCGTTCAGGATGCTGAGCAGCGCATTGAGAATGGCCGAGTTCGACTTGAAGATCTCGTCGAGGAAAACGATGTCGGCGTCGGGCAGCATCGCCTCGACACGGCGAACGTAGGTCCCTTCCCGAAAGGCCTTGATGTCGATCGGCCCGAAGATCTCGTTGGGCTCCGAGAATCGGGTGAGCAGGTACTCGAAGTAGCGGGCGTCGATGAGGCGGGCGAGATGCCGCACCAGGGCCGACTTGGCCGTCCCCGGGGGCCCGACGATGAGCATGTGCTCGCCCGCGACCAACGTGACCAGCAGGAGGCGCACCAGCTCGGCTTTGTCGAGGTAACGGGCGTCGAGGGCCCGCCCGACCTCGCGGAGCTTCTGCCCGATGCGCAGCGCCTCCGCGTCGAGGGGCGCGAGCCGAGGCGCGGGGGCGGGATCACTGGCCGTCATGCCCGGCTATCATAGCGCGAGGGGTCGGCCGGCGGGCGCCAGCGCGAATTCGGCGATCCCCGTCGCCGCGGCCAGGTTCGAGGCGCCACCGGCGTCGGCCCGTGCGGCCATCGCGTCCAGACGCGCGCGGAAGGCCCGCCCCAGATCGCCGGTCCGAGGGACGTCGGCGGGCCAAACCAACGACGGACGGGCCCGCGCGGCGGCGGTGAGCACCACCGCCAGCTCCAGGCCCGCGTCGGCGGCGCCTTCGGGTTGACTCGAACGCTTCACCTCGGCCATCGAACGCTCGGGATGGCCCACCCTACGCTGCGCGTGGCCCGCGCTGGCGTCTTCCGGCCCCGCGCCGAACAAGACATCCAACCAGACCAGGTGCGCGAGGAACGTGAGGGCGAAGGCCACCGATTCGCTCGAGGCCGGCAACCCGAAAGGCGGATCGTGGAATCCGGCGAAGCGGTAGAGGGCGCCCGCCAGCGCATCGCCCGCGCGATCGACGCCGAGCTCGACGGCGCCGCCCGCCACCACCCGCGCGATCCCGGGGAAACGCAGGATCGGCAGGATCCGTCCCCAGCCGATGGGGGGATCGAGGCGCAGCGGATCGAGCGCTTCGCCGAGGGGGCTCGCGGCGCTCAGCGCAAGGAACGCGCGCCGGCCCACCGCCGGAATACCGATCTCGCGCAGCCAGCTCCGGCGGGTCCGATCCACCCGCACCCGCCGCAGCGCCGGCAGCGCCGTCACCCGGCGCGGGGGTGTCTGTCCCACGAAGATCTGCCGCCCGATCCAGTAGCGGACCGTGCTGTCCACCCGAACGATCTCGGGCAGGCGGGCGAGCAGCGAATGGCGGTTCACCGTCTCGCGCGCCGACTGGGGCGCCACCACCGCCGCCAGCGCCAGCGCCGAATCCGCGATTCGCGCTTGCCGCCGCGCCAGGCCGGGACCGGCCAGGTCCGGGTGTCCGAGCGCCAGCAGATTGTGCAGCGCCGCCCCCAACCGGACCGTGATCTCGTCGAGCGGCGGCGCGGCGAGGGTCGGGAGATGACGGGCCGCGAGCTCACGCCGGGCGGCGGCGAGCGCCATAAAAGGATCGGGAACCATTCCATCGCCCTGCCGGGGCCTGTCCGCGGCGGCGAGCGCCAGCAGGCGGGCGAAAGCGCGCTCTCCGAGCGGTCGACCGACGTGCAGGGCGCCGCCGCGGCAGAGCGGCAGGAGGAACTGGGAGACGAAAGAACGCGGCATCTACGGCGGCCGGGCGAGCCCCCACAGCGGCATCGGCCCGAGTGGATCGTTCTCGATCTCCACGGGATCCTGGGGTGGTCGCGGCGGCGCCCCGAGCGATTCCAGATTCGCCAGCGCCGGCTCGAGCGCCGCGAGCAATCGCTCATCGAGCGGCCCGATCGCCTCGGAGAGAATCCGGACCGGTGCGGCGGCGCGATCCGGGAATAGCACCATCGCGCCACCGGTCGCGCCCAGCCGCTCCGACAAGATCTGCGGCGAAACCGCCGGGCGCAGGCGCGTCCCCACCGGGACGAGGACATCGGGTGCCCCGAGCTCGTAGAGCGCGCCGAAGGGGAGACCGTCGAGCGCTTCGGTCGCCCGCACCAGCACCCCGCGGCCGAGGAGCGCGACGCGGTAGCTGCGAAGCGTCGTGGGGGGAAGCGCATAGAGGAGCCGCTGCAGCCACGCCACCTGCGCCCACGGCACCAGCGCCGCCACCGGCCGGCCGGCGCCGCCGGAGGGCTCGAGCCGGAGCGCGACCGCCAGATCCGGGCGCGCGACCGGCGCGGCCTCCTGGCGGAGTGCGGATTCGAAGGCGGGCGCGCGGATCCGGATGACGTCCTCGATCGCCGCCAGCCTCGGCGGAGGCATCACCTCGGTGACCCCGCTCGGAGAAAACAGAAACAGCCGGTCGGCCGGAAAGCTCGCGCGACAAGACTCGAGGTGGATCGGGTGGCGATATCCGGCCGACACCAAAACGTTGTCGGCGACCGGCAGATAGAGATCCAACCCGGGCGTCTTCGAGAGCAGCCCAAAGAGCCGCGCGGCAGGGTGCTCGATCCGGAACAACCAGAAGGTCGCCGCGGGAGAGAACGCGCTGGCCGCGGCCGTCTCGCAGAGGGTCGCGGCGGCGCGCAGCGCGGGCTCGGAGACGCCTCGACCCTGGGCGCGCCCGCTGGCCCGGTGGAGATAGCCGGCTACCACCGCACCCAATCCGCGCCGTGCCGTCAGATAGACCGGCCCATCGGGAAATCCCGCCGCCTGTCCCGAAACGCGTACCAGCGACAGCCGCAAGAGCAGCTTCGTCAGCGGCAGCTCGTTTTCGATCCGATAGGAGACCGTCTGCTCGGCGCCATAGAGGACCAGCTCGCCGGCCTCGTCGTGGAGCGCGGTCACGTCGTAGCCGAGCGGCGCGCGCGCATCCCGAAATTGCACGAAATGCCTTCCGGCGCCGGTGAAGGCCTGACCGCCCGCGAGCCGGACCGCGTGCGCGACCACGTCGCCGAGCTCGGCCGACGTCGCGGGCAGGATCACGATCGCCTCGCGCGTCCCGGCGCCACCGCGCACGTAAACGATGCGCATGCCCGGCTGGAAATCGTCGAGACTTTGCTCGGCTGAGAGCAGGCGCAGGAACGAGACCAGGCGGTCGATGGCCGCAAAGCGGGCGACCGTCTGTCGCCCCGCCGCGACGCCCCGCGCGTCGGCCACCAGCCCCGGCAGGTTGAACCGGACCTGCCCGAGCGCAATCCGCTGGAGCATCCCTGGAGTCTACCCCCAACCGCCGATCCCCCCGCCGACTCTCTGTTAGCATCGGGGGGTGAGCGCCCGAAACAAGGGCCCAGGGCTCGATCCTCCCCCGGCGACATCGACACTGGTCGCCGCGATCGAGCGCCTGGTGCGCGAACGGTCGTGGAACACGCTCACGGCGCTGTTCGTCTCGATCGGCGGCGGAGACGAGCTCGCGCACGCGGCCCTGCCCGACCTCGACGCAGCCGCCCGCCTGATCGGCGACGCGCTGGCCGCGCTGGCGACGGCCAAGCCCCCGCGCGGGTCGCGGGCCGATGAGCTGCGCGCCCTGCGTCTGGCGGTCGCCGAGACGCTGCTCGCGCGCACCGCGCACCCCCCGCTCGCCGCGGCGGAGCGGCGGGCGCTCGAGCGGGCCGCCGACTTCTTCGATCTCGGCGGCGATCACCGACGGGCGGCGCTGGCCTACGAGGAGCTCGGCGCCGACATCCGGGCGGCCGACGCCTGGGGGGCGCTGGGCGATCTCGAGCGCATGGAAGCGGCGCATGCGCGCGAGGAGCAGCAGGCGACGGCCAGACGCGGGGCGGGGGATCTGCTGCGGCGCTTCGAGGAGCTGCTCATCGCAGGCGAGCGGGTCCGCGCCCTGGCCGCGATCGCAGTCCTGACCGGCGTCGAGGAGGCCGCCACCGTGCGCCAGCGGGCCGCCGTCATCGAGAGCCGCCTTTGTCGCGGCCGCGCGGTGAGCCTGCGCGCGCCGGGCGAGCCCTGGCTCCGCCTGGCGGTGCTTCCGAGCGAGATCGGGCGAGATCCCGCCGCGGGCATCCCGCTGCGCGATCCGTCCGTCTCGCGGCGCCACGCGCTCCTCGCCGCCGGCGACGGCGGCGTTCAGATCGAGGACGCCGGCTCCCGCGGGGGGATCGCCCTCGGCGGCGCGCGCCTCGAGGCCGGCGTCGCGTTCCCGCTGCGGGGCGCCGGCGACCTCGCGCTCGGACCTACCACCCGGCTTCGATTCCAGGCGACGCCCGTCGCTGTTTCGTTCGAGGGGTCGAGCGGCCTCGATCGGGGCCTGCGGGCGCTGGTCGGCGCCGCACCGCTGTCACTGGTGAGGCTGTTTCCGTCCGCCGAAGGGCTCGCCCTCGAGATCGCGAACCAGCACGTTCGCCTGCAGCGGCGGCCGGATCTGGCCGTCCGGGTCGACGGTCACTTCATCGGTCCCAGCTGCGATCTGCTGCACGGCGACGTCATCGAGGTCCCTAGCGCGGGGCTGCGCCTCGAGGTGCAATGAGCGCCGGGGGGACGCGTGCCGACACCCCGTCTCGTTTTTTGGCCGAAGCCGATCGGGCCGAGACGGCCGGCGATCTGGTGGGGGCCGCCGTCGCGCTGCGCACCCACCTCGAGCGCCATCCCGGGGACGGCCCCACGCGGCTCCGTTTTGCGCGGCTGCTCCTCGATTCGGGCGAGCGCGCCGCCGCCCGAGAGGCGCTGATACCCTTCGACGGCGCGGGCGCCGAGGCCGGCAGCTCGGTCGGCCGGCAAGCGGAGCGAGCGCTGGCCGAGATCGACGAGGCGGAGGGTGCGCTCACGTCCGCGGCTCTGCGCTGGGAACGCCTCCTCGCCGACGATATCGACGACGCCCAGGCGCGCGCCCACCTCACGCGTCTCCGTCCGGCCGGTGGCGGCGCGGGCCTCGAGGACGATGGTCGGCCCGATCGCGCCGAAACGCTGGTCTCCCCGGAGGGGGTCGAGACCCTTCGCTTTCGACTGCTGCGCGAGATCGGACGGGGCGCCACGGCGACCGTCTACCTGGCACGAGACGAAGCGCTCGATCTGTTGGTCGCGCTCAAGGTCCTGCACCCGCAGCTCGCGGACGCGCGGCGGTCCGATTCCCTGCGGCGATTCTTCGCCGAGGCGCGCCTGGCCGCCGCGATCCGCCATCCGGGCGCGGTCGCGATCTACGACGTCGACGAGGCCGCGCACGCGCTGGCGATGGAATGGATCCCGGGCGGAACCTTGCGCACCCGTCTGCGCGAGCGCGCCGGCGCGCTCGAGGCGGCGGAGCTCACCGCGACGGCTCGCGCGGTCCTGGGCACGCTGGCTTACCTGCACGGGCGCGGCATCGTGCACGGGGATCTCAAACCATCGAACCTGCTCCTGCGGGCCCCCGGGCAGGTCGTGATCGCCGATTTCGGCACCGCCGAGCTGGTCGGCGCGGCGCGCGCCACCGACGCCGGGGGAACGCCCCTCTACCTGGCGCCCGAACAGTTTCGCGGCGCGCCCAGCTCGCCCGCCACCGATCTCTACGCTGTCGGCGCGGTCCTCTTCGAAATGAGCGTCGGACAGCCGCTGCGCAGCCACGCCAGCTTGGTGCGCGGCTCCGCCGGCGAAGCCTTCGCCGCGGACAAGCGCGCTCTCCTCGCGTCGCACCCCCCGAGCTGGCGCGACCTGATCGTCGCCCTTCTCAGCGCGGATCCCGCCACAAGAACGAAATCAGTAGATGTTGATCTGTAGAGCCAGGTTGAGGTCGAGGACGACGGAGAAGGTCGGAAGGCCGGCCAGGGCGTTCATCTCGGCGACCAGCGATACCGCCTTGGTGGCCTCGTAGTTGAGGCCGCCTCCAAGGCCCGCCAGGATGAAACCGCCGACAACCGTGTCCTTGAAGTCGGAGTCCATGGCCTGTCCCGCAGCCGGATACACCACCATCCGAAACTGGCCTCCGCCGGCCAGCGCCGATCCGAAGAAGCGGAGCTGCGATTGCTTGGTGAATAGCACCAACTTAGCCAGCACGCCGATAGCGCCCTGGGCGGCGAACTGCGAGTACTTCGCGGGCTGCCCCGTCCATTGGAGGCGCCCTTCCACTGCCAGCGCCATGTCGGGACTGACCTGGTAACCGACCTCCGGCGCCAGGTGGCCGAGACCCGCCCAAGCCAGGCCCGGCACGAATTCGCCCTGCAGCATGTGGAACGCTGGGTCGGGCGATTTGTTGACCGCCTCGAACCCGTTGCCCTTCGCGTAGCCATAACCGGAGCCGAGCCCGAGCCCGATCCACCATTTGCGCTTGCCGAAGCGGGTGTCGAGCCCCTCGCGCGCCTTGTCGATGTGGCCGAGGTGCAGGCGCGGGCTACGCGACCCGCCCTCCGACTGATCCTCGAGCGGGTTTTCATCCTCTTCATCGCCCGACTTGGCCTTGGTGACCTCGTGCTGCGATTCCTTCTCGACCACCAGGATGATGTTCGGGCTATCGGCGCCGCCGTTGGCGACGACCGGCTTGCCGGCGGCGTTCCGCCCCTCGAAATAAAACTGGAACGACTTTCCGTCGACGGCCTTCTTGGGAACCTTGGCCTGCAACCAGCCCTTGGGGGTCTTGGTCATGGCGACTTCGGTGTAGTCCTCCTTCCCGGGCGCGCGGTAGAGAAGGAAAACGCTGGCCACCGGAAGGCTGGGCGCCAGCGCGCAACGGAGCGTGAGCGGCTTGTCGATGATGGCCTCGTCGGGCGTCGGGCAATCGAGCGCCCCGATGTGGGCGGGAAGATCGGGCTCACCCCCGTCGTCGTCGTCCTCGTCGGTTCCGGGTTTGCGACGGGCATGCTCGGGCGGCGGCGTGTCGCCTTCCATGACCGGACCTTTCTTGCGACGCTTCGAGGATGGCGGGGGTGCGCTGTCCCCGCCTCCGGCGCTGCCTCCACCGCCGGCCTTGCGCTGCGCCTCGGCGAAGGCCGCGCTGACCTCGCCGGTCTCGATTCCTTTGGAGAGCTGGATCGTCGGGTCGATCTCGAGCGCCCGGGCGAAGCTCTGCATTGCCTTCGCCCGATCCTTGAACCCCGTGAGGTAGACCGCGGCGAGATGAATGTAGGTGCGCGCCATGATCGGGTGGTCGTCGAGCCCGGCCTTCTTCCCGGCGACCAGCGCGTCCAGCAGCGTCCGCTTGGCGGTATCCCACTCGAGCGTGTCGTAGTCGCCGAGCGCCTTTTTGTTCATCTGAACGAGCTTGTCGACCACCGCCTGATCCTGCGCGAAGGCGGGGCCGGCGGGCAGAACGACCGCGCCAACGCAGGCGAGCGAGATCGAGAGCAATGCGATGTGCTGGGAACGGATCATTGCTTCTGTTTCCTCTTATTGCTGCGTGATGAAGAACTCCACACGCCGATTCTTCTCCCGCCCCGCCGCCGTCTTGTTGGTCTCTATGGGTTGGTCGGGGCCGAATCCCTTCGCGTCCATCCGCGACGGATCGATCCCCAGCCCTACTAGATGTTGTCGCACGGACTCCGCGCGGCCCGCCGACAGCAACATATTGTGCGCGTGCGTCCCTCTCACGTCGGTATGACCCTCGATGCGAACCGTCATGGTGGGCCGCGATTTGAGCACGCTGGCGATCTCGTCTAGCAGCGAGAAGCTGCGCGGCTGGATGGTGGTCTTATTGGTATCGAAGAAGATCTTCTGCTTGAGCTCGATCTTCTCCTGGGTGACCACGATGTGCTCGAACTTCTTCGGGCAGCCGTCGTTGTCGGGCGGCCCCGGCTCATTCGGGCACTTGTCCGCCGTGTCGAGCACGCCGTCCTTGTCGTTGTCCGGATCGGGGCAGCCATCGGCGTCCTCGAAGCCGTCCTTGTCCTCCGGATCATTCGGGCACTTGTCGACCGCGTCGAGGATCCCGTCCGTGTCGTTGTCGGGATCCGGGCAGCCGTCGGCGTCCTCGAAGCCGTCCTTGTCCTCCGGCTCGTTCGGGCACTTGTCGACCGCGTCGAGAATCCCGTCCTTGTCGTTGTCGGGATCGGGGCAGCCATCGGCGTCCTCGAAGCCGTCCTTGTCCTCCGGCTGGTCCGGGCACTTGTCGACATTGTCCAGAATGCCGTCGTGATCGCGGTCGCCCGGGGCGGTCGGCGCCGCGCACTTGTCGCGCGGCGACAGGCGGAAGGCGGCGCGCGCGTTGCGGTCGGCGATCTGGACGTGGTCGCGCGCGCGGAAGTAGTCGCCCTGATCCAGCTCCCGCTGGGCGAACTCGACGTGTGTCTCCGCCAGCGCCAGCTCGCGCGGCGCGCACTGGTAGGCGCCATTGTCCCGCGCCTCCTTGGCGATGCTGCGCACCTCGTGGACGTTGGATTCCAGCTGCACGCCCGCACAGCCCGCTGCGCCGAGCGTGGCGAGCAGGACCAGCGCCCCCGCCAAGGCCGCCCGAGGAGCGACCGGCGGGAAACAGACCCTCTCCGTCACTCGGGGGCCGTCTTTCCCGCGCGCTCGCGCGCCCGCTGTTTGGCGGCTGCCGTCGCGGGATCCTCGTCGGCCGCTCCGGGCTCTTCGTTCTGGCTCTTTGGCTTGTACCTGGCCGCCGCGTTCCCGTCCTTCGCGAGCCGCTCCACCGTGATCGCGCGGGCCTGGTTGGCCAGCTCTTCGGCCCGGCGGCCGTATTCGATGGCGTCCCCGTATTCGGCGTGCCCGGCCTCTTCGCGTGCCTTGTGCAGATACTCCTCGGCTGCGGTGTACTCGTACGGGGCATAGCGATCCGACTGCGCCAGCTTCGCCGCGGAGACCGCCGAGGCCGCCTTGTTGCCGACCTGATTGATGTACTCCACCGGCCCACAACCCGCCGCCAACTCCGACCCAACCGCGAGAACCAACAACAGGAGCGATCGCGTGGACGAAGCTCGGCTTAGCCGAGCGGAGTCCTTCGCGGGAGGGTACGGGAACCCTTTCAGGGTTCCCGCGAGGATGTTTCGGCGCAATGCGACTCGACCGTAGCAACTCGTCTTCGGCTGGTCAATCACGCGCATGTCTTGCGCCGCGAGTTTATCCGCGATATGAGCAACCCGTTATTTTTCCTCAACAGCACCCTACCCTTCTGGAGGTACCCCGGTGAAACAACTGATCGCCTATCTGCTCGATCACGCGATAATCGACTTCTCAGGCGATCTCACCCTGGCCATGGTGCGGGATTTCTTGCGTGAGGACGATAGCCCGGAAGGACGAAAGCTGCTCGGCAAGCTTGTCGAGGACCGCGGCGTCGACGATATGGTCGTCACCCTCGCGGACTGCCTGCAGGACTACCTGCGAACCGGGATCACCGACGACGTCGTTCGCGAGCAGATCCGCCTTTACAGCGAGAGCTGAGCGGCGGCTGCGGCTCGGGCGGTCGGTCTTCTCCTTGGGCCTGCCAGCGGCGGCGGGCCTGGCGGCGGCCTGCCTGCTGGCGGCCGGCTGCAGCTACCCGACGGATACGAGCCCCTACCCGGGTGTCTGCGTGCCAATGGTCGTGACCGGTTCTTCGCCGGCCGTGGACAGCGCCGGGGCCCCGACCAACCTGGTCATCAAGATCCGCTTCTCCGACTACCCGGATCCCGACACGGTGGAGACCACCAGCATGTTGCTGACCACCGGCGTGTTCCGCGTTCCGGAGACCTATCGGGTCGACCTCGCATCCAAGACGGCGACCATGAAGCCGATCGGCTCGCTGGTGCCGCTTCTGGGGTACACCGCCAGCGTGTTCCCCGGCGTGGCCTCGCTGGCCGGATGTTCGGGCCCGTTCCGGCTCATCAGCTTCATGACCGGCGACGGGCCGGTGGACGACCCGCCCGCCCCCGCGCCGACGCTGGCCGACGTGCAGCCGATCCTGGACGGCCACTGCGCCGGCAGCTGCCACGCCGACGCCAGCGGCGGCTGCCTGGCCGCGCCGGCATCCGGTCTGTCGCTGTGCGCCCCCGAGGTTCGAAACGCGCTGGTCGACGTCCCTTCACGGGAAGTGAGCAGCCTCCGGCTGGTCGAGCCCGGCGACTCCGCGCGCAGCTATCTGCTCCGGAAGGTCCTCCCCGCGACGGCCGGCGGTGGGCCCATCCCGACCACCCTCGGGCAGCGTGAGCCGCCGGGCGATCCCCTCACCCAGGACCAGCTCGCCACGCTGACCGCCTGGATCGATGGCGGTGCCCTGCCTTGATCTCGGCCAATATGGGAAGCTGTCTGGCGGATGGGCGTTTTTAACGTCATGTGGCCAACCTGCCGATGAAGCCGCCGGTGTCACCGCACGACCCAGGCGAGCCCCGGCCCAAGACCGCCGCGGCGCCCACCACCTTTGGCCGCTATCGACTCCTCGGTCGCATCGGCGAAGGCGGCATGGCGGAGGTTTACCGCGCCCTCATGACCGGGCCCGAGGGGTTCGAGCGCGAGCTGGTCTTGAAGCGAATCCTGCCGCGTCTGTCGGGCACCGGCGATTTCAAGACGATGTTCATCCGGGAGGCGAAGATCTCCGCGCTGCTCCTGCACCCGAACATCGTGCAGATCTACGAATTCGGGGAGGCCGACGGGGCGTACTTCATCGCCATGGAGAGCGTGCAGGGGGTGACCCTGCGGGAAGCGCTCACCACCTTGCGGCGCGAGCAACGCGCGATGCCGTACCTGGTCGCGGCCGACATCGCCCGCCAGATCTGCATCGGGCTCGACTACGCGCACACCTTGCACGGACCCGATGGCGTGCCGCTCGAGATCGTCCACCAGGACATCTCACCCACCAACATCATGCTGGCCTACAACGGCACCGTGAAGATCCTCGATTTCGGCATCGCCCGCGCGGCTTCGTTCGCCGAGGAGGAAGCGAAAAAGGGGCTCATCAAGGGAAAGGTGAGCTACCTGTCGCCGGAGCAGATCAACGTGCGCCCGTTCGATTCGCGGGCCGACGTCTTCGCGTTGGGCGTGGTGTTCCACGAGATGCTGACCGGCCGCCGGCTGTTTCAGGCCAAGAACGACATCACGCGCATGCGCCAGCTCCTGTCGCAGACGGTCGTGCCGCCCTCCGCGCTGAACGCCGGGATCCCGCGCGAGCTGGATCGAATCGTCATGCGGTCACTCGAGATGGATCCCGAGCTGCGGTACCAGAGCACCGCCGAGATGGCGAGCGATCTCGAGCGGACCCTCATCGCCGCGCGCTATTCGAGCCGCGAGCTGTCGAAGCTTCTTCACGGGCTGTTCCTGCCCGACGAGGATCCTTTGGTCGTCGTCGAAACTGGGGACGGGCACACGGTCGCGGTGACCGGTTCTTCACCGGGAACCGGCACGGGAGCCGGCACCGGCACCGGCACGGGCACGGGCACGGGGACGCGCACGGGCACGGGGACGCGCTCCGGGTCCGGGTCCGGCACCGGCTCAAGCTCCGGGTCCAGGACCGGGCCCAGAACCACCGCCCCCCGCCCCGCCGAGACGTCGATGGACGAGCCGATTCCGGACGTCGAGGAGGCGGTGAAGCGGCGATCCGATTCGGGTGCGCGGCGCCTGGAGAAGGTTCTGCGCGCGGAACAGGGGCGGCTGGCCCGTGCTCGCTTTCGCGGACGGGCGAAGGTCTTCGTGCTCGCCGCGGGCGTCGCCCTGCTGGTGGGGGCCGCGGTGTGGACCGGCCACCGTTACCTGCCCGCGCTGCTCGCCTCGCCGCCGGCGGCCAAGCCGGCTCTGCCCGTGCCGCTGCCCAATCAGGACTTACCGGTCGCACCGGCCGTCAAACCGCCCCCCAAGAAGCGACCCACACGGCGCAAGGGGCAACACGCGGCGCCGGCGGGCAATCCGACGCCGACCGAGGGGGCGCCAGCCGCCGGGGACGAATCAGGCGGGGCCGAGCCGCAGTAGCGCGACGTCGAGCTTGGCGATCGCCTCATCGAGCTCGGCCAGGCGGGCGCGGTCTTTGTCGAGCACCTCGATCGGCGCCCGGTTGACGAAGTTCGGATCGGCCAGTTTTCTTCTCAGGTGCCCCGCATCCTTTTCGAGCTTGGCCCTCTCTTTTTCCAGCTTGGCACGCTCGGCCTGGCTGTCGACCAGACCCTCGAGTGGGACCATCACCTCGACGTCGCCGGCCATGGTCATCGCCGTCTGGCTGAGCACGAACTCACCCGAGAAGCTGGCCCCAGAGCGCCGCACCCGCACCTCGCTGCAGCGGGCGTGCTCCGCGATGATGGCCTTGTAGCCCTCGAGGATGGTCTTCTTGTAGTCGTCGGTCACCGCCAGGAGAACCTTGAGCCGCACCGACGAGGCGATGTTGCGCTCGGCGCGAATGGCGCGAATCGCGACGATGATCTTCTGCACGAGCGCCATCGATCCCTCCGAGGCGTCGTCGTGGAAGCGCACGTCGCGCACCGGGTAGAGCGTGATCATGATGCTCTGCGGGACGCCGGACGGCTTGGGGAGCCGCTGCCAGATCTCCTCGGTGAGGAACGGCATGAACGGGTGCAGCAGGCGCATCGCGGTCTCGAGCGCCGTGACCAGCGTCCCCTGAATCTTGTTGCGGGCGTCGGCGTCGTCGCCCACGCGCGCGAAGCTCACCTTGGCGAGCTCGATGTACCAGGCGCACAGCTCGTCCCACAGAAAGTGATAGGCGGCCTGCGCGGCGTCGGCGATCCGGTATTCCTCTAGCGCGCCGTCGACCTCCTCGGCCACCCGCTGCACGCGCGAGAGGATCCAGCGCTCGGGCAAATCCAGCTCGGCGCCGTCGGGACCGTCGGCGATCCGATCGGCGAAGCGGTCGGCGTCGTAGCCCTCCAGGTTCATGAGGGCGAAGTGGGTCGCGTTCCAGATCTTGTTGGCGAAGCGGCGCGCGTCCTCGACGTTGGACATCGCGAGCTTGATGTTCTTGCCCTGGGTCGCGTGGGTGGTCAGCCAGGCGAGCGCGAAGCGCAACGCGTCCGCGCCGTACTTGTCGATCACGCTCAGGGGATCGATGGTGTTCCCCTTGGTCTTCGACATCTTCTCGCCCTTTTCGTCCGTCACCATCGTGTGAAAGTAGACGGTGCGGAAGGGGACCTTCTTCATGAAGTGCAGGCCCGCCATCAGCA
>CAYTTF010000001.1:0-6592 GCA_964440665.1 uncultured Myxococcales bacterium | reverse complement strand
AAGTAGACGGTGCGGAAGGGGACCTTCTTCATGAAGTGCAGGCCCGCCATCAGCATGCGGGCCACCCAGAAGAAGAGGATGTCGTAGCCGGTGTCGAGCAGGCTGGTCGGGTAGAAGGTCTTGAGCTCGCGGGTGTCGCTCGGCCAGCCGAGGGCCGCGAACGGCCACAGCCAGGACGAGAACCAGGTGTCGAGCACGTCCTCGTCTTGGGTCAGCGCGGTGCCCCCGCACTTTCCGCAGGCGCCGGGCGCGGTCCTCGCCACGGTGGCCTCGCTACACTTGGCGCAGTACCAGGCCGGGATGCGGTGTCCCCACCACAGCTGACGCGAGATGCACCAGTCGCGGATGTTGTGCATCCAATGGAAAAACGTCTTGTTCCAGCTCTCGGGAACGAACTTGGTCTTCCCCTGCTCGACCGCCTCGATCGCCGGTTTGGCGAGGGGTTCCATCTTGACGAACCACTGGGTCGACACCATCGGCTCGACGACGGTGGCGCAGCGCTGGCAATGGCCGACGGCGTGAACGTGCGGCTTCGACCCGCGCTCGAGACCCAGCTCTTTGAGCCGCGCCTTGACCGCCTTGCGCGCGGCGAAGCGGTCGAGACCGGCGAACGGTCCGCCCTCGGCGTTCACCGTCCCCGTATCGTCGAAGATCGAGATCATCGGCAGGTCGTGGCGTTGCCCGGTCTCGAAGTCGTTCTGATCGTGCGCCGGCGTCACCTTCACCGCGCCCGTTCCAAACTTGGGATCGACTAGGATCGGGTCGGCGATGATCGGAAAGTCGCGCTTTGTAAAAGGATGCCGCACCAGCTTGCCGATCTTCGCGGCGTGTCGCGGATCGTCCGGGTGGACGGCGACGGCGGTGTCGCCCAGCATCGTCTCGGGCCGGGTGGTGGCCACCACCACCTCGCCGGCACCGTCGGCGAGCGGATAGGCGAACTCGTACAGCTCGCCCTGCGTCCCCTCGTCGTAGTCAACCTCCAGATCCGAAAGGGCCGTGCGACAGGACGTGCACCAGTTGATGAGGCGGCGCGCCCGATAGATGAGGCCCTCTTCGTGCAAGCGCACGAAGGCCTCGATGACGGCCGCCGAGTAGCCGGGGTCCATCGTGAAGACGGTCCGCTCCCAGTCGAGCGAGCAGCCGAGCTTCTTGAGCTGGTCGAGGATCCGATCGCCGGTTCGCGTGCGCCAGTCCCACAGGCGCTCGACGAAAGCCTCCCGTCCGATGTCGTGCCGGCTCTTCCCCTCCTTTTCGCGCAGCTCGCGCTCGACCACCATCTGCGTCGCGATCCCGGCGTGGTCGGTGCCGGGCAACCACATGGCGTTGTAGGCCGCCATCCGCCGCCAGCGGGTGAAGATGTCCTCGATCGTGTCGCCGAGCGCGTGCCCGATGTGCAGCGACCCGGTGACGTTCGCCGGCGGGATGACAATCGTGAACGGCGCCTTGGGCGCGGTGGCGTCGGCGTGAAAGTATCCGCGCGCCATCCATTCGGCGTACCAGCGGGGTTCGATCTCGGCGGGCTCGTAGCTCTTCGGCAGGTCGGCCATCGGAGTCGGTTTTAGCGCGGATCACCGGCTGTTGTCGCGCCGGACCACCCAGGTGGTCCAGGCGCCGCCCCAATCTGGCACGGCGTTCGCAATTGCAACGACCCGTGCGCCTGGTCTTCGATCGCGGAACGCTCCTCTTGGCAGATCTGGCCGATCTGCCGGCCGGGATCGATGTCGGCAAGATTGCCGGCGTTCTGTGGGACGCGCGGATCGGCGGGTACCGCGCGCCCGCGAGGCTCTGCTACGCGATCACGTCGGAGCTCCGCCGTCGGGGCGTCCGGATCGCCGCGCAGCCCTGTCCGGATCTCACGCCACCGTCCGAATTTCGTCCCCTCGAGCTGCGGCCCTATCAGGACGCGGCGCTGGCCGCCTGGCGCCAGCGTGGACGCCGCGGTCTGGTGGTGCTCCCCACCGGCAGCGGCAAGACGCGCATCGCGCTGCACGCGATCGCGACCACGCGCACGCCCTGCCTCTGCCTGGTGCCGACGCGCGCGCTGCTCGCGCAGTGGACCTCGGCACTGGCCGCGATCTGGGACGGACCCATCGGCCAATTCGGCGACGGTGCGCGCGCGGTCGGGCCGGTGACCGTGGCGACCTTCGCCAGCGCCTACCACCACATGGCCAGCCTCGGCGACAAGTTCGGTCTGCTGATCGTGGACGAGGCCCATCACTTCGGACAGGGGACGCGGGACGAGACCCTGGAAATGTCGATCGCGCCGCTGCGGCTGGGGCTCACGGCGACGCCGCCGGCGCTCGGCCCGGCCGCCAGACGTCTGGCCACTCTAGTTGGCCCGGTGGTGTTCGAGCGAACGATCGGGGATCTGGCCGGACGGTACCTCGCGCCGCTCGAACGGATCACCTGGCGCTTGACGCTGGATCCCGACGAGCGGCGCGAGCACGACGCGCTCTGGGAGGTCTATCGGCAAGCGCGCCGGGCGTTCGAGGGCAATCACCTGGCAGGGGCGTGGGAAGATTTCCTGCACCAGGCCGCGCGCACCGACGAAGGCCGCCGTGGGATCGCGGCCTGGCGGCGCGCCCGTCGGATCCTGGCGTTCCCCCGGCGCAAGCGCGAGGCACTGGCCCACCTGCTCGGCCGCCACCGCGCCCAGCGGACATTGGTGTTCGTGGCCAACAACGAAACCGCCTACCGCGTGGCGCGCGAGCACCTGATCATGCCGCTCACCTGCGACATCGGACGCGGCGAACGCGAGCGGGTGTTGGCGCGCTTCCGCGACGGCGCCCTGCGCGCGCTGGTCTCCGCACAGGTGCTCAACGAGGGGCTGGATGTCCCCGACGCGGAGGTCGGAATCGTCGTGGCGGGGCGACTGGGCGAGCGCGAGCACGTGCAGCGGGTCGGGCGGCTGCTGCGGCCGGGCGACGGAAAACGCGCGTTGGTCTACGAGCTGGTCGTCGAGCATTCGAGCGAGGTTCGCCAGGCCGAAAGGAGGTGGGAGAGCTTTGCTATCCGAAAGCGATCTGCCGCTTAGGCTCATCGAAGAGCGCGCGTTCATCGATTTCCTGGGACCCCAGGACGAACCGTGGCTGCGTGTCCTCCTCGCCGAGATGGCGCGCTTCGAAGGCCGCCGTCGGCGGGAGCTTGCAGAGCGCCTCAGCGAGCCGCTCCCCTGCGAGGCGCCGCATTTCAAGCGCCGCGCCGCCACCCGCGCCCTGCTGCGTCTGTGGCGCCTCGCCTCGACGGGCGGCGCGATGCCACCGGGCCCGGCCCGAGCGATGCCTCCGCGACCCGCGGAGCTGCGGGCGCAGCTCTTCGCGGCAGCCGCCGCCAGCGAAGCGCCCGCCGCGTTCGTCCTCGACGAGACGGCCGGGCGACTCGGCATCACGCCCGCCGCGCTGATCGAAGCGCTGTTCGCCGACCTGCCCGGCGAGCGCCCCGTCCGGGCGCCGGATCCGCCGCCCACCCCCGCCGAGGCCGCGCTGCGGACCAATCTGGCGATCGCCCAGGCCGTCCTCATGCGCGCCTCCCGCGTCGAGCTGCGGGTCGAGGGCGGCGTGCGGCCCATCGTTCGCCTGGCCAAGCTGCGCGGGTTGCTCTGCACCATCACCGACAGCGACCTCGGCGAATCACCACGCCCCGTATTGGAGATCTCGGGACCGTTCTCGCTCTTTCGTCACACGCTGCTCTACGGACGCGCGCTGGCCGAGCTGCTGCCCCACCTGGCCTGGTGCGCGCGCTTTGAGCTGCGCGCGGCTTGTGCGCTGCGTGGCCGTCTCGCGACGGTGTCCGTCGGCAGCGGCGACCCGATCTTCCCCGCGGCGCCACCGACGCTCTTCGACAGCAGGCTCGAAGAGCGCTTCGCCGCCGACGTCGCCCGGCTGGCGCCGGACTGGGACGTCATCCGCGAGCCCGAGCCGGTGCGGGCCGGCGCGACGCTCATCTTCCCGGACTTTCTCCTCCGCCACCGCATCCATCCCGAACGCCGGGTGCTGGTCGAGATCGTCGGTTTCTGGACGCCGCAGTACCTGACGACCAAGCTCGAAAAGCTGCGGCAGGCCGAGCTGCCGGCCTGCATCCTCTGCGTCGACCAGGACCGGGCCTGCGCGCCGGGCGATCTCCCGGCGGGCCTGCCGGTGGTGCCATTCCGCCGCCGCGTCGACGCCGCGGCCGTCCTCCGGCAGGTCGAGCGGCTCACGGCCGGATCCGGCTCGAAGGCGGCCTGAGTATGCTAGTATGCAGTATGTTCCGCACCACCATCACCCTTCCAAAGGAGTTGGCCGCTATCCTCACGCGGGAAGCCAAACGCCGAGACAGCTCGGTCTCCGCGATCGTTCGCGACGCGGTGGAATCGTTTCTGGGGCTGACCGGCACGAAACCCCGCCGGCTGCCGTTCGCCGCCCTCGGACGCAGCGGGCACCGGCACACCGCCCGGGACGCGGAAAAGATCCTGGCCAGGGAATGGGACCGTGCTGGTCGTCGTTGATACCGGCCCGCTCTATGCGGTCGTCGACGAGGACGACGCGGACCACGCCCGCTGTCGTGCCGTGCTCGAAGACCACAGGTATCGTTTCGTGGTCCCGGCCCTGATCGTCGCCGAGGCTGCATATCTGGTAGGGCACCGTCTGGGCGCGAAGGTCGAAGCGCAGTTTCTTCGTGGCATGGAAGCCATGGACATCGAGGCCCCGGCGCCGGACGACTGGCGCCGAATCGCGGAGCTGGTGGAGCGCTACGCCGATTTTCCTCTCGGTGGAGCCGACGCGTCGGTTGTAACGCTGGCCGAGCGACTGGACGCCGCCAGCATCGTCACCTTGGACGTTCGCCACTTCAGCGCGGTGCGTTCACGCCGCGGGAAGGCATTTCACCTTCTGCCGTCGTAGCGAGGGAGACCCAGCCGCGCGGGATCACGGCAGCGCGAGCCTAGGCAGAGGGACGTAGCCTCGGTGCACGAAGCGCCACTCGACGGTGGCGTTGTCGCGTAGACCCAGGGCCGCGAAGGTGGCGTCCGACAGATCGATCCCGGCTTCGTTGCTCGGCTTGCGGAACGCCCCGTGCCCGCGCTCGGCCGCGGGTCGCCGGCCCGCCGTCCAGTAGTCGTCGTCGACGTTCCAGGGACCGACGTCGAGCACCGGAACAACCAGGGTGCGAACGCCGTGGCGAAGCTCGACGTTCTTTCGCAGCGCCGAGCGGTGCGGCAACGCGACGAACAGGTCTCCGGGCCGGATGATCTCGCCGCAAGCCAACCGCCGGCCCGTCAGCCCCTCGCGGGTGGCGAAGACCGCCTGCCAGGGCCCCGGCTGCGCCGCCTGGTACCCGGCCCAACTGGCGACCGCGACGAAGACGCATCCCAGCCCCACCATTCTGAGCCGTCGACGACCTCGCCGGCCGAGCCGTCCGCGCATCTCCATCGAATAGACTTCCGGCCCCGACGGCGCAAGTTATCGAACCGATGGCCTCGCGCGGATGCACGGTCGGGGTCGAAACCTCGGCCCGCCGGTCGGTCGCTCCATGGCTCTTGTCCACCCCCGACACCCCAGGGGCTGGTCGCGCGTCTTCTCGGGCAACGCCCGCCGATCCCCGGCCGATGCTACGGTATGAGCTTGCCCGTTCGACTGCATCGCCATTCGTTCAAGGACTATCTCGCGGTGGAAGAGATCAGCACCGTGCGACACGAATATCTGGCGGGGGAGATCTACGCGATGGCCGGCGGCTCGGTGCTGCATGCGGCGCTTTCGGCCGCGGTGCTGGCCTCGCTGCACGCACAGCTCGGAGGACGCTGCCGCCTCTACAGCTCCGATTTGCGGATCCGCGTCCTTGCCACCGGCTTGGCGAGCTACCCCGACGTAACAATCGTCTGCGGTGCAGCGGAGACCGACCCCGAGAGCGCCGACACCGTCGTCAACCCGACCGCCCTGGTCGAGATCCTCTCACCCGGCACGATCGACTACGATCTCGGCGAGAAGTTCGAACACTACCGCCAGATTCCATCGCTGAGAGCGGTCGTCTACGTCTGGCAGGATCGCAAACAGATCGAGGTCCGCGCGCGCCCAGGGGCCGAGGATTGGCTCCCAGGAACCATCGTCGGATCGGGGAGCACGGTGCACCTGGAGGCGGTGCGCTGCACCCTCGATCTCGACGCCCTCTACGCGGACGCGGGCGCCATTCCCGAAACATCGTTCAATCGATGACTCGCATGTTCAGCCCGTGACGCCTAGCTTCCCAGCGTCTTTTCGGTCTGTTCCTTGCCGTCGAAGCGGAAGAGCTTCTGTTTCCCTTCGACGACGGTGATCAGGTTCACCGGTCGGCGCCACACGCGGCCCAGCGCCGCCAGGGTGGCGCGGGCGTGCTCCATCTCCAGATCGGTCCCCTCGTGGCGGTGGCGGATCAGAAGCTCACCCCGGTTGTCGTGATTGGCGTCCTCCACGAAGATGAACGGGTCGCCAAAGTTGGTTAGCGAGAAGAGCATCTTGTGCTTGATCTTCTCGAACTCCCGCGAATCGATCTCGTAGTTGCCGCTGCGGTCGTTGAGCGAGAACGAGAAGAACTTGTTCCGCTCGCAGAAGTCGGCGGTGAAGTACTCGTCGATGAAGGT